>CAJTVL010000092.1 GCA_910579425.1 uncultured Lachnospiraceae bacterium | reverse complement strand
GCTGGTGTGGCGGAATAGGCAGACGCAAAGGACTTAAAATCCTTCGGGAGCAATCCCGTGCCGGTTCAAGTCCGGCCACCAGCAGTTTCAAACAGGAATCCACGATGTTGGCTGAGGCTGATGTGGATTCTTTTTTTTCCTGAAAATCCTGTGACGGCTCCAGAGCGTGTCTGAAAATTCAAACACACTTTGGGCGAATAATGACAGAAGCCTGATTCTGCTGAAGGAAGGAGGCTGGCTTTGAGATATTACATTGCGGATCTTCATTTTTTTCATGAGGCAATGAACAGGGAAATGGATTGCCGCGGGTTTGAAAACGGGGAAGAGATGAACGAATATATGCTGGGGAAGTGGAACAAAAAAGTAAGGCGTAATGACGAGGTGGTGATTCTGGGGGATTTATCCTGGGGAAATGCGGAGCAGACCAACCGTCTGCTGGGGCAGCTAAAGGGAAAGCTTTATCTGATACAGGGAAATCATGACAGGTTCCTCCGGAACAAGGAGCTGGACGCGGGCCGCTTTCAGTGGATCAGGCCCTATGAAGAGCTTTCGGACCATAAGCGGAAGGTGATTCTGTGCCATTATCCGATTCTTTTTTATAACGGGCAGTACCGCCTGGATGAAAAGGGAAATCCCAAAACCTATATGCTGTACGGGCATGTCCACGATTCCAGTGACCAGCGTCTGCTGGAAGAGTTCCAGAGGCGGATCAGGGAAACGGTTACCACGGATATGGAAGGAAACAGAAGAAACATCCCCTGCAATATGATCAACTGTTTTTGCGGCTATTCGGACTATGAGCCTCTGACGCTGGATGAGTGGATTGAGTGTGACCGGGCGCGGAAAATGAAAGAAACAGGGCAGCCATAAGCCGTAGGGCAGTTCGGTGAAGGAGTCGTATGAAAGGGCTTTCGAAACTTCTTGACTAAACATCCGTTTTTTACTATTATTAGCATAGGAGGAAAATATTCTAGGGAGAAAATAGCGAAAAATGCGATTGAAGGAAGTGAAAATATGCAATCGAAGAGGGGAAGCGAAAACAAAGCGATCACAATTTATGACATTGCCAAGGAGGCGGGGGTCTCTCCGGCCACGGTATCCAGGGTTTTGACAAACAGGGCAAAGGTCAGCAGCGGAAAGAGAGACAGGGTTGTCAAGGTAATTGAGAAGTATAATTTCAAGCCCAACACTTTTGCGAAAGGGCTTGCAGAGACAAAAAGCAAGAAGATAGGGGTTTTGATGGCGGATGTCCGCAATCCTTACTATGCCTCCATGTTTGTGGCATGTGAGACGGCGGCGAGGAGCGAGGGCTATTCGGTGATTTTATACAATTTTCTGGGGGATGTGGAGCTGGAAGAAGAACTTTTGGAGCGTCTTCTGGACGAACGGGTGGACGCCATTATCCTTTTGGGAGGGCATGCAGATGAACTGGTATCTAGTATGGAATATGTGGAGGCGGTGAATGATGTGATGGCCACGACGCCGGTGGTTATTACAGGAAAGCTGGACGGAACCCAGTGCAACACCGTAAGGATCAACGCCATGAAGTCCATGGAATTGGTGATGGAGCATCTTTTTTCTCTCAGGCATGAGAAGATTGCCATCGTGGGAGGCCGGATGGATGTACTTTCTACTTATGAAAAGGTATTGAAATATAAGCAGTGCCTGAAGGAAAGGGGACTGGAAATAGACCCGGGTCTGATTGGAAATGGGGGAGAGTATGATTTCAGTTCCGGCTACGAACAGATGAACGGTATTTTTCAAAAGGGCGGTGAGCCCACGGCAGTGATTGCCATCAACGATTTTGCCGCATGGGGGGTAATCAGAAGCATTCATGAGCATGGACTTGAGATCCCCGGGGACATTACCCTGGTCAGCTATGATGATACCTACATGGCGGAGACCGCGGAGCCGAAGCTTACCAGCGTGAACTACAATTATGAGGAATATGGGAAAGCGCTGATCAGCACGGCGATCCGGCTGATTGAAAAGGACGAATCTGTGCCCAGAGTGCGGATGGTGGAGCCGTCCCTGGTAGTGCGGGAGAGCAGCGCTATGTGCAGAGATCGGAAAAAGAGATAAGCCCGGGCAGGGATTTAGCCTTGTTCTAAGGGGCAGGCCGGAAGGAACGGTTTTCAATCGGATTTGTAAAAGAACGGAGAAAAGATGGACGTAACAGTCCGTCTTCTTTTTTTGGAAAAATGCGGGAGGAAGGGATGTTCTGAAAAAATTTCAAGGGAGTTTCACGGAACCGGAAGAGAAAAATGAAGATTAGATAAAAAAAGAACCCGATAAATTAAAAATCGGAAAAATAACCAAAAATGATATGTTAAAAATGTTAAAAATGTTGAAAAAAAGGAAATTGTGAGATACATATTGACATAACCCACCCGGAAGTTATATCATAATTTTCAAGAAAGCGATTTCAAAAAACTAAAGGATGGGAGAGAGGGTTATGAAAAGAAAGAAAAATGGTGAAATGACCTTTATCCAAAAGGTCGTGAAGTACCGGATACTGCTTCTTATGTGTCTTCCGGCAATTGTGTTCTTCTTCTTGTTCAACTATGTGCCTTTGCCGGGCATCTATGTGGCATTCGTCAAGTACAACTACAGGGACGGTATCTTTGGAAGTAAGTTTGTGGGGCTGCAGAACTTCGAGTTCCTGGCAAGCTCAGGGAAGCTGTTGTCACTGACCAAAAACACGATCCTGTACAATATCGCATTTATCTTGTTAGGAAATTTCCTGGCGGTATTCGTGGCGATCCTTCTCAATGAAATGCGTAGTAAATGGTTCAAGAAGGTTTCCCAGACACTGATGTTTTTACCTTACTTCATTTCCCAGGTACTTGTAGGTATCCTGGTATTCAACCTGTTAAACTACGATACGGGTTTTGTAAACGGTATTCTGACCAGACTGGGAATGGAACGATGGCAGCCCTATTCCGATCCAAGTGTGTGGCCGGTATTGCTGGTAATTATCTATCTGTGGCAGCAGACAGGATATAACTCGGTAGTATATTTCGCCTCAATCATGGGGATTGACGGAGAGATGATGGAGGCGGCCAAGGTAGACGGCGCCAACGGATTCCAGAGGATCCGCTACATAATTCTTCCTTCTTTAAAGCCCACCATTGTTATTCTGCTTCTGTTTGCGCTGGGCGGCATTGTAAAGGGTAACTTCGGATTGTTCTACAACATTGTA
The DNA here is from genome assembly GCA_910579425.1 of uncultured Lachnospiraceae bacterium. Classification (GTDB taxonomy): domain Bacteria; phylum Bacillota; class Clostridia; order Lachnospirales; family Lachnospiraceae; genus Suilimivivens. The sequence continues at coordinate 12,085 of CAJTVL010000092.1, read as the reverse complement.
GGTACGAACCCGATTCTGTATGAAACGACGGATATTATCGAGACCTATGTATACCGCGCAACCATGACAGACTTCAACTTCATGACGGCGTCTGCGGTAGGTTTGTACCAGTCTATTGTAGGGTTTGTGATCGTAATGGTAGTCAACTACGTTGTGAAGAAGATCGAACCGGATTACTCCCTGTTTTAAAGAACAACCTTTCAGACAAATGTATTTAATCGGAAGCGGAGGTCAATCATGGCAAATAAAAATATGGATTTAATGGAATCAAGCGCCAAGGTAAGGCTTGGCACTTCGGATAAGATTATCAGGGGATTCGGATATGTGTTTATCACCTTTTACGCAGTCTGCTGTGTCGTTCCTTTCCTTATTATCGTAAGTTCCTCTTTTACCAGCGAGGTAGCCATCAGGGAATTTGGCGTACAGCTCCTCCCAAAGGACTTTACCCTGGAAGCATACAAGATGGTAGTGAAAAGCGGCGGAATCTGGTGGTCCTATCTGCTGACTATCGTGATGACGGCAGTGGGAACCGGCGTTGGTCTGTCCATCATTTCAATGACGGGCTATGCATTGCAGAGAAGGGATTTCCCTTTTCGCAACGCCATCTCCTTTTACATTTACTTTACCAGTCTGTTTTCTGCAGGTCTTGCGCCTTACTACCTGACGATGACACAGATTTATCACTTACAGGACAGCTACTTTGCAGTGCTTCTGCCGCTGCTGATGTCCTCTTGGCTGATCATTCTGATGAAGAACTTTGTGAAGGCAATCCCTCACGAGATCACAGAGTCCGGTAAGATCGACGGAGCCGGGGATATGAGAATCTTTATCTCCCTGATCCTGCCTATGCTCAAACCGGCGCTGGCTACCATCGGTCTGTTCCTGGCGCTGGGTTACTGGAACGAGTGGTATCAGTCCTCCCTGTTTTTGGGTTCGAAGGTATCGGTGAAGCCTTTGCAGTACACTCTGTATGAGGTTGTAAATAAGGTAGATGCACTGAAGAACTCCGTTGCGGGACAGTTCGTGGACTTAAGCGATATTCCTCAGGAGAGTGTAAAGATGGCTAATGCCGTTCTGGCAACGGGACCCATCGTACTGTTGTATCCTTTCGTACAGAAGTATTTCATCAGCGGCATCACCGTTGGTGCAGTAAAGGGTTAATGAAACTGATTGAAATTTATTGCGGATGCCGTGTGCAGATGTATACGGCTCCGCAGACAAGAAAGGTTGATCCTCTGCAAGGCAGGGTTCAATATAAAAAAATCAAATGGAGGTAAAAAATGAAAAAGAAATTACTTGCAGTACTTCTGGCTGCCACCATGGTAGTCAGTTTGGCAGCCTGCGGGGGCGGAAGCGATTCTTCCTCATCCGACGGCGCTGCTACCGAAGACACATCCTCATCCGATGACGCAGCATCTACTGATGATGCGGCTGGCGACGATGCGACTACCGACGATGCGGCAGCGACCGATGATTCCGCAGCAGCAGGGGACGATGCATCCGCTTCATCCGACGATCCCTGGGCGGACGTAGACACATCCGAGCATGTAAAGATTGTTTACATGACCACCGGCGATGCTCCTTCAGGAGATAAGCTTGCCAACTATGAGGCAGTTATGGAGCAGTTAAACGCTATCCTTACAGAGAAGGTAAACGCAGAACTGGAAACCAATTTCATTTCCTGGACAGATTATCTTTCCAACTACAACCTGACACTGGCCCGTATGGACGGAACCGTTGACCTGGTTGGTACCGCTTCCGACTGGCTGGATGCATGGCCGAACTCCAAGAACGGCGCATTCCTTGAACTTTCCGAGGATATGCTTAAGACTTACGCTCCCAAGACCTGGGCAAGCGTACCTGCCGAGAATTGGGAAATGTGTAAGTATAACGGTGAAATCTATCTGATGCCTGAGGACAATTACGCACAGTGGACAAACCATGGCTTTGCTTATCGTCTTGACTGGGCGAAGGAAGCCGGGCTTGCAGACGGTGTACATAGCTGGGAGGATATGACCACTTACTTCAGATATGTAAAGGAAACTTATCCTGACATTATTCCTTGGGATTCCGACGGTACACAGCATACTCAGATGGCAGGCGGATGGATTTCTTCCCACTCCAACTACGTATCAATTGACGGTATCAATTCCGGCGCTATGTGGGGCGGTACCAAGGATGACCTTTATACTGTTTATTCACCTTATGTAACCGATACAGATTCTCTGGTTGAGTTTGCCAAGATGATGAAGGAATGGGATGAGATCGGTGTTTGGAAGACAGACGTGCTGAACAATACTGCATCCACCAACCGTGACGATTTCAAGATCGGTAAGGTTGCGGCAGAGCAGCATCACACCCAGACATGGACAAGTCTTTGCAGCCCTGGCGATATATCAAACAAAATTTTTGAGGATGATCCGGACGCTGAAGTTGGCTTCTTCTACTTTGGTGAGGAGACAAAGAACGTAGTTGCTCTTTCCATCACCCACGGCGCTATGGCTATTTCCGCAGGAAGCGCTAACCCTGAGAGAGCCCTGATGGTTTATGACCTGCTCAGGAACGATCCTGAGTGCTACAAACTGTTCAACTATGGTATCGAGGGTGTTTCATGGGAGTTGAATGACGAAGGTCTTCGTCAGCAGCCTGAAGGATATACCGACGAGAAGGCTGGTATGGTAACCAACTTCTGGTGGGGACGTAACGATGATCTGGAGATCAGGTCTGCACAGACCAACTGGGATGCGGTTGACAAGCTTTATGATGAATATGACAGCATCAAGATTGAATATCCTTACGGACAGTTCGTTGCAGAGGTTGACGATATCCAGGCTAAGATCCAGAACATTAACGAGATCCAGACCAACTACATGAAGCAGATTGCTTTCGGTAAGTATTCCGGAACTGCTGAGGAAATCGTTGCCGAGTATCAGCAGAAGCTGAAAGATGCGGGTATCGATGATGTTACCGCAGAACTGCAGGCACAGTTCGACGCTCTTTATAAATAAAGAGAAAAGTTCTGTACATGCAGAGGGAAAAAGAATACAATAGGCGGAGGGGCGGCAGCGCCGCCTCCCTGCTTTATGAAAAGGTAGGGGAAAACCCTGCCTTTTTTGCTGTTATGTTACATTGTGGCATAGGCCGCAGGCAGGTTATGGGAAAATGAGAATTAAGGAGAGTATTTATGAGCTGCAGATTTGAGATTAAGGATGATTTCTATCTGGATGGGGAAAAAGTAAAAATTGTTTCCGGAAGTATCCATTATTTTCGGATCGTGCCCGAGTACTGGAGGGATCGGCTGGAGAAGCTGAAAATGCTTGGATGTAACACGGTGGAAACCTACATACCCTGGAATTTCCATGAAAAGGAAAAAGGAGTTTTTGACTTTTCTGGGGATAGGGATGTTGCCGGCTTTATAAGGCTTGCACAGGAGCTGGGGCTTTGGGTGATCCTGCGGCCCTCGCCTTATATATGCGCAGAGTGGGAATTTGGGGGGCTGCCCTGGTGGCTTCTTAAGGAGGATGGGATGCGGCTTCGCTGCAATTATGAGCCTTTCTTAAAGCATGTGAGGGAGTATTATGAGAGGCTCTTTACAGTGATCGCGCCTTTGCAGATCACGGAGGGCGGACCGGTGATCATGATGCAGGTGGAGAATGAGTATGGCTCCTACGGGAATGACCGCAGGTATACGGAATATTTAAGGGATCTCATGATCGAGTGCGGCTGCAGCGTACCCCTTGTCACTTCCGACGGCTTCATGGAGGATATGTTAAACTGCGGCGAGGTAGGCGGCGTACATCAAACGGTAAACTTCGGGTCAAAAGGACGTCTGCAGCTTAATGTGCTGAAAAAGAAGGTGGGCGAAAACCATCCGCTGATGTGTATGGAATTCTGGGTAGGTTGGTTTGACAGTTGGGGAGCTTCCGGGCACATGGGCGGCGACACAGAGCAGCATGCCAGAGATTTGGATGAAATTCTGGATATGGGCCATGTGAATATATATATGTTTATCGGCGGGACAAACTTTGGGTTTACCAACGGCGCGAATTACTATGAGGAACTGACGCCGGACGTGACTTCCTACGACTATGACGCGCTGTTGACGGAGGACGGGCAGATTACGCCCAAGTATGAAGCCTTCCGGGAGGTGATCTCCAGATATGTCCGGATTCCGGGGGTGAAGCTGACTGCGGATATTAAGCGGAAAGGGTATGGGACGCTTAAGGCGGAGCGCAGTACCGGGCTTTTTCCTAATCTGACGAATTTGACTGTGCCGGTCGATAGCTTATCGCCTCAGTCGATGGAGAAGCTGGGGCAGGGATACGGCTATATTCTCTATGAGAACGATCTGGCGTATACAGGGGATATTGGGGTGATCAGGCTTGTGGAAGCCAATGACCGGGCCAGTATTTTTGTGGATGAGAAGCCTGTAGCGACGCTTTACGACCGGGAGCTTTTGGATCAGCATGTGTTTGAGAAGCCGGTTCCGAAGGGAAAGAAGCTTTCCGTCCTGATGGAAAATATGGGAAGGGTGAATTACGGATATAAGATGGAGAAGCAGCGCAAGGGAATTGATGGCAACGTGGTGGTAAACGGGCACCAGCTTTATTACTGGAAGCAGTACTGTCTTCCCCTGGAGGATTTGTCCGGTCTGGACTTTGAAAAGCCTCTGGAAGAGGGGACGCCGGGATTTTATGAGTTTTCCTTTGAAGCGCAGGAGCTGGGGGACACCTTCCTTGATTTTACGGGCTGGGGGAAGGGCTGTGTCATGGTGAACGGCTTTAATATAGGAAGATTCTGGGAGATTGGCCCTCAAAAGCGGCTGTATATTCCGGCTCCGCTGCTGAAAGAGGGGAAGAATACCATACTGATCTTTGAGACGGAGGGAAAGGCGTCCGGGGAGATCCGGCTGGTGGACGAGCCGCTTCTGGGATAAGGCGGCAGAGACCGCGGGTTCGCCGGTCTGTATAACTTCCTGTCACTGTGGAAAGTGCGCCGAATATAATAGAAGTAAAAAGTGGTGCGTCCAAAGCAGACAAAGGGCGTACAGGCGGTGCCAATATGAACAGACAGTGCAGATTTGATAATGCTGCTAAAGAATACCTTTATACTTTTTACGGGATTCTGGACGAAATGATCTGGTGTATGACCGGCGCGGAGCAGGGGGAGAGCATTTCATGTAATTTTATCATGCAGATGATCCCCCACCACCAGGCGGCTATCGAGATGTCCAAGAATGTCCTCAAATACACGGAAAATAAAACGCTCTGCAAAATAGCGGAGCAGATCATTGAGGAACAGACCAAAAGCATAAGCGATATGCTGAATATAAAGAGATGCTGCTGCATGGAAAAAAATTCAAAAGAGGATTTGTGCAGATACCGGGAAAATACAGAAAAGATTATGCAGACGATGTTCCGTGAAATGAAGGGCGCCTGCGCAAGCGGCCAGGTGAACTGCGATTTTATGTGGGAGATGATCCCTCACCACGAGGGGGCTGTGCGGATGGCTGAAAACGCCCTCTGTTTCCCGCTCTGCAAGGAGCTGATACCGATTTTGCAGTCGATTATTACCTCACAAAAGAGAGGAATTGAACAGATGCGGAATTTGCTCAGATGTATGGGATGCTGATATTGTTTTTCGGAAAAATTTTTTCCTGGTCAGTCGGGAGGACGCCCTGAGAGAATGAAAAGAATGCGGCGTCCTCTTTTTTGACCGTAAAAAAATCCTGGAACTATATTTGATTTTAATCTCCATCTTCCAACATATTTTGAAATATGTCTTTTAACTCCTGTAATTCCTTATTATCAGGGGTTTCTTTTAAGGCTCTTTCAATCTGGGCTAAAGTAAGCCTGACGAAACCTTGAAATTGTTTATTGGTCATTCCCATATTATCACCTACTTTCTGTAACCGCTATTATCTGATGTTTTCATTATATCAACAAGTGGTTTCGATGTAAAGCAGGGGGCCAGCCGTTGTGTATTTTAATGGAAATTTTATTGTAAGGATAGGCTTCTTTTTGTATAATTAAGCTGTCAGCGTCTCTTTACATAAAATAACGGCAGGAAAGGATAATAAAAATGAGTGATTATAAGATAAGCACAAAATGTGTACAGGCAGGCTACACTCCGGGAAATGGGGAACCGCGGCAGATACCGATTGTCCAGTCCACTACGTTTAAGTATGACACAGGAGAGGACATGGGCAGGCTCTTTGACTTAGAGTCCTCCGGTTACTTTTATTCCAGGCTGCAGAATCCCACAAATGATGCGGTTGCGGCCAAGATTGCGGAGCTGGAAGGAGGAGCTGCGGCAATGCTGACTTCCTCGGGACAGGCAGCCAACTTTTTTGCATTGTTTAATATCTGCGAGTGTGGGAGCCATATCGTGTCATCCTCTTCTATTTATGGAGGAACCTTCAATTTGATTTCTGTTACCATGGCCAAGATGGGAATTGAGGCGACCTTTGTTTCACCGGACGCTTCTGAGGAAGAGCTGGATGCGGCTTTCAGGGAGAACACAAGGGCTGTATTTGGGGAATCTATTGCCAATCCGGCGCTGACGGTTCTGGATATTGAAAAGTTTGCCGGGGCGGCTCACAGGCACGGGGTCCCCCTTATTGTGGACAATACCTTTCCGACTCCCGTTAACTGCAGGCCCATTGAGTGGGGGGCGGATATTGTGACTCATTCCACCACCAAATATATGGACGGCCATGGAGCCGCAATCGGGGGAGCAATTGTGGATTCGGGAAGGTTTGACTGGATGGCCCACAAGGATAAATTCCCGGGGCTTTGCACGCCGGATGAGTCTTACCACGGGGTGACCTATGCTGAAAAATTCGGCAAGGAAGGAGCTTTTATTACTAAATGTACATCCCAGCTCATGCGGGATCTGGGATGTGTGCAGGCGCCTCAGAATGCGTTTTATCTGAATCTTGGACTGGAATCCCTGCATGTGCGTATGCCCCGTCATGTAGAAAACGCTCAGGCCGCAGCAGAGTTCCTCGAAGGACATCCCCAGGTTTCCTATGTCAATTATCCGGGGCTGGCTTCCGATCCCTATCATGAGATTGCAAGGAAATATATGCCGAAGGGTGGCTGCGGGGTGGTGTCCTTCGAGTTAAAGGGAGGGCGCAGGGCAGCGGAAGCCTTTATGAAAAATTTAAGGTTGGCGGCCATTGAAACCCATGTGGCGGATGCAAGAACCTGCTGCTTAAATCCTGCCTCCACAACTCACCGGCAGATGAATGAGGAGCAGTTAATTGCGGCAGGCGTTCCGGCAGGACTGGTGAGGATTTCCTGCGGGTTAGAGGATAAGGAGGACTTGATTGCGGATTTGGCCCAGGCGCTGGAAAAAATCTGACGTGGGCAAAATTATTTGGAAAATCCTGTCATAATATGGGAACTGTCAAAAGAGAATAAAACAAAGTCCGCATCCACATAATAGCAGTGGAGGTGGAAAAAGAATGGACAGTAACGGTTTTTCAAATAATTATGCAGGCGGTTTTTCCAATATTCCTCTTGGACTTGGGATTCCTCTTGCCATGAACGACGGCGTCAGAGAGGGATTTGAGCATTTAAGCGAGACAGAGAAGGAGCATGTGATTCTGCGGTGTAAGGATGCAAAGACCAAGAATGAGATGGACAGGATTTTAGACGGTCTCTCCCCGGAGGACAGGGATGAGATTAACAGCGTGTTCCAGGGCCCCGGAATCGGTTAGGGAAAGGAATATGGACGCAGGAAACGTCATAATAAATGGATTATGGCGTTTCCTGTCATAGATAAGGAGCGAGGGTATAATGAAAATAACAGAAATTGTGGAAGCAAAAAAGAAACAGGGAAAATCGGTTTTATCTTTTGAAATCTTCCCGCCCAAAAAGGAGGAAGCGCTTAAGAATATTGACGCCACTTTAGAGAGACTTTGCGATCTGCATCCGGATTTTATCAGTGTGACCTTTGGGGCAGGGGGAAGCGGCGCGGACAACAAAACTATAGCGATTGCAAGGAAAATAAAGGACAATTACGGCGTGGAGCCCATGGTTCATCTGACTTGCCTGCATTACAGCAGGGAGGAGATCAAAGAGATATTAAAGCAGTTTGAGGATGCCGGAATTGAAAACATTCTTGCGCTGAGGGGAGATGTGAATCCCAATGTTCCGCAGAAGCATGATTTTAAGTATGCCAATGAACTGGTGGAATTTATCAAAAGTCAGGGAGACTTTCATATCAGCGGGGCCTGTTACCCGGAGACCCATTTGGAAGCGCCGGATGCCATTACGGATATACATAATCTGAAAAAGAAGGTGGATGCGGGAGTAAGCCATCTGGTGTCCCAGCTGTTTTTTGACAATGAATTTTTTTACGGCTTCCGGGAAAAGACCAGGATTGCAGGGATTGATGTGCCGGTGGAGGCCGGAATTATGCCGGTGACGAACCGGTCTCAGATTGAGCGTATGGTGAACACCTGCGGCGCTTCTCTTCCAAAGAAATTCCAACGGATTCTGAATAAGTATGAGAATAATAAAGAAGCGCTTTTTGATGCCGGGATGGCCTATGCACTGAATCAGATCGTGGATCTGATTGCCAATGATGTGGACGGCGTACATATTTATACCATGAACAATACGAAGGTTGCAGGCAGGATTTGTGACGGAATCAGGAGTCTTATATGAGAAAAAAGGCGCTGATCACAGGCGCCTCCCGGGGAATCGGGGCGGCGGCGGCCAGGGCTCTGGCTCAGGATGGCTATGATCTGTTTCTGGTGTGCAAAAGCTCCAAAGAGGCGCTTGAGAGGGTACGGCAGGAACTGACGCAACAATACGGGATCTGCTGTGAGACGGCATTGTGTGATGTATCGAATGCCCGGGAAGTGGAGACAATGATCAAAAACGCGGGAGAAATTCATGTGCTGGTCAATAACGCTGCCGTTTCCTATGTGGGACTCCTTACGGATATGTCTCTGAGAGAGTGGCATCAGGTTATGGACACAAATTTAAATTCCCTGTTTTATATCTGCCGCCTGGTGGTTCCCCAGATGGTGCATCGGAAAGAGGGAAAGATTCTGAATATTTCTTCCGTCTGGGGAAAGGCGGGGGCTTCCATGGAGGTAGCCTACAGCGCTTCAAAAGGGGGAGTCAACAGCTTTACCAAGGCTCTTGCCAGAGAGCTTTCTCCCAGCAACATCCAGGTTAATGGGATAGCCTTTGGCGTCATCGACACAGAGATGAACGCCTGCTTTTCTGCGGAAGAGCTAAGGCTGCTGGAAGAGGAAATTCCGGCGGGAAGGATGGGGAGCGTCAGAGAGGCCGGAGAGCTGATCCGGCTTATCATCGGTGCGCCCGCCTACCTGACAGGTCAAATCCTTACCATGGATGGCGGATGGATAGGTTAAAGAGAAAGAACAGAGAAGTTTGAAAGGAGTATCAAGATGTTTGACGTTGTTATCATCGGTTCCGGACCGGCAGGAATCAGCGCTTCCATTTATGCAAAGCGGGCAGGCTTAAAGGCCCTGACCCTGGAGCAGAATCCTTTAAGCGGCGGCCAGGTGCTCAATACCTATGAAGTGGACAATTATCCCGGACTTTCCGGCATCAACGGATTTGACATGGGAATGAAATTCAGAGAGCATGCAGACAAACTGGGCTGTGAGTTCCAAAACGCGGCGGTATCCAGAGTGAGAAAAGTATCGGCAGGGGAAGAGAGCGGGTTTATTCTGGAAACCAGCGAGGGAGAAATTTTTACCAGAACTGTGGTTGCGGCCATGGGGGCAGTTCATGCAAAGCTGCAGGTACCGGGAGAGGAAGAATTTGCGGGGAAAGGGGTATCCTACTGTGCCACCTGTGACGGCGCTTTTTTCAGAGGGAAGATGACGGCCGTTGTGGGAGGCGGAGATGTAGCGGTGGAGGACGCCATATTCCTGGCCCGAAGCTGTGAAAAGGTTTATCTGATTCACCGCAGGGATGAACTGCGGGCGGCGGATATTTTGCAAAAGGAGTTAAAAGCCCTGCCTAACATCGAAATCCTCTGGAATACCGTGGTGAAAGAGATTTCGGGGGAGGAAAAGGCGCAGTCTCTGACTCTGGAGGATACCAGGACGGGAGTAAGGAGGAGCCTTGCGGCAGACGGCGTTTTTATAGCGGTGGGGATCGTCCCCTCCGGAGATTTGATGAAGGATATGGTGGATCATGACGAGCAGGGATATTTCCTTGCAGGGGAAGAATGCGCGACCAGCGTGCCGGGAATTTTTGTGGCCGGAGATCTGCGCAAAAAGAAACTCAGGCAGGTGGTGACGGCAGTGGCCGACGGAGCAAACGCCATAGCTTCCGTGCTGGATTACCTTCGGAGCATGATTTGAGAGCGGCAAAATGGAGTATTATTTACAGAAAAAAGTCTTTGGAACGAACCGGGTTCCGGAGACTTTTTCCTTTTGGAAATTTATTACAGCGGTTGACAGAAAGACAGGGAAGTGATATATTTATTAAGAAAGATGTAACAAATTTGTAATAATTCATAGGATAAATGAGAAACTTACAATAGAGAAGTGAGAAGAACGGAGGTTATCATGCACAGAAAAATAGTAAAAGCAGGCAAACGTACAGCGGTTTATGCAGTATCGGCAGCTCTTTTGTTTTCAGGCATGAGTTTAGATACATTTGCGTCAGAGGGGGCAGGCCTTCCCTCGGCAGGACTGGATTTCTTCCTGTCATCCAATGCAACCAGCGTGAAGGATCTTAAGGAGGAAGAAGAGGTGAATCTTCCGGAGACGGAAGTACTTAAAGCGGAGAACTCAGGGGAGGGAAATTCGCAGTCTGACAGCACAGAGACAGAGAAGAAAGAAGCGCCTACAGTTTTTACTATGCCTACGGCAGAGCCGATTCCCACACCTACTCCCACGGCCGATCCCCAGGAGGAAAAGGTAATCGAGGAGACGGCAATCGCCACAACCACCAAGCCCCTCAATCAGGTGGAGAGAGAGATTGAAGCCAAGAGAGAGGAAAAAGGGTTCCGCTCACTGGTAATCGCCAGGGTAAATGATTATGTAAACGTGAGAAGCATTCCCAGCGAAGAGGGTGAAATTTTAGGCAAGCTCTATGATAAGTCGGTAGGAGAATTTATTTCGGAGCAGGACGGCTGGTATGAGATAGAATCCGGCAGCGTGACCGGATTTGTGAAAGCCGAATATTGCGTGACCGGCGAGGATGCAGTATCCCTTGCCAGGGAAGTGGGAACCAGGATCGGTACGGTAAACACCACCACCTTGAAGGTGCGGGAAGAGCCGGGAATGGATGCGGTGGTTTTGGGTCTGGTGCCGATCGGCGACGAGCTGATTGTCACGGAAGAGATTGGCGATTGGGTTAAGGTGGATATTGAGGAAGGCTTCGGCTATGTATCCATTGATTATGTGGAGCTTTCCACAGAGTTTGTAAAGGCAGAGTCCAAGGCGGAAGAGGAAGCAAGACTTGCCAGGGAAGAAGCAGAGAGAAAGGCAGCTCAGGAAGCGGCAAGGAAAGCGGCAGCCAAGAAATCCTCGTCCTCTTCTTCGGGCAGCAGCAATCATAATGTACAGGCGCCTGTGATTACATCGGGAAGCGGAAGCGAAATGGGCTCGGCAGTGGCAAATTTTGCGTGTCAGTTTGTGGGTAACCCCTATGTGTACGGCGGAACAAGCCTGACCAACGGCGCGGACTGCTCCGGCTTTGTTATGAGTGTTTACAATAACTTTGGTGTGAGCCTGCCTCACTCCTCCGCAGCAGACAGAAGTGTGGGCTCTTCTGTAGACGGACTTGCAAACGCACAGCCCGGAGACATCGTGTGCTATTCCGGCCACGTGGGTATCTATGTAGGGGATGGAAAGATCGTTCATGCATCTACCTCCAAGACAGGTATCATTATCTCCAACGCAAATTATCGTTCCGTTCTTTCGGTCAGGAGAATTTTCTGATAACCGGACGGGAGGTAAGGGGAAAAAGAGTACTTATAAATTTTCTGGAAATGCCATGGAGCAGGAATTTATCGATTCCTGTTCCATTTTTGTGCGCCCGGCAGCGCACGTTTCTAAAGGGTGAAAGTCCCAAATCCGCCC
>CAJTVL010000091.1 GCA_910579425.1 uncultured Lachnospiraceae bacterium | reverse complement strand
GTTAAATATGTAGTTGTCAATGTGCCGGGACAATAAGTCTCACGGATTCAGGTATCTTCCATCGTATGCTTATCGCCTTTCCCCCAGTACTGAGCGCCCAGAATGGCTCCCGCCGCCGTGACGGCGCCCAGGAACATATTCTGAACAAACTGGATTTGGGTTGCCAGGGAAACGGCTGTCATTTCATCTTGAGCAACCTTGCCAAGCATGAAGGCGTCGCCTGCAGCTACAGCCGCCAGCATCAGACTTTGCAGGGAAATGGGCAGGGCGATTCTTGCCAGGTTATTGTAAAATTCTTTATTTTCTCTTTTCATAAGTTGATCCTCACATCACCGGAGAGTGCACTTTTATTTGAAAAATCTGAATCTATTATAGGAACCTGAAACTGAAAAGTCAATGAAAACAGACAGGAGGTTTCAGAGTATGACAACGCGGAGGCAGAGAATGAGTATGAGTATTAAACGGATTTCAGGCAGACGGAAAAAACGGCTCGGAAAAGGAGGGCAGAGGATTGTAAGGACTCCGCGCAGAAGTGTGGGAGCGAAGTCGGCTTTCTTTGTGCTTGCAGTAGTTTTTTTTGCGGCGGTCTTGACGGGCAGCGGCAAAGAGCAGTCTGAACGGCAGGCAGGATTGGGAGCGGATCGGGAGCAGGAGCTTTCTCGGCTTCCGTCTCCCTTTACGGCAGAGGATGCCTATAGGGTGGATTTAAATTTTGACGGATGGGACGATCTGTGTATTTTGGAACGAAGTACGGACGGCATCAATATTCCCTGCCGCTGTATGCTCTGGAATCCCCGGAAGAATAAGTTTGAGTACAGCGTTACCCTTTCCAATGTGGAAACAGATCCGGAACATCAATGGATTGAAAGCCGGGTGGCGGGAGCATATGGGGAGGCCGTTATTACCTTTTGGCGTTATGACGGGCAAAATCAACTGCACATGGTAAGATATGTGGAGGAGAATCCATCGGGAGAATTTACTCATTTGGATTTAACTTATATAGAAGACGGCGGACCCTACACGCTGATGGCGATGATAGATGAGGAGGGTTTTGATCTGACCATGGTTGAAATGGCAAAGCAGGCGCTTTCAGAACTTTATCAGTGGACGGGGGAGAAGGTGGAAACCGCCTGCTTCCAGGTATCAGATGTGGGCGGTGTGGTTTTTTCCCAAACCCCGGAGGATATGGCGCACTCGAGAATTTTTTTCAGCCGTTATTTTGGTGCGGATACCCAATACAATCTCAGCGGATACGAGAAAAGCATTTCTTCCATCGGCATATCTCTGGGAAGAAGGTTCTGGTTTTCCCCGGTGTTCTGGAGGTACTGTCCTGAAAATGCAGACGCCATGACCGATGAGGAGGTGATCGTCTGGTATTTTGAGAGACTTCCCACATCGGATCATGGCAGGGTGAAATCCATAGAAGAGAGATTTGAGGGAATGTGGACGATTCGGTCTGAGTCAGGTCTCTGGTTTGAGGTGTTTTATGATAAGGAGCTGCGGGAGGTATGTGACGTGACAGGTCCTTATCCTGAGCGTCCGGAGCATTAACTGACAAAAACGGATAGCCTCGTCTGGGCATTCCCCCTTCGGGCCATGGCCTTATAAGAAAGTGACCTGCACTCCGGCGTCATAGGTATGGGGCTCTTTGTCTGCAGCTTTGTGGCCGAAGGCGATGGCAATTTTGTATTCGTAGCCCTCAGGGAAATCCAGGACTTTTGAAAAGTAATCCTGCTTTTCTCCTTTGAGGGCATCGTCAATACACCCGATAATCACGTTTCCCAGGCCAAGCCCCTGGGCCGCAAGGGCCATATTTTCCACAGCGATGCCCGCGTCCACACTGCTCCATTTAAAGCTGCGTTCTGCGCTTATAATGACCACCGTGGGAGCCTCATAGTAAAAGTTGTGGGGCGGATTCACTATTTCACGCAGACGGTTTTTTTCCTCTTCCAATTCCTGCAAAAGGGGATGACCGTCCTTTAGTACGGTGAAATGAAGTTCCTGGCGGTTGGTTGCGGTAGGCGCCTGCAGCCCGGCCTCGATCAGGGTACTCAGTTCTTCCTCTGTCAGGGGCTGGGACGTATATCCTCTGGTGGAGCTGCGTTTTTTTATGGCTTCGATTACGGTACTCATGGTTTGTTTTCCTCCTTATAAGCTTTCGGTGTAATACTTCGTGCGCATCCCTCGAAAGAGGGTGTATTTATTATATAACGGGAGGGAAGAGGCAGGCAAGGAAATATATTTATTTTATGATTGAAATCGAACATAAGTTCTGATATAATGGTCCTATGAAAGAAAATCAGACAAACCAAAACCATCATGCTTATATTGCAATAGACTTAAAGTCCTTTTACGCTTCCGTAGAGTGTGTACAGCGGGGGCTGGATCCTCTTACCACCAATCTTGTGGTCGCAGATCAGAGCCGCACGGAGAAGACCATCTGTCTTGCCGTTTCTCCCTCTCTGAAGGAGTATGGCATTTCGGGCAGAGCCAGGCTTTTTGAGGTGGTGCAGAAAATCAGGGAGGTCAATTCCCAGCGCAGGCAGAGGGCGCCGGGGCGCGCCTTTACAGGAGAGTCCATTGACAGCCGGGAGCTGAAGGCATCCTGCGGACTTGGGGTTTCCTATATTACGGCGCCGCCGAGGATGGCCTTATATATGGAATTCAGCGCCAGGATTTATGAGATTTATTTGAAATATGTGGCGCCGGAGGATATTCATGTGTATTCTGTGGATGAAGTGTTTATGGACGTCACGGATTATCTGAAGGCTTACGGCCTTACGGCCCGGGCGCTGGCGCAGGAAATTATGGAGGAGATTTTTAAGGAAACGGGGATTACGGCCACTGCGGGGATTGGCTCCAATTTATATCTCAGTAAGGTGGCCATGGACATTGTGGCCAAGCATGTGACCACCGGCGAAGGGGAAGTGAGGATCGCGGAGCTGGACGAGCTGACCTACCGCAGGCTCTTGTGGGGGCACAGGCCGCTTACGGATTTCTGGCGGATCGGCAGGGGCTATGCCAGGAAATTGGAAGAAAACGGGCTTTTTACCATGGGAGATATAGCCAGGTGCTCGCTGGGAAAGCCTTCTGATTATTACAACGAGGATTTGCTTTACCGGCTCTTTGGAATCAATGCCCAGCTTTTGATCGATCATGCCTGGGGGTGGGAACCCTGTACCATTGCAGATGTGAAGGCCTATAAGCCTGACAGCAGCAGCCTGGGCTCCGGCCAGGTGCTGCAATGTCCTTATGATTTCGAAAAAGGAAGGCTGATTGTGCGTGAGATGACAGACTTGCTGGCGCTGGATTTGGTGGATAAGGGGCTTTTGACGGATCAGATTGTGCTGACCATAGGCTATGACAAAGAAAGCCTTTCCGACCCGGAGATCCGCAGGCGCTATAAGGGGCCGGTAACCACGGATCCTTATGGAAGGAAAATTCCAAAGCATGCCCACGGCACAGCCAATTTAAAGAGGATGACCTCCTCCGCCAAGGAAATCCTTACAGCGGTGGCGCAGCTTTATGAGAGGATTGTGGATCCCGCCCTTTTGGTCAGACGGGTTTATGTCACCGCCAATCACGTGGTGGAGGAGACACTGGCAGGGCAGGAGGAGACCTTTGAACAACTGGAGCTTTTTACCGATTATGGCGAGCTGTCAAAAAGCAGAGAAAAGGAAGCGGCGGAGCGAGAGAAAGAGAGGAGTATGCAGAAAGCCATGCTGGATATTAAAAAGAAATACGGGAAAAACGCTATCCTCAAAGGGATGAATCTCGAGGAGGGAGCCATGACCCCTGAAAGGAACCGGCAGATTGGAGGTCACAAGGCATGAAACCAACCCATTGCTATGACGATATTATCACCCTCCCCCATCCTGTTTCCGCCACGCATCCGCCTATGCCGATGGCGGAGAGGGCAGCTCAGTTTTCCCCCTTTGCCGCCCTTACGGGGTTTGAGGATGCGATCCGGGAAAGGGGGCGGCTTACCGATTCCAGGGCGGAGCTGAGCGAGGATGCCAGGGCCCTTCTGGATGAAAAGCTAAGGCTGCTTACACAGCGGAGGGATGAGCCGGCTAAGGCGGCGGTTACCTGCTTTAGGCCGGATGAGAGGAAGGACGGAGGAGCTTATGTTACGATTACGGGCCGGGTAAAGAGGGTGGATGCATATGCGGGGCTCCTTGTGATGCAAAGCGGGGAGAAGATACCGCTGGAGGATATTTGGGATATAGAGCTGTAACGATTCAGGACAGGCTTTTGCACCGCGCCGCAGAAGTCCGAGAGTGTGCAAAAACCTGTGGCGGGAGAGAACCGGACCGGAACGCGGCATGGAGGAGAAAATGAGGAGTGAAAGAGACGGAATTGACAGCACCCTGATTCGGATGACGGCTACGAGCAGGACACCCCTGTCAAGGGCCGATCTGGCCGGTCTGACAGGGCTGAGCAAGATGACCATTGGCAGGCATGTGGCGGATTTGATTCAGGAAGGGGTTCTGGTGGAAAGTGTGGGACAGGTTCCGGGGAAAAATATGGGACGGACGCCGGCAGTGCTTTCCGTATCGGACGCCCTGCCGGTGGCCTGCGGGACTTTAATCAAGCGCAGCTATATCCAGACCATCCTGATGGATATATCCGGCAGAGTGATTGACGAGACGAGAGACTATTACGGAAGCGATCTGACGGCGGAGACATTGAGCGCGTTGATGACAGGGCAGTATGACAGACTTTCGGGGCATACCCAAAGGGAGATTTTTGGCTGGGGAATTTCTGCCATAGGGCCTGTGGACAAGGAGAGCGGCCGCATTTTAAAGCCGGCTCAGTTCTATGGCATAACGGATTATCCGGCGGTGGCCCTGGCAAGGGAGCATATGGGCGGGAAACGGCCGGCCTATCTGCTCCACGATGCCAGCGCAGGAGCTCTTGCCGAAAAGATCTATGGCAAAGGGGCAGGGTGTGAGAGCTATATTTATATTCACATTGAAGAGGGGATCGGATTGAGCTTTGTCCAGAACGGACACCAGCTTTCGGGCTATTCCAACCAGAGTGGTGAGATCGGCCACACTTCTATTAACTTCAACGGCCCTAAGTGCTCCTGCGGAAGCAACGGATGTCTGGAGTTGTATGCCAGTGTACCTCAAATGCGAAAGAAGATACGGGAACTTTTGCTTTTTTCACCGGATTCGGCCTTCTCGGAGCTGGAAAGGCCCTCCTGGGCAGATATTGTAAGGCTTGCCTCCCAGGGAGACATGATTGCAGTGGCGGCGCTGGATGAATTTTGCGGATACCTGGTATATGCCATTGTGAACGCCCTGAACCTGATGCGTTCCCCCATGATCATTCTGGGGTATGACTCTCTGCAGGTATCAGGCGTGGTCACGAAGATGATCCGCAGAAAGCTAAGGCGCATCCACCGTGCCGTAGAAAAGGAAGAAGTGAAGGTACTCCAGTCTGCCTTTGACAATGCGCCGCTGATCGGCGCTGCCGCCGCTGCGGTGGAGGAGGCCTTTTGCAGGAATGCATTTTAAACGGCCTGACGGATATGGTATAATGAAACGGGAGAATGAGAAAAGGAGTATGACACTGTGGAAAAACTCATAACCTTATTGAATAAAGATTATCCTGTTCTGCGGGCAATCTATGATGACGAGCTCCATGCCTTCACAAAAATAACGCAAGTCTGCGATACGGATCATGCGCCGCCCGCAATCCTCGACCACAAAAACGCCACGAACCGGCTTTTATTGAACGACTGGTGGAAGGGGCGTGCAATCCCCGCATCCAGAAACCATCTGGCGAAGGACTTCCCCTATCTGGACGACGTTATGGAACTGCCGGAACAAAACATGGGGCTTTCCCTTTCCGACAGGTACTGGATCGCAGAGGACGGGGGGATCAGGTGGGCGGACGTGAATTTCTTTGACAACCCGTTTTCGGATGATTTAGGCGTCATCACTCTGGGAGAGAAACAGCAGTCACACAATTCGTCTGAGGATTTATTTTCTCCTAACAGTACCCTAAACGGGGATTTACAAAAAAAATGGGTCATACAACGGGGGAGAAGAGTTCTCCTAAAATCCGGTTCCGGGCCTTTTTTTCAGGAACCTTACAATGAGGCGGCGGCCACAGGGCTTCACCGCAGACTCCTATCGGAAAAGGACTTTGTTCCATACACGCTGCAGGGCAGATACTGCGCCTGCCCGAATATGCTCTGTGACGATGAAGAACTGGTACCCATGTGGGATATTATGAAGAACCGTAAAAAACCCAATCATCAGAACGATTTTTGCTTTTGTGTAAGTATTTGTGAAGAGTGCGGTATCCCCCGGGAAGACATTCTTGACCATTTTGCGAAAATGTTTCTCAGCGATTTTATCCTTGCAAACCATGACCGTCATTACAGGAATTTCGGACTGATCCGCAATGTGGAAACACTTGCATATACCCGCCCTGCACCGATTTATGACACGGGCAGCAGCCTGTGGCACGACAGGTTCACATTAGACGGACCTGCCGATTATCACTATACGGCAAAGCCCTTCGGGACGGGCGGTATGGACCCGAAACAGCAGATAAAGCTCTTTGAGCGTCCGGAATGGCTTGATGTTTCCAGACTGATGGGCTTTGCGGACGAAGTGTCGGAGCTGCTGGCAGAAAATCCGGTAATGACCGTTGCCAGACGAAAGGCAGTCATAAAAGGACTGCAAAAAAATATAGACTATATAACAGACTTTCTCTAAAAAAGTATCGGACGAAAAACACCGGGAACCTGGAAACAGAGTCCCGATGTTTTTTTGTTCGCCCGGCAGGCATATGTTCTAACACAAGAAGCTCTGCACTGCCTGATTTAGTAACAAAAATACCGATAATGTTACAAATAAAAACGAGTCATACAAAAATATATGAAAAACTCAAGAATAAAACTGACAAAATATACAAAAAAATATAAAGTCAGTTACGAAACTGTACAGAATATATACAAAAAAGTAATATTCAATTATGGAGATTGGAGATAAGAAGTACATTGGAGGATAGAGAAGGAGGATAAGAATGGCGAAAGTACATTTAATAGGCAACGCACATATTGATCCTGTATGGCTGTGGAGATGGCAGGAGGGGTTTTCGGAGATCAGGGCTACCTTTCGAAGCGCCCTTGACCGGATGAAGGAATTCCCGGAGTTTAAGTTTACCAGCGCCTGCGCATCCTATTATCAGTGGATTGAGAAGATGGATCCGGAAATGTTTGCAGAGATAAAAGAGAGGGTGAAGCAAGGCAGGTGGAGCATTGTGGGCGGATGGTTTCTGCAGCCGGACTGCAATATTCCCTGCGGAGAAAGCTTTGCGCGCCACGGTCTGCTTTCCCAGAGATATTTTCAGGAAAAGTTCGGTGTGACTGCAAAGACAGGATACAATGTGGACTCTTTCGGACACAATGCCGGCCTGCCCCAGATACTGAAAAAGAGCGGCATGGACAACTACGTGTTTATGCGTCCTTCTGTGGAGGAGCAGGGCAGGGAGGAAGAGGTATTTTACTGGGAGAGCGCGGACGGAAGCAGGGTGAAGGCCTATCGGATTCCCGAGCTGTATAACATTGATGCCGGGCGTCTTTCGCTGATCGGTGAGATCAAAAGCCGGGCGGATCAGAAGGATATAGATATGATGGCTTTTTATGGCGTGGGCAATCACGGAGGAGGACCGACCATCCGGCTTCTTGACCAGATGGGGAAGTTAAAGGTGCCGGATCTGGTTTATTCCGTACCGGATCAGTACTTTGCCGGCCTGGAAGGAAAGGAACTTCCGGTTCTGAAAGGGGAACTGCAGCATCATGCAAGAGGCTGCTACAGCGCCTGCAGCTTCGTCAAGACGAGTAATCGTAAATGTGAGAGTCATCTTCTGGCGGCGGAAAAATTTGCCATGATGGCAAAACACTTAACAGGCATCAGGTATCCCAAGAAGAAATTGGAAAAAGCCTGGAAGAATGTGCTGTTTAACCAGTTCCACGACATTATGGGCGGATGCTCCATCCGGCCCGCCTATGAGGATGCAGGGTATTTGTACGGGGAGACTATGAGCATTGCAGAGCAGGAGATCAATTATGCCCTGCAGTCCATTGCCAGCCGGATTGATACGCTGCAGGGAGAAGCCCTTCCCTCCTATAAAGAGGGGACTCACTGGCACAGTTGGGAGCATGAAGCGCTGGGAACACCGGTGGTGGTATTTAATCCCCATCCATGGGAAACGCAGATGAGTGTGAATCTCAATGAAGTGCCCGTTAAGATGACAGACTGGGAAGGAAAGGAGATTCCCTTCCAGATCATACGGGGAGATCAGACCAACGGAAACCAGGATAAGTATCATACGCTGTTTCGGGCTGAAGTGGGGGCTATGGGCTATGCGGTCTATCGGATGTTTTTCCGGAAGGAGGCGGGAGCGGAGGAAAGAAAAGAAGAAAGCGGGGTTTTGGCGGCAGAGACAAACAGGTTATCCGTCACGGAGCATCAGATGGAAAATGACCTGATCAGAGTGGAGTTTGATTCGGTCACCGGAGATGTCTGCCGCATTTATGATAAAAAAGCCGGGAGGGATATTCTGCGCGGCGCCTGCAGAGCCTTGCTTCTGGATGAAACCCGGTGCGATACCTGGGCTCATAATCAGGAGTACCTGGGGAAGGAATGCGGGTACTTTACCGTACCGGAGTTTCAGATACTGGAAAGGGGCCCGGTGAGGGCGGTGGTGAGGATTACCACCACTTGCCATGCTTCCACCCTGCAGAGAGATTTTATTCTGGAAGAAGGAAGCAGCGGGGTTCTGGTAAAGGTAAAGGCAGACTTCCATGAGAAGCACAAAACACTGAAATTTGCTTTCCCCGCCGCAGAGAAAACGACGACTGCCGCCATTGCCTTTGGAACCATTGTGCGGGAAAACCTTGGAGGAGAGGAACCCTGCGGCGCCTGGATTGCATCCGGCCCGCTTGCCATTGCCAACGACGGCAAATACGGTTATGACACCACCGAAGGGGAGGTTCGGCTGACGATTTTAAGGGGAGCTGTCTATGCGGATCACTATGGAGACAGAGACCTGTACAGTGAATATATGGACCAGGGAGTCCACGAGTGTTCTTATCTGCTGTACGGCTACACAGACGCCGCAGACGCGGAGAAAAGGGCTCAGGAATTGAATTTCCCTCTGCGCCATGTGATGGAAAGTTTCCACGGCGGAGCGCTTGAGGAAAAGGAAAGCTGCTTTTTCTGTGAGAGCGATCACATAGCGGTGACGGCCGTAAAGCTCTCGGAGGATGGAGAGGAAGCGGTAGTGCGCTTTTTTGAGACGGAGGGCAGGAGCGGAAAGGTAACAATGGAGCTTTTCGGGAAACGGATAGAGACAACCGCAGCCCACAACGAGATCAAGACCTTAAAGGCAGATAGGACAGAAGTGAACCTGCTGGAATGGTAGCATGGAGAAGGGACCGGGGGTATGAAATATATCGGAATAGACATCGGAGGAACGAAATGCGCCGTAACATCCGGGGATGCCGGAGGCAGGGTTCTTGAAAAAATATTTTTTGCGACTACCGGTGTGGAGGAAACCCTGCACAATATCTTTGAGGCCGTGGGGAGCCTGGGGGAGTGCGACGCCATCGGAATAAGCTGCGGCGGTCCCCTGGACGGGGAGAGGGGGATTATCTTATCGCCTCCCAATCTTCCGGGATGGGACAAAATCCGTATCACAGATATGCTGAAGGAAAGATTTAAAGTCCCGGCCTTCCTTCAAAATGATGCGGATGCCTGCGCGCTGGCGGAGTGGAAATTCGGAGCAGGAAAAGGGGCTGACAATATGATCTTTCTGACCTTTGGCACAGGGCTGGGGGCCGGCCTTATCCTGAACCGGGAGCTGTATACCGGAACCTGCAATATGGCAGGGGAGATCGGCCATATGAGGATGGCGGAGACCGGCCCCGTGGGATACGGGAAGGCCGGCTCCTTAGAGGGCTTTTGCTCCGGAGGGGGCATTGCCCAGATGGGACAGGCGGCTGCCAGGGAAAGCTTTCAAAGAGGGCAGAGCGCTTCCTTTTGCAAAACCCCTGAGGAGTTTGGCAAGATCACTGCAAAAAGAATCGCGGAGTGCGCCTATGCAGGATATGAGGATGCGGCAGAGATTTACCGCCGCTGC
This sequence comes from uncultured Lachnospiraceae bacterium, assembly GCA_910579425.1. GTDB lineage: Bacteria > Bacillota > Clostridia > Lachnospirales > Lachnospiraceae > Suilimivivens. Next base: position 5,191 of record CAJTVL010000091.1, on the reverse strand, counting down.
GGACGGGTATTGGGGCGGGGACTTGCCGTTATGATTGACCTGCTCAATCCGGATAAGATTGTGATTGGCGGCATTTACGCCAGAAGCGGCAGCCTGATGGAGGAGGAGATGGTTCGGGTGCTGAAACAGGAATGCCTCCCGCAGTCTCTTGAAAAATGTCAGATATTGCCCGCAGGGCTGGGAGAGAGCCTTGGAGACATTGCAGCCCTGTCCGTCGCGGTGGACGGAATACACCGCCTGGCCCGGGGAAATAATCCCCTTTTCAGTGAATTTGTGGTAAGCGGTATAAATATGGAGATTTAAGATGAAAGAGGAAGAGATTTTAAAGAGTCTGTCGGAGCGGTATCCCCCGCTTTTACAGATAGAGGAGCAGATCAGGGCGGCCTATGAGCTGTTAAAGAACAGTTATGAAAAAAAGGGCAAGCTTTTGATCTGCGGAAACGGCGGCAGTGCAGCGGACGGAGAGCACATTGTGGGGGAGCTGATGAAAGGCTTTCTGCGAAGGCGGGAATTGAAAGAGCAGGAGCAGGAGGATTTCAAAAGGCTGGGAGAAGATTACCGCGCAATTGCCGGAAAGCTGCAGAGGGCCCTTCCCGCCATTTCCCTGGCTCACCAAAGCGCGCTGAACACGGCTTTTGCAAATGACGTCTCTCCGGAGATGGTGTTCGGCCAGCAGGTATATGGCTATGGGGAAGGGGGAAAGGATGTGCTGCTTGCAATGAGCACTTCCGGAAGCTCTGCGAATGTGATCAATGCCGTAAAGGTGGCCAGGGCCACTGGGGTGGCGGTTTTGGGAATCACAGGAGAGGGCGGCGGCGATCTGAAGGATTTATGCGACGTCTGTATCAGACTGCCCCAGAAGGAAACCTACAAGGTGCAGGAACTGACTTTGCCGGTGTATCACGTGCTTTGCGCGATGCTGGAAGAATATTTTTTCCCGGATTGAAGACGGTGCGGCGGCCCATGCAGAAGCGGGCTGTGTTCGATTTACCTTGCAGGAATCGGAAACAAGAGTTTGGAAAGGAAAAGGAGGCACAGCATGAAAAAGAAGTTATTGGCAGTATTACTGAGCACGGCAATGATGACCGGATTACTGGCAGGCTGCGGAGGCGGCGGAAATGATTCCGCCAGTGACAGCGCGCCGGCGGAAAAACAGGATACTCAGGCCGGGGCGGAAAAGCAGCAGGAGAGTGAGCCAGCCCAGGCCGAGACCGGGACAGAGTCTGAGAGTCAGGCGTCAGGCGACGGCAGCAAGGTGGTTAAGTTTGCTCTTTCGGATTCCTCCAAAGGGGGACTTACCTGGCAGCAGGAGATTGTGGACAAGTTTGAGGAGGAAACAGGCTATACGGTGGAGGTTACCCTGATTCCTACCAATCAGGATATGTACTCAAAGATTATGATGCTGATGACCAGTGAGGAAACATGCCCCGACGTGATTGCAGAGGACGGCTTTATGATCAATTCCGATGCGGCCGCGGGAAGACTGATGGCGCTGGATGATGCGCTGGCAGATTGGGAGGACCTGGATAAATTTGATCCCGCGATCCTGGAGGGCGGCAGAGGAACCGACGGTAAGCTCTATGGCGTTATGTGTTCCACAGATACGCAGATCGTATATTACAACAAAGATTTGTTTAAGGAAATCGGAATCGAAGGGGACTGGCAGCCGAAGAACTGGGACGAGCTGATGGACGCAGCCAAACAGCTCAAGGAGGCGAATGCAGATGTGGAGGATTTCGTTCCCATGTGGCTCTGGGCGTCCCAGACCTTCCCGGAGGAGACTTCCATGAGAACCTTCCAGCATTTCCTTTCCGGAACAGAGGGGGAATGGCCGGAGCAGATTTACGATACGGCTACAGGCAACTGGGTCGTGGACAGAGAGAAGCTTTTAGAGGTTTTGAATTTTGTCAATGATGCGTTTAATACCTACCAGGTGACACAGACTCCTGCACAGGCATCCGATTTGAGCATGGGAGATCAGATCGTATCGGACTACATGCAGAATAACAAGATTGGTATTTATATCACAGGTTCCTGGACGCTGGGACAGTTCCAGGAGGGGAGCGCTTTCCCCTGGGCGGAGGCAGAGGAACATTGGGGACAGGCAACGCTTCCTACCAATAACGGACAGGCTCCCGGCATGACTACCGTTTCCGGCGGCTGGAGCTGGGCGATCCCCGCAATGGCTCCCAACAAAGAAGGGGCTGTGGAGTTTTTGAAGGCACTGTGCAGCTATGAAGGAATCAGCGCAAGAGTCATTTATCAGGGTGAGACTTCTCCCAGAACCGACGTGGCAGAGTCTGAGGAATACAAGAATCAGCATCCGTCCTCTTTGGTTTACTCCGGCTCCCAGCTTCCTTACACCCATTTCCGCCCCTCGGTAGACGGCTACTCATCCGTAACAGTAGCCTTTACCAAGATGGTTGAGGATGTGGCTTTTGGAGCGGCAACGCCGGATGAAGCGATCGACGGCCTGCAGGCAGAAATGATCCGTCTCTTTGGCGAAGACAAGGTGACAGTGAAGTAGTTTATAAAAAAGTTTCCTATAGGGCTGCAGGAGAGGCAACTTTTCTGCAGCCGCATTTTATATGCGCAGGCCCAATTGGAAAGTAAGTAAAACGGACGGAAAGGGAAAGGTGAAGGATGAAGGAAAGACACACGCTCACAGCAAAAAAGAAGATACTGGCGCTTGTCCTTATGGCTCCCGCCGCCGTCTTGATAGGTATCTTTTTTATCTGGCCTATGTTTATGACGGTGTACTATGCATTCACAAATCTGACATTGACCGGCGCAGCGGCGCTTGATACGAAGTTTATCGGACTTTTGAATTTTAAGAATGTTTTCAGTGATCCGAAATTCAAGACAGTTATGAAAAATACGGTTGTTTTTCTCATTTTCTCAGGGATCATCGGGCAGCAGATTTTTGGATTTATCTTTGCATCCCTGATGAAAAAAAGGAATGTTTACGTGAGGCGTTTTACCGGCTTTGCAGTAGTTCTTGGATGGATTACCCCGGAAATTATCGCGGCATATATGTTCGCGGCGTTCTTTAATGATAAAGGAACACTCAACATGATCATAAAGGCCTTCGGCGGTCAGAAGATAAGCTGGCTCTTTACCTACCCCATGCTGTCTGTGATTATCGCCAACATCTGGAAGGGCACGGCCTATTCCATGTTAATGTTCCAGGCAGCCCTTGACTCCATTTCAGACGATATTGTGGAGGCGGCCAAAATTGACGGCGCAGGCCCATGGAAGATACTTTCCAGGATTACGCTCCCCATGATCAAGGGGACCACCGCTACCACCTTCGTTATGGTGACCCTGGGCACTTTGGGAACCTTTGGCATGATTTATGCTTTCACAGGAGGCGGGCCGGGAATTAAGACCACCACCCTGTCGGTTTACATGTATCAGCAGGCCTTCGGCACTTTCCAGGTAGGCTACGGCATGGCAATCGCCCTGTTCCTGCTCTCCATCGGCGTGCTGCTGAGCCTGGTTTATATGAGGCTGATCAAAGCAAATAAGGAGTAAGGGAGGAAGAACTATGAGTTTACGGACAAAGAAAAAAGTAAAAACTGCAGTAACTTATTTTGGCCTGATCCTGGTGGGGGTTCTGTTTCTTCTTCCTGCCCTTTGGCTGGTTCTTTCTACTTTTAACCGGACGGCGGATATGACCATCAGGTGGCCCAGGGAATGGACGCTGGAGAATTTAAAGGCGATTCTGGAGCGTAAGGAGATGCTCCAGGGCTTTGGCAACTCCATGATCATTGCGGGCTCGGTGACTATTATTATAGACCTAGTGGCCGTGATGGCGGCCTACCCCCTTTCCAGGTTTAAGACGAAATGGGGATCCCGGGTTTCTCTGGGACTGCTTTTTATGACAGCCCTTCCGGCCTCCGCCATGATGATCTCCACCTACAAGCTGCTGGTGAACTTTCACATGATAGACAGCCTGGCAGGGGTGATTTTGCTGATGTCGGCGGGAGGCACCCCCTATGCGATCTGGATGATGAAAAACTTTATGGATACGGTTTCGGTGGATCTGGAGGAGGCGGCCTGGATTGACGGGGCTTCCAGGGCACAGGCTACAATCCATGTGCTGATCCCCCTGATGCTTCCGGGCTTTATTACGGTCACCACCTACAACTTTATCAGCGCCTGGGGGAATTTCTATACCCCCTTTATCATGCTGACCACCACCTCAAAGATGCCGGCTTCCGTGAATATTTACAGGCTTTACGGACTCCACGGCGAGGTGATCTATGGTCAGGTGGCAGCCTATTCCATCCTTTACATTATCCCTATTTTTGTACTATACTATTTTTCTCAGGATCATATGTCCAAGGGCTTCTCCATGGGCGGCGCGGCGAAGGGATAGAAAATGTCAGGCGAAGGCTGATAATTGTGCGGTACATCGGATCGAGCAGGGGCTGTCGTTCCATTGATTTTTCAATCATTGGAGGGACAGCCCCATTTTTCCGGCTGCCATGAATTTTAAAACACAAAATCCGGAAGAGTAACGGAGGGATTGTCGATTAAGTTTTATACAGAAAGGAATATAACCGCCGAAAAGCCGATATGATCTGCTATAATAAAGCAGGCAAGTATCAGGAGGAGCTTGGCAAAGGAGAGGAGGAGGCATCAGAACATGAGAGGGACGATAGGACAGATTTTGCCTTTATGGGGAATTGGGAACGCACAATTATCACAAATATATCCTACAGCATGGGAAGTTAATCATTCTCATGTGATAAAAGTGTATGATGACAAAAAGCAAATGGAAAGGAACATTAGAATATCGGAAATATTATCGGATTGCAATATTTCCGCTCCAAAAGACAAGACCATTGCGTGGAAAATGGGCACTGCAATTGCACGGCTCCATACGGCATTTATTCAATGTGAAAGAGAAGTGGACTTTTGGGATAACAGCCTTTTAAAAGAAATGAAGGGATGGATACGTGAAAACCTGGCAGAAGGTGAGTGGGAGACAGTAAGCAAAGAGGAATATGCAAGAGCAGTGGATTTGCTGGAAAGCGTATATCATTATCTGCCGAAACAATTAATCCACAGAGATGTACATTTTGGAAATTTCTTGTTCTTTGAAGGTGACCTGTCAGGATATATTGATTTTGATTGAAACAGTGTCAAACCCCCAGCAGAGCTGGGGAGAATCGTGTACGCAAGT
>CAJTVL010000090.1 GCA_910579425.1 uncultured Lachnospiraceae bacterium | reverse complement strand
AGCACCACCGGAATGTAGAATCCAAAGCTCAGCACAATAGTCAGCCACATCCAGCCAAAGGCCTGATCCCTGTATTTCTTTGCACTGCGGTAAAACAGTACCACCACCAGAAGTCCCAGCAAAGCAAAAGGGATGTTGCGGTAGATTCCCCAGGAGAGGGGCGATTCAGCACTGAGCCATTGGTTCTGAGGCATCATGCACAGAGCAATTCGCACACCGGCCAGAACATACACAGCGGCTGTCAGGCCTCCTTTCCCCTTAATCTGATACCGCAGTCTCCAGACATAGTACAGCAGCACATAAAAAATCGTCATCGTCACCGAGGTAATCCATTTTCCAAGCCCCAGAGAAACCGTATAGTTTTCCAGCCCCGTTGTACAAAGAGCCAGGGCGCGGGGAACCAGATGAAAAGAATCGCCTGCCCCCAGCACGACTGCCATCAGGCCAAACAGCCGGAATTGGCGTTCCCCCCTGCTGCCCCGGATCATCAGGACGCCGATCGTTATGACGGAAATCAAATAGACAGTGTCAAATAAAGTTTCTACGATTGCCTGCATAGTTTCTCCTTTTCCAGTAAACATCGTTCAATTTCTTGCTAAAATAAATCCCCTCGAAATAGGGCTTTGGGGTCAAAAACCTCGCGGCATCCGTCAGATGGGTGCTCTGCATCCACCTGACTCATTGCTCTCAGGAATAAAGAATCCTGCGAACGATCTCCAACACAGGGTTGGGATCATAATCCTGCCGTAACAAAGCGGACAGTATCAGAGAAAATAAGACATCCGCAAATTTCTCCACCGTAAACTGCTCCGTAAAGGCATCGGGCCGAATCCTGGGATCCTGCTTAAGGACAGAACACAGCCCATCCAAAATATGCTGCCAGGTCTGCTGCATACGCTGTTTCCCGTCCGGCTTATCTTCCTGCATGACCCCCAGAGAATGGAGGGTGAAAAATCCGGGATACTGCCTGCTGCCGTATTCCATCCGGTCATATATCCAGATAACGCATGTCTGCGTATCCTGAAATATATTTCCCTTCTCCGGACGGTGAAATATCCCACGCCAGACACTCTCCACCGTGGCTCCTACCAGCGCCTCTTTGGAATCAAAATAATTGTAGATAGATCCCACAGATACCCCGCAGGCGGCCGCAACCGAACGGATGTTGACAGCGGCCCACCCCTGCTGCTGAATAAGTTTCCGACTGTTTTCCAAAATCTTATCTTCCGATGTTACAACAATATTCATTTATGGCTTACTTATCCGATCATGGAATTCATTGTCGCGTTACTCGGCCTATTCTGTTATCCTAACGCTTTCAGATTCCTGCGGTATTCCACCATTTCCTCCTCGCTTACCGTATCTATGATGTGCTGCAGCTCACTGACCGCCAAATCCCTCTCCTTCGGCAGGTAGGCAGTAACAGGATAAAAATTAGAACCGGAATTGGCAAAAAGGTGAGTCCGTATCTGCAAATTTTGAATAAATAACTGAAGCTCCTGCAGGCGCTCCTTCTCCCCTGCCGGGGTAAACCGCCCCTCCCGCTCCATACGGCATAACTCCGTATCCGGGAACAAGGTAAGGGAATCCACGGAAATAAAATACGGATTTAACCGGCTGAACAGCTTTGCGCTGTTCACCGCATTCCAATATCCCCTGCCCTTCCCCCCAAGCCCGGTCATGTAGACAAAATAATATTCTATCCCTGCCTCGTCCAACTTCAGGCACTGCTTTAGTATGTCAGCCGCCCCGTATCCCTTTCCCGCCAGGGCTAGGGTGTCATCATCGCCGCTCTCCGTTCCGATGCTCAGACCGTTTATCCCCATTGCCCGGAGCTTCTTTAGCTGCCACACCTCCTTGTCCCGGATGTCTCTTATGCTGGCGAACATGGCCATGGTCTGGCATTTGATGAGGTAATTCCGCACCGTCAATGCACGGAGTCTTAAGTTTTCATAACTCATGGCAAATGGGTTGGCCCCTGTCCAGAAAATCCGCCGCGCATAAGGCTGGCAGCTTTTGATCTCTGCCAAATCTTCCTCAAACTCCTCCATCGGAGACATACGGAAGCACTCGTCTTTGTAAAGGCTGCAGAAACGGCATTTTCCATAGGTGCAGCCAGCGGTCGCCTGTATGATGACGGAATGCGCCTCATAAGGCGGCCTCCACGTCCTTCCTGCGAAATGCAACCTAAATCACCTCCTAAAGATGAGGAAGATTTCTGCGGTACTTTCGCAGGTCTTCTTCTTTTACCGTTCCGATTATCCTGTCAATTGCCGAGATAAGGGCCGCCCTGTCTTTTGGCAGGACACCATAAAGCCGGAAAGCATTAGAAGCGCCCAGGGCCGCAAATTCTGTGGGGATCTCCAATCCCTCTGCCAGCGCCCTCACTTCCCTGTACTTTTCCGTCTCACTTTCCTCTTTCCAGTTTCCCTGCCGTATTTCCCCGTACAGTTTTGAATCCGGATAGACAGTCAGCATATTTACACCGATCAAAGTCGGGTGGAGCTTATTGCACACAGCGGCGGTGGCCCTCGCCCCACTCTCCCCGCGCCCAGCGCCGGATATTCCTGTCAGATAAAAAAAGCTGTAACGGATGCCTGCTCTGTCAAGCCTTTCGCACTGTTTCAGAATATCTTCCGAAAGATACCCCTTATCCATGAACCGCAGCGCCGCATCATCCGCCGTCTCCATGCCGATTGTCAGCCCGTCATAACCTGCCCCGCCCAGAGCTGCAAGTTCCTCGTCGGATTTCAGGGTAATGTCCGTCACTCTGGCAAAGCAGCCAATGGTTTCCGTCTCCGGGAAATAGCTGTGCACCAGCTCTGCTATCCCCATCAGTCTTTCATATTTCAGCACAAAGGGATTTGCCCCGGTCAGGAAAGTCCGGGTTATCCTCCTGCCGCCAAAAGAGCGGTACGTCCTCTGCGCCTCCTTTAGGTCCGCCTCGATTTCCTCCATCCGCGACATTCTGAATGGAAAAGGCAGGTCTGCGTAAAGCGTACAGAATTTGCATCTGTGGTGCGTACAGCCTGCGGTAACCTCCAATAGCAGGGACGCTGCCTCATAGGGCGGCCTCCATATGGTTCCTGTATAGTGCATCTTTCATTCCTCCTCGTCTCTTTGCTCCGCGGAGCTTCTTTTGCACTAAATTACCTCTGAAATTCCATGAAATCAAGTACTGTCTTTTTTTGTCTATAGTACACTTTTTCATACTTTTGATGAAAAACATACTATCTGTCAAAAATAACCGTATCTTGATTTTTGCCCGCCACCGGGATATACTCATAAATCATAAGGGGGAATGAATGATGGCTGATAATAAATTCAACAAGGAGGAAACCATTGCCCGCTGCGTTCCTATGGGCAGGCTACAGGCCGTGATCGGCGGAAAATGGAAAATTCTGATCTTATGGTATGTATCTTTTTACAAAGTCCAGCGGTTCGGTGAACTGATGCGCCGCCTTGACGGCATCACACAGTCCACGCTCACAAAGCAGCTCCGGGAACTGGAAAGCGACGGGTTCCTCCACCGGGAAATATACAAGGAAATTCCGCCGAAGGTGGAATATTCACTTACCGAATTTGGGGAGAGCTTTATCCCTGTCCTGCAGACCATGATGGCATGGAGTGAGACATACCTCTGCCCGAATTGGCAGAATCCTTATAAAGAATAGCTGAAAGAGATTCTATTGTAATTTTTCCGGCAAATACCTCGCCAGTTCCTCCACCAGCTCATACACCTTGGTTCCCGGCGCAATGTTCGTTGGTGCTTTTCCCTTATTTTGCTCTATAATCCTTTTCGCATACCGTATCGCCAGCTTGGGATTCCCTTTCTCCATTGTTTAAGGTGATCGCTTCCCCATACCCCTATTATGCTTATCAGTTCTGATCACATGCCAAATAAATCACAAACTCCGTCCGCCCGTCATTACTCTTCCCGGCCGTGATATACCCCTTCTCCTGCTCCAGTATTTTCCTCGCAATATACAAACCCAATCCCGAGCCCTCCGTCTCTCCGGTTCCTTTTCCCCTGTAGAATCGCTTAAAAAGTTTGTGATACTCCTCCTGGTCAATTTTCACTCCTCTGTTCCTGACCGCAACGCTTATAAAATTTGTCAGCCCTGCCACTTCCATCTCGATCATACTGTTCTCGTCCCCATACTTTACCGCATTGTCAAGTACATTGAACACCGCCTCCGCAGTCCACCTGGTATCCGCCAGAACTTCCGCCTGTACCTCGCCTTTTAAACTGATCTCCATCCCCCGGATCTGCGCCTTCTCCATAACCTGCCCTACTGCCTGCAGAATCAAAGGCTGCAGCTTCTGCCTTTCCGGTTTCAGACGGATCATCCCTGTTTCCAGACGGGATATTTGGGAAAAGCTCTCCCCCAGCCAGGAGAGCTTATGCGCCTGTCCTGCCAGACAGCTTAAAAACCGTTCCCTCTCCTGGGGCGTCAAATCATCCCTTCCCAAAAATTCCGTATACATCCTGATATTCGTGACCGGAGTATTGAGCTGATGCACCAAATCGCCTATATTCTCGTCAAGCTGCCTGCGCATCTGCTGTTCCCGTTCCTCATAAGAGTGCAGACAATCGTATAACCGCATGAGCTGGCTCTGCAGTCTTGACAGGATCGTATCCTCCGCAGCAGGAAACACCTCCTTGGGCCGTCCCTGCGCCAGACCTTCCATCATATCTCCCAGTTTGTATAACACATCGCTCACACGCCCCACGATCAGAAAATAAAATCCGGCAAAAACCGCCATACATCCCACACCGTAAAGGATTATCACTATCATTCCCCGGTCCGGGCTGTGTGATAATATCCCCATGCACAGGAAAAGCAGTATGAGCATCAGGCCCATACCGCTTTTCCATATCCTATCCGTATCCTGCCGCAGCCGATAAAAAAATCCCTGTTTCATGATCCGTCCTCCCATTTATAGCCCAAACCGAATACCGTCTTAATATAGGCAGGCTGCTGCGGGTTATCCTCCACTTTCATACGCAGCCTGCGGATGGTGACGTTGAGCGTCCTCTCCTCCACAAACCGTTCGTCCGCATCCCAAATCCGCTCAAGCAGTGTCTCCCTGCTGAGCACGATTCCCCTGTTGTTGAGGAAAAACTCCAAAAGCCTGCATTCCAGCGCAGTCAGTTCTGCCGGTTCCCCATGCCTCATAAGCGTTTTCTTTTCAAAGTCATACACCAAACCGCCGCATGCATAGATCTGCCTCGACACTCCCCCGCTGCGTTTTAAGACCGCCGCGATCTTCATAAGCAGCACCTGCATGGAAAAGGGCTTCGTAATATAATCGTCACATCCTGCCTGAAAGCCTCTGACCATATCCTCCTCGGAATCCCTGGCCGTCAAAAGAAGCACCGGCACCGGCTGCCCTGCAAGCACGCTTTGCAGAAACGCCCTTCCGTCCCCGTCCGGCAGGTTAATGTCCAAAAGGATCAGGTTCATCCTCTGCTTCAGGCTTTTCTCCGCCTCCTGCAGGGTATAGGCACTGTGGACATGGTACCCTTCCTTTTCCAGTGCAAAAACAATTCCTCCGTTCAGCGCCCTGTCATCCTCTATCACCAAAATATGCTTATCCACAATGCTTACACACCCTTCCGTAACGCCAAAAGTAAAACTATACTATTTCACGCAGTCTTTCGACAATAGACTTTTTATTCAGCTCCCTCGTGAGCAGTTCTGCCATAGCCATACATAAGCCCACCGACAGAAACAGGAAAATGCCAAGCGCCTGTACAAACGCCCCGATGGAAAAATTAAAAATGGCATTTCCCCCGATCATATAAGATAAAACTGCTCCCACAGCGGCTGCCAGGGTAAGTGATACTGTAATCAGCCCTGCATATTTTGCAAAAATATCTCTTTTCATCTGCCGTCCGGTCATTCCGATGGACTGCATGGCCGCATATTCCACCTTTCTTGCCATCACATCCGTGGTCACTGTGTTTACCATATTGGCGACGCCGATCAGCCCTACAATGACAGCCAGAAGAATCCCAAAGGCTGTCATGGTTCTCTTTTCTTCCATAAAATCTGATCTGCTCAGGTAAGCAGATTCGATGGTTAACTGCATGTTGCCTTCCTTCTTTATGATCTCTGCGACTTTCTCATACTGCTCCTTCTCTGAGAGAACCGTCCCGTCCTGCCTATGGCCTGATACGTTAAAACAAATATCCCCTATAAGATTTCCGTAATCCGAATAAATGTCCTCAAAAGTCCTGTCCGTGATCCAGATCCGGGCCTCTCCCGCCGTGTCGGTCCCAAAAATATTGTTGCATGTGACAAGGGCCATCACCGTAAATTTCTTCTCTTCGTATCGATCCGCCACATCATCATAAAAAGCCACCGTCACCTCGTCTCCCGCATGGATCTGATAGTCCATTCCCTCACTCTGGGTTATATCATTCGTGTAATGAGAGCGATTATAAATCAGATAGTCTCCCCGGGCAAACTTTTCTCCATCCAGACTCCCTTCAAGCACCGTAAAGTACTGGCTTTCATGGTCAAGATATTCCGGATTCATTCCAAGCACACTGGCCGGGCAATTCCCTCTCCCGTTCGTTTCCGGATTGACAAACCACATCCGCTCTTCCCTTTCCAGCTTCCTTCGATATGCCATCAGATCCCGGGCCAGTTCGCCATCCGCCCTGATTTCTCCTTCCGATGGAAGATACTGGTAGCCGCCCTGGTAAATGTAGTAATCCGGCTTCGTCCTTGCCCAGTAAAAAGTTCTGAAATCTTCTGTAAATTCCAGGTCATGAAGCCGCCGTACCAACTCAATGTTGACCGGCTGGTATGGCTCATCCGATCCGAAGGAGGCGCATTTCTGGCTGATCCTGAAATCCGTTCCGTTGTGCTTTTGTACCTGTACCTCCACCGAGTATCCTATGGATATTGTGTACACGACCAGAAATACAATTCCGCTGAGTGCAAAGGACGCAACCGAAAAGATACCCTTTTTCTTTTTGCCACGGTATCTCGCCGCCTCCACAGGAGAGATCCTGCTTGCGATCCGAAAAGGCCGCATGGTGCTGATATACACCGTAAGCCAGGAAAAGACGCCCCCCAGAACGAACACCTGTACAAATCCTGCAGGTTTATAATAAGAAGCCAATCCATCCGCAAAAGCCCCCAGAACCGCCCCGGAAGCCGCCCGTCCGATACTGTAGCCAGCCACGCCTCCTATTAAGATGCCGATTGCCGCAATCCGATTCATCTGCCATGATAACATCCGCCCAAGCTGTTTACAAGACATCCCGATGGTTTTCAGTTCCCCGTAAAACCGTATGTCGTTTGCAACGGAAATATCAAATACATTGTAGATAAAAAAGTAGCCGCAGAGCATGATACTCAAAATGAGTAAGACGATAGGGATCAAAATAACAACCGTCATATCGCTTGCCTTATACCCGATGCCGTTTCCCTCCGCCAGCTCATCCACCTCGCTTAGTCTCTCTTCCTTATCTCTTCCCAGCTTAAGAGGATTTAAATTGTTCAGCTTCACATAAATATTGTCATATCCTTTGATGATCCCCGGATTATAAACAGGAATAAACTCTTCTCCCGTATAGATTTCCTCGTAAATGTCGGAAACATTTCGCAGAGGATTCCTGTAGTAGCCGCAAACCGTCATAGGGATGACCTTTTCCGCCGAAGCGCCTTCCTCCTCCCCCTCCACAACTACTGTCAGATCATAGGAGACTCCTGTCTCTTCCCCAAGCCCCAAACGCTTTGACATCGTATCCGATAGAAGGATCTCGTCTGCTCCCTGGGGATACCTTCCCCTGATCAGTTCCACCATATTTTTATCATAATGTACTTCGTCAGCCGCAAACAGCCGGACATCCAGCCCCGAAAAATCCCGATTGTGGAGATAGCTCGTACTGCATCTTCTGACATAAGCCGCCCATTCCACCTGCGGAAGCGCCCTGACCCTCTCAAGCACCTGTTCATCGCCGTAGATCATGGCGCTGTCCGCACCTGGCCCGGGAGAGGCTCCTATAGAACGTGTCTGGGCATTTACAAATCCGATTCCCACCGTAAATGTTACAACGATCAAAATTGCAGTCAATGCCACGGCAAGAATGGCGATCCTGTTTCTGACCGGGTGAGCCTTGTAATCCTCTGCCGCTAATTCCCGTTCCAGCGTCGCATTGGAATTTCTGAACATGATGCTCATGGCCGCACCTCCTCCCCTGAATTCCCCTGACAGGTATCCCACGCCTGAGCGTCCTCCACGATTTCTCCGCCTTCTACGATTTTTCCGTCTTCCAGATGGATTACACGATCTGCAAGCTGTGCAATCGCCTCATTGTGGGTAATCATGATGATGGTCTGATGAAATTCTCTGGAAGTCATTTTGAGAAGCCCCATCACCTCCGCACTGGTCTTGGAATCCAGATTGCCCGTGGGTTCATCCGCAAGGAGCACCGCAGGCTTTGCCGCGATTGCCCTTGCAATGGACACCCTCTGCTGCTGGCCTCCGGAGAGCTGGTTCGGATACCGGTCCATCTTTCCCTCAATCCCCAGCTCCCTGCATATGCGCTCGATATATTTCCTGTCCGGCCCTCTGCCGTCCAGCCTGATAGGAAGCACAATGTTCTTGTATACATTTTGTACCGAAATCAGATTATAATTTTGAAACACAAAACCGATATTCCTGCGCCGGAACACCGTCAGCTCCTCCTCCGACATCTTCATGATCGAGTGGCCGTCTATGATGACTTCCCCTGCATCCGCGTAATCCAACCCTCCGATAAGATTGAGCAATGTGGTCTTCCCGCTGCCGGATGTGCCCACAATGGCCGTAAAGCTTCCCTTCTCTATGGAAAAGCTGATATTGTCTACCGCCTTTACCGTGCCTCCCCCGCTCTGATAATATTTTTTTAAGTTGACTGCCTGCAAAATTTCCATAATATCTGTTGCTCCTTATTTTTTTGACTTGTACCACGATAGGCGAACAGGATGCTTTCCCGATATTTTTATATCAAAAAGTGGGGTTTGCTGAAAATCTACAGCCTGTAGCTTATCCGGTGAATCTATCATAGCTGAAAGATGTTACATTGTGGTTACAAAAATCGCATTCCTGAAAAACACTTTGAGGCTTCACGGTATGGAGGCAAAAAAGGTCATTGTCTGTTAAATATTGGGAAAATGATATTGATGATAGATTCTGGAAACAGAGAGATTATATCTCAGGGAAATGAATCAGGCTGATTTCAATTCCCTGTGCAAAATATTACAGGATGAAAAAACAATGTATGCCTATGAGGGCGCCTTCAACGATGCGGAAGTGCAGGAATGGCTTGATAAACAGCTTTCCATTGTTAAACAATTCAAATGTATCCATATTTTCTTCTTAGTTTCATAACAATTCTGTCTCCACAAAATGCACAGCAGAATTGTCCCAATATTTTCTGAAAACACTGTGATCCTTTTCATCGAAATTCAACTGATACATTCTGAAGGTAACCAAAAGATCCTTGGGCCGCCACTGTTCTTCAATTCAACACGTTTTTTCATTTTTCATTGCCGCAAGAAAGGCCCGTCCTTCAGACGGGAAGATTCTCTGCGGCATGTCTGCACATCAGTGTAACCATTGACCACAAGTCCAAGGGCATGGAAACAGGGAGTTCTCCGGGCCGTCCCGGGGCGGACTGTATGTTATAGTAAACGCCAAAAACAACAATCTTTGGCATTCACTATAATACTCCGTCCCAGGACAGCCGAGAACAAAATCAGCAAAGAACCACTATCCTCCTCGGCGTCGTCTGCGGAGGGATACTCCGGGTCGTCACCGTATAATAAACCAGCAGTGTCTGATTTCCAAGACTGCAGTTTACGCTCTGTCCGTTGAGTGTTTCAATATTCGTGTTTCCTGCAATATTAAGCTGTAGGGAGTTATCTCTGGCTGTCAGATTACGGTCAAATTCGTTCAGCATGATCTGTTCCTCCCTGCCAAGAATCGTGACAAGCTTCGCCTGATATTGCGGCGGAAAAATCAACGGCACCGGAAGGCTCGCATCATAAAATGCCGCCACCCAAAGGCCCGGCCGCATCTGTCTGTTGTCGATCACCTTCGTGTCCGACGTTATTATAAAATTTACAATTCCATTATCTGTACGAAGCGTCATGGTCTGGCTGCAGCAGTCATTCCCTCGCATGACATTGACAATCGTACCTATTTCCGGTTTATAGTTTCTAAATGCCATCAATCATTACCTTCAAGCATACCTTTTCTATCAGATTATGACACAGTACGACAAAGAGTTACTGTTCGGGTCGCATATGGCAGGGTAATCGATTGGTTGGGGGCAGACAGGTATGGCCTTTGCAGACATAATAAGTGGTGCTGCCATGGAGCAGGGGATATTCTGCGCTCTCCCGCTCTAAAACCGTGACCGACGCATACAGGGGCATCTGTGCCATTATCTGCTGCACGCTGTCTTTTCCATCCAGCACCACGGTAATTCTCTGCGGCGGATAGCGATCATAAAGCAGGGCGATCAGGAACATGCTGTGCCCCGCAGGATAAGATGCCGCCTCTGCGGACAGAAAGGCAAGCTGTTTCTCAGCAGCCAGCTCATCTGCGGCTATGTCTTCTGACTTCCCAAGCTGGGACAGACGCACCAGAACGTAGGCCATAACTGCGTTACCGCTAGGCAAAGCCCCGTCATAGGTCTCTTTAGGCCTCATAATCAGCTCACCGTTTCGTTTTCCATACAAAAAATACCCGCCTTTCTCATCAGCAAACTGTATCTCAGCCTCCTTGCACAGGGCCTGCGCACGATTCAAATATCCCTGATCCGCCGTCGCATCATAAAGGGAAAGATAGGCTGCCGCCGTATAAGCATACTCATCCAGAAACCCTTTTCCGAAACGCACGCCCTCCCGGCAGCCCACATATAATAGATTGCCTTCCATGAGCTGCCCTGCAAGAAATCTCTCCGCTCTTTCGGCCGCGGAAAGATAGTCCCTCTTTCCGGTGACCCGGTAGAGAAAGCACATGGCGCAGATCATGAGCGCATTCCATGCCGTGAGGATCTTATCGTCAAGGTGGGGCCTTGTCCGCAGCTCACGGTGATAATACAAAAGCTTCCTCTCCTCTTCAAATCGATCCGAGATTTCATTTCCGCTTAGCAGATTGGGAATATTTTTCCCCTCAAAATTG
Source organism: uncultured Lachnospiraceae bacterium (assembly GCA_910579425.1). GTDB lineage: Bacteria > Bacillota > Clostridia > Lachnospirales > Lachnospiraceae > Suilimivivens. The sequence goes on along the minus strand of CAJTVL010000090.1, from coordinate 4,340 downwards.
CCCTTCTCAGTAATATTAAAGTACTCGCATAACTGCCTGCCCCTCTCTTTTCCCAATACCTCACATACCTCTTTCACACTCCACACATAGAACTTCCCCTCTTCACCGTCACTGTCGGCATCCTGCGCGGAATAAAATTCCCCCTTTTCTCCTGTCATCTCCCTTAAAATATAGGCCGCCGTCTCCTCTGCCGTCTGCCGGAAGGCTGCTTCTTTCGACAGGCGGTATGCCACAGCATATGCCATGATCAGCAGGGCATTGTCGTACAGCATCTTCTCAAAATGGGGCACCAGATAAAACCGGTCCGTAGAGTAACGCGAAAATCCATAACCGATCTGGTCAAAAATTCCACCCCGCCTCATGCGTTCCAGTGTCACCTGCACCTGCCCAAACAACTCATTGCCTTTCAGCTCCTTGGCATCCTCCTCCCGCAGATACGCATACAGCATCAGAAAAAGAAGATTGTGCGGCACAGGAAACTTGGGCGCCTGCCCGAATCCGCCATACCGCGCATCAAAGCTCCCTGAAAATATTTCAACTGCCCGTTCAGGCAGACTTTCATCAATCCTTTCCCCTGTCTCACCGGTGTGCTGGGATTCCTTTCTATTATTCTGGCCTGCGCTGATCTGCGCCACAATGCTTTCCGCTGCCTGAAGCAGCCTTCCCCTATCATTCTCCCATTTTTCTGCAATCGCAAGAAGCAGTTCCCGAAAACCGGTCATCCCGTGCCGTGACACAGGCGGGAAATAGGTGCCTGCAAAAAAGGGCTTCTGCCCTGCCGTCATAAAAATGCTCATGGGCCACCCGCCGCTTCCCGAAAGCGCCTGGCAGACAGACATATACACGCTGTCAATATCCGGGCGCTCCTCTCTGTCAACCTTGACAGAGACAAAATACCGGTTCAGTATCCTGGCAGTCTCCTCACTCTCGAAGCTTTCCCGGGCCATCACATGGCACCAGTGACAGGTGCTGTAGCCAATACTCAAAAAAACCGGCTTATCCTCTTTCCGCGCTTTTTCAAAGGCTTCTTCGCCCCAGGGATACCAGTCTACCGGATTAGAGGCGTGCTGCAGCAGATACGGACTGCTCTGATTCGCTAAATGGTTGCTCATAGGTTTCCTGCTTTCCTTTCTATGTCATAAACATCTGTCCTCGGTCAACAACATGTCCATTTTCAACCATAATATCTGCAAATTTTACTTTTTTATCCCCTTTTTGCCGGTTCCCTTTTCAAATGCCCGCAGCTTTCCTGTCCCTCTTTTGGAAAGCAGACATTTTACCAATGCCTGTGTAAAAAGCTCATTAGATACCCTGTATCTACTTACGCAATATTTTTCCCATATCTTTCCCTCTGGCAAGCTCGTCAACCAGTTTATCCAGATAACGGATCTCCCGCATCAACGGTTCTTCGATCTCCTCCACCCTGACGCCGCAGACCACGCCCTTGATCAGCTTCCTGTTCTCATTTAATTTCGGGGCATTCCGAAAAAAGTCACCGTAAGCAACCGTCTGCCCCAGCATCCCCTCCAGATCCGGCTGGCTGTATCCGGTAAGCCACCGGATTATCTCATCAACCTCCTGCCTTGTCCTTTTCTTCCTCTCCGCCTTTTTGACAAGAAGGCCATACACCTTTGAAAAATCCATCTGATATACTTTCTCATTTTCCATACAATACACCTCCCTGTGCCCTGCACCGCTTCTGCCGCCCCGACCGGATCGGCGTCTGCTGACCGGATCAGTGTTTGCCGTTCGAAAAAGCGGCGGCTTCCTTTACCCACCCCATCAGCTCATCATCAATTTCCCCTGTCCCGGAGATCAGGACATGGTGAGTCCAGCGTCCGGGGTACGGCTCCACCGCCCCATCTATTCGCGGAGACTCTGCACAGTACCCGAGCCCGAAGGTCACAACAATATAGACCTCCGGCCGCTCCTTTGCTTTCCGCACAGGCAGGAAAGAAACAAAGACAAAATTATGCCTGTTTGAAAAAGCGATTTGTGTTTTCTGTACTTTTACTTTCACGCCGTCCACCTCTGATAAAACTTTTTGTTCAAAAGCCTCATACAGCGGCAGCGCCTGTGGTTTTTTATCGAAAAAACATAATACATCCTGTCCCATTCTCCGCACCTTCCAAAAACTTTCCTAGATCTACGGGTGATTCCCCGACTGTCACCCTCCAATCTGTTTTATACAGTATAGCACGGATTCTATCTGGCTAAAAGGACCAAATCCCCTCTGGCAATATCAATAATTAATTCCGTTGATTGCCAGTACCCCGTCTGCCACGCCAAAGTTTATGTTTGCCGTCCCTCCGTCTGAAACGGAAAATCCTGCCATACTTGGCTGCATATTGTCAATGTCGGCCTTCTCTATGGATTCAAGCAGTTCATCCGTGAACACCGTATCTGCGCCAAGCTCCAAGAAGTCTTCCTTTGTCTCTACCACTCCCACATCCGGCAGGCCCACATAGACCGGAAACGCAGTCAGCCCTGCAAGGGCATCCAAATCTTTTTTGGCGGCTGCGTCCTTAACTTTCCCGGCAAATTCCTTCGCCGCTTCGCGGTCAACCGCAAAGTTGTCCTCATATCCTTCTGATGCCTGCGCCGGCTGTTCTGCTGTTTCCACCTCCGCAGTCTCTTCCCCTGCCACTTCCGCAGACGTCTCCTGCTGTGTTTCCTCTGTTCCACTCCCAGGAATATCCTGTTGTATTTCCTGACGGGACTGACTGCTTTCTCCGCATCCCGTCAGAACCGCTCCTGTCAGAGCCAGACTCAGAACCGTAACTACCATGCTTTTCATTTTCTTTCTCATTTTAATTTCCTCCTGTAATTTCAAATTCAATTTCTCCCGATGAACCGGGTGCAATTTCATATTTCTCAAAAACAATGACCGGACGGTTATTCCCGTTAATATAGAACTTCACCTCCTCCGAAATCCCTGCAAAACCTCCTTCCTCTGCTGTGAAAAATACTTCTCCTGCCCTCTGCCTTTCGGCAATCTGCTCCCTGATGCTTTGGTCTGCCATTTCCATATAATCGTCGCCCAGCATATCCCTTAACGTGACAATTTTGCCCGTACTTAAATCCAAGTTGTAATATTTTGATTCACTATAGGCGTTTGTCCAGTTTTCACTCCCCCTCACAACAAAGGAAAGAAAATCATTGCCCTGCTGTTTTATCTCATAGCCGACAGTGATCTTTATATCATGCTCCGCCCATTCCTCCGGCGTCCCGCCTGTCTCCAGAAAAGCTGTCCTGTATTCCTGCGCACGCAGGATGGCATCATCGGCATACTGGTTACAGCGGGCAAGGATTTCCTGATTGATCTCGTCCACCGTTATTCCGGTATCCTCTGCGATCATCTCAATCGTCGGGATTTCCACAGACACTGCTATGTCATCCTTTTCCGTTTCGTAAGCGCGGAAAGTCAGTATCCGTGCCAGCCCTCCGATCACCGGAAGCTCTCCCGCCTCTTTTGCAAATACCGGGCTCGTATTCAGCGCCGCCGTGAAGAGAATACATGCCGCCGCAGCCATTGCTTCCATACTTCGTACCGTCCTTCTGAGTCTGTGGCGGCTGCCGGCACGCCCTTTTTGTTCCTGTCTGCGCCTTGACTTCTCTATCTCCTGCTGTATCCGGATATTAAGCTCCTCCGGAATCATGATCTGGTCATATCTTTCCTTCATTGCTTCTAATTTACCCATAATTCCGCCTCCCGCATATTTTCTTTTAATTGTTTTATGCCTCGATAGAGCTTTGTTTTCACTGTATTCAAATTTAATCCGGTAATACGGGAAATCTCCTTCAAAGACATTTCTTCAAAAAAACGGAGTTTAATAATTCCCTGTACATCGAGTTCCAGGCTGTCCAGTTCTTTTTCCATACCACCATCTTGCTCATAACCCTTTTCGTAATACACCTCCTCCCGTTCCAAAACATCATCGGTCAGCAAAAACCTCTTTCGCTTTTTTATTACCGTCAGGCATTCATTAATTAATATTCTGTAAAACCAGGTTTTGATTGCGTCTTCATTCTTTATGCTTTCATGTGCTTCAAGCGCTTTGCAGACTGCATTCTGTACAACATCAAGAGCGTCCTCCTGATGCCTGGTGTAACTATAAGCCACTCTATAAAACCGGTCTTGATTTTCAAGGATATATTGGATCAGCCTTTCATATAAAATTTGTTTCATAACAGGTTCGCACCTTTCTGTTTTGTTCTTTTACTATATAGATTTTTTCGTCGCCTGAAAAGTTTCAATTTTTATAATAAATTTATATGCGCCGCTGATGTTGGATAGTGCGGAGGGGTGACAAAACAAATACAAATAAGAAAGGGACTTC
>CAJTVL010000089.1 GCA_910579425.1 uncultured Lachnospiraceae bacterium | reverse complement strand
GCAGCGTACCCGCCAGTGACGACGGGAAATTTTACATCTACGGGGATGAGGTTTACGAGGATGGGACGGCAGGAGAGGTGGTTGCCAGCACAGAGGCAGGCGCTTCGGTTTCCGTAAGCTTTCCTTTAAATTATAACACCCCGGAGTCCAATCTGAGCCGTAAGTTTTTGGTGGCAGTGAAACGGGGCGGTCAGATGGTACAGGTCAGTGACGAGCATTATATTACCAACCCGGAAGCGATTGCGGCCTATGCCTGTCAGAGAAGAGACGGAGGCATTAAGGGGATTTTGCCGGATATTACAAGGGTTGCAGACGGACAGCTCCAGGAGCTTGGGGTTTCCCAGGTGGTCTACAATATGGATCTGGACGATCTTTGCCTGGAAGAATCCGTCCCGGGGGCGGTGCCCTTTTCCTATAACGGGCAGACCTTTTACTTTAACGGCGGGATGCTGGCGGAATATGATTCTACCATCTCGGGCTTTAACCGTTATGGCATGCAGGTAACCATGGTCCTTTTGAACAGCGGGAAAGGCCCCTACTCCAAGCATCTGATCCATCCCCTGGCAAGAGGCGGGGACTGCCCGGGCTACGCAATGAATGTGGCGGACGCGGAAGGGACAGATTATTTGAAGGCCATTGCCGCCTTTTTGGGACAGCGCTACAGCGGACAGAGCGGCTGCGGGCAGGTGGATAACTGGATTATTGGCAATGAGGTAAATGCCAGGACTTCCTGGTGGTATACGAATTCCGCCTCTCTGGATTTGAACGTGAATACCTATGTGAAGACATTTCGGATTTTTTATAATGAGTTAAAAAGCATGAACGCCAATGTGCGGGTTTATAATTCCCTTGACCAGGAGTGGAACCGCAAATCCAATCCCGGAAGTTTCCTCTCCAGGGACTATCTGGATCAGTTTAATTATTACATGAACCGGGAGGGAAACATTGACTGGGGGCTTTCCTTCCATCCCTACAATTCCCCTCTGTACGACCCCTATGCCTGGAACGGGCCTGCGGTATGGGTGAAAGACAGTGTGAGTTCTCTGTACATCACCATGCAGAACATTGATGTTCTGGTGGATTATATGCACCAGCCGCAGTTTTTGAATCCTCAGGGGGAGGTCAGAAGCATCTCCCTTGCGGAGGTGGGATATACCTCCAGCTTCGGTACGCAGGCACAGGAGGCGTCGGTGGCCTATGGTTACCTGAAAGCCGCCTCTCTCCCGGATGTGGACGCCTTTATGCTTTTCAGGCAGACCGACGAGGCCTATGAGATGGAAAGCCACTTAGCCCTTGGGCTTTATGACCTGGACGGGAACAAAAAGCCTGCCTATGAAATCTACAAAAATCTCGGCACGGCAAACGAGGCTGCGGCCAAGGCAAGGGCATCGGAGATCATCGGGATGGATATTGACGAGATGATCGGGCAGAAGATCCTGTGGACCAGAAGCGGTACCGGGGTAGTGCAGTGAGAGCCGGAGCTTTTGATCTGACAGTTCAGAACTAACAGTTCTTGTTCCCGGAGATTGCAGGCTGAGGACGGAATGTGTATAATAGTAAGGATTTAACTCTGAAGAAATGAGGTATGAATATGGTACAGTCAAGAACGCACACATGTGCAGAGCTTAGAATCGAAGATGTAGGAAAAAAGGTCACCCTTGCAGGCTGGTATGATAATATGCGCAAGGTCAGCAAAAATCTGGGCTTTTTAATCCTGCGGGATTTTTATGGGGTGACCCAGGTGGTGGTTGAGACAGAGGAAATGATGACAAAGCTTTCCGGAGTGAACAATGAGTCCACTCTTTCCGTTACCGGTGTGGTAAGAGAGCGTTCCAGCAAAAATGCCCAGCTTCCCACCGGAGAGGTTGAGGTGGTTCCGGAGGAAATTTCGGTGCTTGGAAAGTGTATTTATAACGAGCTGCCTTTTGAGGTGAACCGCTCAAAGGAGGCAGATGAGGCGGTGAGGCTGAAATACAGGTATTTGGATTTGAGAAACCCTGCCGTAAAGGAAAAGATCGTACTGCGCAGCAAAATTGTGGCGGAAATCCGCAGGCGCATGACGGAGCAGAATTTTCTGGAGATTACCACGCCGATTCTGACCTGTTCCTCCCCGGAGGGGGCAAGGGATTATCTGGTTCCTTCCAGAAATCACCCCGGGAAGTTTTACGCGCTGCCCCAGGCGCCCCAGCAGTTCAAACAGCTTCTCATGACCTCGGGCTTTGACCGGTATTTTCAGATTGCACCCTGCTTTCGGGATGAGGACGCAAGGGCAGACCGTTCCCCGGGAGAGTTTTATCAGTTGGATATGGAGATGGCGTTTGCCACTCAGGACGATGTGTTCGGTGTGATTGAAGAGGTGCTGCCTCCTATTTTTGCCCGGTACGGCAAGTACAAAACCGCATCCGCCGCTCCCTTTGCCAGAATTTCCTACAGGGACGCTATGGAGAAATACGGCACGGACAAGCCGGATTTGAGAATCGACCTTGTTTTGCAGGATGCTACCCAGTGTATGGAGGGATGCGGTTTTGGACCCTTTGAGGGACAAAAGGTAAAAGCCGTTGTGGCGGATCACTTTACGGCCACCAGGAAGGTGATCGATAAGCTTTGCAGTGATGTGGAGGTACAGAGCGGGCAGAAAGCCTATTGGTTTAAGGTGGATGAGAACGGCAGTCTGACAGGCGGGGTTTCCAAGTTCCTTCAGGAGCGCAGGGAGCAGGTAGTGGAGGCTCTGGGCCTGAAAAACGGAGATTTTGTGGGGCTGACCGCAGGGAAGGAATCAGATGCCTTAAAGACAGCAGGAGTGCTCCGCAGGTTCCTGGGAAATGTCGCGGAAGGACACATGAGGCAGGATTGCTACGAGTTCTGCTGGATTGTGGATTTCCCCATGTATGAGATCGGAGAGGAGTCCGGGGAACTGGAATTCTGCCACAATCCCTTCTCTATGCCTCAGGGCGGCATGGAGGCCCTTATAACAAAGGATCCTCTGGATATTTATGCTTATCAGTATGATTTGGTATGCAACGGAGTGGAATTATCCTCCGGCGCGGTCAGGAACCATGATCCCGAAATCATGGTAAAGGCCTTTGAGATTGTGGGTCTTAAAGAGGAGGATGTAAAGGCCAAGTTCCCGGCCATGTACAATGCCTTTTGCTATGGCGCGCCGCCCCATGCAGGAATTGCCCCCGGGGTTGACCGTATGGTAATGCTCATTGCAGGGGAGGAGAGTATTCGTGAGATCATTCCTTTCCCCATGAACAAGACGGCCCAGGACGTGATGATGGGGGCGCCTTCGGCGGTAGATGAAAAACAGCTTCGGGACGTACACATTAAGATCGACCTGCCGGAAGAGGAAGGATGAAAATAGAATCCTCCCAGGCCCGGGCCTTGTATGACAGGGACATCAGGGAACCTCTTTTCGATTTTCTGGAGGAGAGGTTCGGCAAGATCAGAATCCTGGAAGAGAAGCGCACGGGCAGTGCCAGGGCCGATGTGGTGATGATCACGCCAGGGCTTTTGTATGGGATTGAGATTAAGAGCGACGCCGATTCCTACGCCCGGCTGGCGAAGCAGGTGAGAAACTACGACTGGTATTATGACCGCAATATCATCGTGGCCGGGAGCTCCCATGCAGCCCATGTGAAAGAGCATGTGCCGGACTGGTGGGGAATCATCACCGTGGAGCCGGACGAGAAGGGGCGGGCTGACTTTTATATTTTAAGAAAAGCGGATGTAAACCCCAAAGTGATCGACAGGCGGAAAATCACCATCCTGTGGAGGACAGAGCTAAACCGTCTGCTGGCCGGGAATCAGCTTCCCGGATACCGGCAGAAGAGCAAGCTGTTTGTACAGGAGAAGCTGATCGAAAAGGTTCCGGGAAAGGTGCTCTGGCCCCAGGCCTGTGAGGAATTATTTGAGAGAGATTATAACACCATTGAGCAGGAGATCAGGGAATACAGGAAGCGAAGGAAATGAAAAACAACGATAAAACCAATGTAATGCGGGTGCTGGAGGGAAAGAAAATACCCTATGTCAGCCATACCTACGAACCGGACGCTTCTCTGAGCGGAGAAGAGATTGCAGGGCTCCTTGGCGAGGATGCGGATCAGGTGTTTAAAACTCTGGTGACTCAGGGAAAATCGGGGCAGTACTATGTTTTTGTGGTTCCGGTCAAGGAAGAGCTGGACTTAAAGAAAGCGGCAAAGGCCGCAGGAGAAAAGGCTGTGGCCATGATAAAACAAAAGGAGCTGCTTCCCCTGACCGGGTATGTTCACGGCGGATGCTCGCCCATTGGAATGAAGAAGCAGTTTCCCACATTTATCCATGAGACGGCAGAGCGGCGGGAGAGAATGTATGTGAGCGCCGGGAAGGTCGGCTTTCAGATCGAACTTGCGCCGCAGGATCTGGCAAGGGCTGTGGGATGCGGGTTTGCGGATGTGGTTTTGGTTCATTAAATTCACAATTGGAGGAAAAGAGATATGTTATGTGTTAAAAACGGCATGATCCACGACGGAATCCATCCGGAAGCCTTCCGGGGGGATATTCTGGTGGAGGATGGAAAGATCAAGGCAATCGGAGAAAATTTAGAGGCAGGAGAGGAAACGGAAATCGTGGACGCGCAGGGGCTGTGCGTGTATCCGGGATTCGTGGAGGCTCATGGACATATTGGGCTTGACGGTTATGGCATTGGCTATGAGGGGATGGATTACAACGAGATGAACGATATTGTGACGCCCCATCTTCGAGGAATTGACGGAGTTAAGCCCATGGACGCCGCCTTTCCCCATGCGGCGGCGGCAGGAGTGACCTGTGTCTGTGTAGGGCCGGGAAGCGCCAATGTGCTGGGCGGCAGCTTTACCACCATCAAAACCGTGGGAAAAAGAGTGGACGATATGGTAGTGCGGGACAATGTGGCCATGAAATGTGCCTTTGGAGAAAACCCCAAGAGAGTGTACCGGGACAAGAAGGATTCAAGCCGTATGACCACCGCGGCATTGCTGCGGGAAATGCTTTTCAAGACCCGGGAATATCTGGAGAAAAAAGAGGCGGCGGGGGATGACGTTTCCAAAAAACCGGCTTTTGATATGAAGCTGGAAGCGTTAATTCCTGTAATCAAAGGGGAGATTCCCTTAAAGGCTCATGCGCATGCCACTGAGGATATTTTTGCCGCGCTTCGTAGTATTGCCAGGGAATTTGGGGTGAAAATCACTTTGGAACATGTGACGGAGGGACATTTGATCGCAGAAGAGCTTGCCAAAGAAAATGTGCCTTTGGCGGTGGGGCCTACCCTTACCAGCGCTTCCAAGTTTGAACTTCGCAACAAGAGCTGGACGACGCCGGGGGTGCTTGCAGCTGCGGGCTGCCAGGTGTCCATTATCACGGACTCGCCGGTGATACCTCAGGAATACCTTCCGCTGTGTGCGGGGCTGGCGGTGCAGGCGGGAATGGATCCCTTTGCGGCCCTGCAGGCCATTACCATCAATCCGGCAAAGCATGCGGGCATTGCCGACAGAGTAGGTTCTCTGGAGGTGGGCAAGGATGCGGATCTGGTGATCACGGACGGATGTCCCTTTGAGGTGTCCACAAAAGTGAAATGTGTATTGATTGACGGGAAAAAGGTGGGTTAAATGAAAATCCTTATCATAGACGCCCAGGGCGGAGGCATTGGAAAGCAGGTGGTTTCCGCCCTTAAGAACAGATTTCCGGAGAATGAGATTACAGCCGTGGGGACAAATTCCGCGGCCACCACGGCGATGCTCAGGGCCGGGGCGGATCATGGGGCCACCGGCGAAAACGCAGTCATTGTGGGATGCCGTCAGGCAGATGTCATCATAGGCCCCATCGGGATTGTGGTTGCGGATGCGCTCTACGGCGAAATTACCCCGGCTATGTCCCTGGCGGTGGGGCAGAGCCGGGCCAAGCGTATATTAATTCCCGTGAATCATTGCAACAATGTGATTGTGGGCGTAACGGATTCTTCCATCGGACGCCTGATCGAGGGCGTGCTGGAGGAGCTTGCTCATCCCTTATGAGGGGAGAAGAATGCAATTGCAATACCGCCGGGGCCCACGTGGGTGCCGATGGTGCCGCCTACTGTGGCCACTGGCAGATTTCCGGAGGGCAGGTCGCCCATGTGCTCCATCCAGAGGGCTTCGCTGTCCTTGATATACTTTTGCAACAGGGTATCGGTTAAACCGGTATAGCCCAGGAAGAAGGGCATATCAAAATCAATGCCTCCGGCGCTTTGGATGTGCTGGGCCAGAAGATTGTTCCCCTGCTTGGAGCCTCTTGCCTTTCCAAGCATAGCTACTTCTCCGTCCACAATTCCGATAACCGGCTTGATGGACAAAACGCTGCCTGCCAGAGCGGCGGTTTTGGAGATGCGCCCGCCTTTTTTCAGATATTCAAGGGTATCCAACAGGGCAATGAGCTGAATTCTCTTTTTGGCAAGGTTCAGCTCTTGTACGATTTCTTCGGGGGTTCTTCCCTCATCCTTAAGACGCAGGGCATATTCGATCAGAGCCCTTTCCCCTACGGTAACATTCTCAGAATCCACCACAAAGGCTTTTCCCTCAAATTCCTCTGCCGCGATACAGGCGCTCTGGTAAGTGCCGGAGAGCTTGCCCGACATGGTAATGACAATGGCGCAGCTTCCGTCCTGCGTGGCCTTTTGAAGGGCCTGCGAGAAGGCAAAAGGCGAAATCTGGCTGGTGGTGGGCAGAGCGTCGCTCTCGATGAGCCTTTCAAAAAATTCCTCATGGGTGAGGGTTATGCCGTCAAGAAATTCGGTTTCCCCAAAGGTGATGGTCATGGGAAGGACGGTCAAATCCTTTCGGTCGGAATTGACAATATCTGATGCAGAGTCGGTGATGATTTGAATATTCATGTGGATCCTCCTTATTCTGTGGGTGTTTTTACCGTGTTTCTGATCGAAATCCCGTTCACCTCGACATGGTCGCTGAGCTCAATGACAAGGCAGGGCCTTCCGTCCAACGTCATGGTGTTTACCAGGTCGGCCCGCTCGGGATTCACCTTTACCACCACATCCGGGGTTTTCACTTCAAAGGTTCTGGTGCTGGCTACGTTATCCACCAGAAGGGAAGTGTCCTCTCCTGCGGCAGTGTCGTAGAGCTTGTCAAAATCCGTCAGCTTTTCTTCCTCCACGCCGCTTTTTTCCAGGAGATTCTTTACCTGCTTCTTGTCCAGCATAAGAGGCTCAGGGATTTCTTTATGTTCATCGATCATTTCCGTCAGGTTTTCGTGAATGCTTTTGACCACTTCATATTCGGCGTCTTCTCCCAGCGTTTCCGCAATCAGGGTCTGGAAAGTTTCCTTCTGGCTCCCCGCGGTGAGAGGCAGTGCGGCGCCTAAAATCCCGTCCACAAACTCAGAGTGAGGCTCTTCCGGGTTTTTGGTATAATATAAGGTACTGTGAAGATCGCTTCCTCTGTCGTTAAAGGCAGGGAAGAGAAAGCCGGTCTGGGGCATTTCCACGATCCAGTCCCGGATCCGGTTGTGAAACTCGTTGGCCTCTGCGTCATAGCTCAGGCCCGGCTTGGAGAGATTTACCGGGCACAGGCAGCAGAGAAGATACTCATATACCGTGTCGGAGGCATCCTCCATGGTAAGGCCGTCGGTGGTCTTGCCGGGAACGTCGTAGGCGTCATGGATGATCAGGATCAGGTAATTGCTCACATATTCATAGGAGCCGATGACCCGGTCATAAAATTCCTCCACCAGGGCGTCGTCCCCCAGCTTACTGTCCCGGAGCCTTAAAAGAAATTCCTGAGTGCCGCCTTCCTCCTCGCTGGCAAGGGGAAATTCCAGGTTCAGCATATTTTTGCCTATGCTGCCGGAAAGGGTTTTGCGCAGCAATTCAAAGTATTTAAAAATTTCCTCCTCCGGAAGAGAGAGAAAGGCCTCCTTAAATTCCGTCTTTTTGTTTTTTTCCCCGTCCACATAGCAGCCGCAGATGCGGGTGATGGAGCAGTTTCTCGGCGTATAGAGCCGCTTGATTTCGTTTACTTCCTGTTTGATCATAAGAAAAACCCCCGTTATGATTGATTCTCAAAATCAGCTTGTTTCTTTCAGATTTTTATGGGCGGTGGAGAGCATCAGCTTGATTCTGTTGAGCTGATTGACCTCGCTGGCCCCCGGATCGTAGTCGATGGCTACAATGTTGCTGGAAGGATACTGCCTGCGCAGTTCCTTGATCACTCCCTTGCCCACTACATGGTTGGGCAGGCAGCCAAAGGGCTGGGTACACACAATATTATTCACGCCCTCGTGAATCAGCTCCACCATCTCGCCGGTCAGAAACCAGCCTTCTCCCGTCTGGTTGCCGATGGAAACAATGGGCTTTGCGTATTCCACCGTCTGGTAAATGCTGGTGGGCGCAAAGAAGTGTTCGCTTTTTAGAAAGGCTTTGGACGCGGCCTTCCGTAAGAATTCAAGAGCCTGGATACCGGCCCGGGAAAAAAGAGCCGCCTTTTTGCTGGTTCCCAGCTCCTTCGCCTTGTATATCTGATTGTAGAAGCAGTAGAGCATGAAATCCAGAAGATCGGGAACCACAGCCTCGGCCCCTTCCGATTCCAGCAGGTCAACCAGGTGATTGTTGGCGGCAGGAGCGAATTTCACAAGGATTTCTCCCACGATTCCGACCTTGGGCTTTTGTTCCTGTGTGACAGGGACGGCGTCAAATTCCTCGATGATCTGCCGGCACATTTTCCGGAAGGTGAAAAAACTCATGTGCCTGGAGGTCACAAACTCCCGACATTTTTTCAGCCATTTCTGATGAAGGGCCTCCACGCTTCCCTTTTCTTTTTCGTAAGGGCGCATACGGTAAATACAGCGCATAAAAATATCGCCGAACACTGCGCCGTAGGCAGCCCGGGTAAGTAAATCAAGATTGATATGAAAGCCCGGATTTGACTCGATCCCTCCCAGATTTAAGGAAATAACAGGGATATGGGCCATATCGGCCTTTTCAAGGGCACGTCGGATAAATCCGATATAGTTGGTCGCCCGGCAGCCTCCCCCGGTCTGGGTGATAATAACGGCTGTTTTCGAAAGATCATATTTGCCCGACAATAAGGCATCCATAATCTGTCCGACCACGATAAGAGAAGGATAACAGGCGTCATTGTTTACGTATTTAAGACCCATGTCCACAGCCTGTTTGTTGTCATTGGAAAGCACCTCAAAGTGGTAGCCGCAAGCATTAAAGGCAGGCTCAAGAAGATCAAAATGAATCGGCGACATCTGGGGACACAGGATCGTATAATTCGAGCGCATTTCTTCCGTGAACTTGACCTTGTTGATGGCAGAGGAACGGATGGCGCGCTGCTGGTTGTTCTTTTCCCTGACCCGGATGGCGGAGAGAAGGGAACGGATCCGAATCCGGGCGGCGCCTAAATTGTTCACCTCGTCGATTTTCAGGCAGGTATAAATCTTATCCGAACCGGCCAGAATATCGTTTACCTGGTCGGTGGTTACCGCGTCCAGACCGCAGCCAAAGGAATTTAACTGGATCAGGTCCAGATTTTCTACCGTTTTCACATAGCTGGCGGCGGCATAAAGGCGGGAGTGGTACATCCACTGGTCGGATACGATTAAGGGACGCTCCGGTTTCGCCAGATGGGAGATGGAATCCTCCGTCAAAACCGCAATATCATAGGAGGTGATCAGCTCCGGGATGCCATGGTGGATTTCCGGGTCAATGTGGTAGGGCCTGCCGGCCAACACAATCCCACGCTTTCCTGTTTTTCCCAGATAGGAGAGCACTTCCTCCCCTTTATTCTGCATATCCTTCCTTGCCCTTGCAAGTTCCTCCCAGCCAAGCCGGGCCGCCTCCAGCACCTCTTCTACCGGAAGCTCCGAAAATTCTCTGGCGAGAGCCTCGGAGACGGTTTTTAAATTCTGAAAGGACATAAAGGGATTGCGCAGCCTGATTTTTCCCGCCCCGATTTCCTCCACATTGTTTTTGATGTTTTCGGAGTAGGAGGTGACGATCGGGCAGTTATAATGGTTGTTCGCTTCCTCAAATTCATTCCGCTCATAAAAGAGGGCGGGATAAAAGATGAAATCCACCTTCTGGCTGATCAGCCAGCTCACATGCCCATGGACAAGCTTGGCGGGATAGCACTCGGACTCACTGGGAATGGACTCGATGCCCAGCTCGTAAATTTTCCGGTTGGAGAGGGGAGAGAGCACCACCCTGTAGCCCAGTTTTTTGAAGAAAACGGCCCAGAAAGGATAATCCTCGTACATGTTCAGGGCCCGGGGAATTCCCACGGTGCCTCTCGGGGCTTCGTCGGCGGCAAGGGGCTCATAGCCGAAGATCCGGCTCAGCTTAAACTCAAAGAGATTAGGCACATTGTTTTCGTTTTTCTGCTTTCCAAGGCCCCGCTCACAGCGGTTGCCGGATATGTACTGACGCCCTCCCGTAAAACGGTTGATGGTCAGCCGGCAGTTATTGGTGCAGCCCTTACATTTGGCCATGCTGGTCTCAAACTGCAGGTTATTAATTTTTTCGAAGGAGAGCATGGAAGTCTCATAGCCCTCACAGAAGCGTTCTCTGGCGATCAGGGCGGCGCCGAAAGCGCCCATGATTCCGGCAATATCGGGACGGATGGCCTTGCATTTGGCAATCTTTTCAAAGCTGCGCAGAACCGCGTCGTTATAAAAGGTGCCTCCCTGCACGACGATATTTTTCCCCAGGGCGGAGGCATCGGAAACCTTGATTACCTTAAAGAGGGCGTTTTTGATGACAGAGTAAGCCAGACCGGCAGAAATATCCGGCACGGAGGCGCCCTCCTTTTGCGCCTGCTTTACCTTGGAATTCATAAATACGGTACACCGGGTGCCCAGGTCAATGGGATGCTCCGCAAAAAGGGCCGCTTTGGCAAAGTCCTCCACGGAGTAGTTCAGGGACTTGGCAAAGGTTTCTATAAAAGAACCGCAGCCCGAGGAACAGGCCTCGTTGAGCTGTACGCTGTCCACGGTGCGGTTTTTGATCTTAATACATTTCATATCCTGGCCGCCGATGTCCAGGATACAGTCTACCTCCGGGTCAAAGAAAGCGGCGGCATAGTAATGGGCTACCGTTTCCACCTCCCCGTCGTCCAAAAGGAAAGCGGCTTTCATCAAAGCTTCCCCGTATCCGGTGGAGCAGGAGCGGACAATAGACGCATCCTTCGGAAGAAGGGAATAGATTTCCCGGATGGCGCGGATGGCCGTCTTTAAGGGGCTGCCGTCGTTGCTGCTGTAAAAGGAGTAAAGCAAAGAGCCGTCCTCTCCCACAAGGGCAACCTTGGTGGTGGTAGAGCCGGCGTCGATGCCCAGATAACAGTTGCCGCGATAGTCTGCAAGAGGGCCGGACTGTACGTGATGTCTGGCGTGACGGGATTTGAAGCCCTCATATTCTTCCGGGGAAGAAAACAGGGGCTCCATCCGCTCTACCTCAAATTCCATTTTAATGTCGGAAGAGAGCTTTTGGTTCATCTCTTCCATGAGAAAGGAGATTTCTTCTTTGGCGTTCATGGCAGAGCCGATGGCCGCAAAAAGATGAGAGTGCTCCGTTTCTACAATATGCTCCGAATCCAGCTTCAGAGTGCGGATAAAGGCCGTTTTCAACTCGGAAAGGAAATGCAGCGGCCCTCCTAAGAAAGCCACATGCCCGCGGATCGGCTTCCCGCAGGCAAGTCCGCTGATGGTCTGGTTGACTACTGCCTGGAAAATGGAGGCGGACAAGTCCTCCTTGGTGGCGCCGTCGTTGACCAGAGGCTGGATGTCAGATTTGGCAAACACCCCGCATCTGGCGGCAATGGTATAAAGCAGATGGTAATTTTTGGCATATTCGTTGATGCCGCAGGCGTCCGTCTGCAGAAGGGATGCCATCTGATCAATAAAGGAGCCTGTGCCGCCTGCGCAGATGCCGTTCATGCGCTGCTCTACGTTGCCGCCCTCGAAGTAAATGATCTTGGCATCCTCGCCGCCTAACTCGATCGCCACATCCGTTTGGGGAGCCAGCTCCTTGAGAGCCGTGGCAACCGCAATCACCTCCTGGACAAAGGGAAAGCCAAGGTGGTTGGCAAGGGTCAGCCCGCCGGAACCGGTGATGACAGGGTGCAGCCTTAAATTTCCAAGCTGTTTATAGGCTTTGAAAAGTAAATCGGAAAGAGTTTCTTTTATATTGGCAAAATGTCTTTGATAATCTGAAAAAAGAATGTGATTTGCATCATCTAATATGGCGATTTTGACAGTGGTGGATCCAATGTCAATGCCAAGTGCAAAGGATTGATTCTCCATGACCTACCGCCTTTCGTTATTAACTTTACATTTATGCATTGCATTTTTTGACATGCGTAGATATTATACGACAGGGATTTTTAAAAAGCAATCGGGGAAACCTAAACATTTTGTAAAGAAATATTTCTTTAAAACTTAAAAATTCTAAAATATAAGCGGCTTTATTTACAATTGAAAATAAGAATGATAAAATATATGAAGTTTCAGAACGGTTCATGAATCAACAGGCAGAGGGTTGACAGTTTCAGCCTGTTAAAGGAGAGGCGGGGCAATGAAATTCACGAGTAATTTTGAAAAAAAGTTTGGAAAATACGCGGTTAAAAATTTATCGCTTGTTTTGATTATCTGCTATGCATGCGGGTATCTGATCCAGTTTACGAATCCATATATGCTGAATTATCTGTATCTGAATCCCTACGAAATCATTTTCCGCGGACAGATCTGGCGGCTGGTGACATGGCTGATTGTGCCGCCTTCCGGGTTTGACTTTTTTACCCTTTTAATGCTGTATTTTTATTATTCCCTGGGCACTACCTTAGAGCGGACCTGGGGAACCTACCGCTATAATGTTTATATCTTTTCGGGGGTGCTCTTTACCATATTGGGTGCTTTCCTTTTGTTCGGCTACACGGCCGTCTTTCAAAATGAGGTGGACACGAAGCTGGCTCTTTACGCCCTTTGGGGGATGGACGTCTCCGAAAATCTTGCCCGGGGATTCAGCACTTATTATGTGAATATGTCGATTTTCCTGGCCTTTGCCAGCACATACCCCAATATGCAGGTGCTGATGTTCTTCCTGCTCCCGATCAGGATAAAGATTCTGGGCATTATTTACGGGGCGTTTCTGGTCTATCAGTTTTTGATGGGTTCCATCGCGGATCAGTTTGTGATCGCCGCTTCCCTGATGAATTTTATTGTATTTTTCATAACCGGCAGAGGGCAGGTTCATATGACGCCCAGGCAGGCCAGGCGCAGACAGGAATTTAAGCGGGAAGTGAAAAAGACCACCAGAATCACCCGGCATAAATGCGCCGTGTGCGGCAGGACGGAGGAAACCAATCCGGAGCTGGAATTCCGGTTTTGTTCCAAATGCCAGGGGAATTATGAATATTGCCAGGATCATATTTTTACCCACACCCACATTAAGGTGAATTAAACCGTCAAAATCAACAGAGGATATTTTTATGGGAGATAATCAGGAAATTCTTTTCGCCAAAACCCTGGAAGAGGTAAAAAAGCAGGCGAAAAAACAGCAAAACTGTATTGCAGAGGCTCAGGTAAGGGAAGCCTTTGGGAGTCTGTCCTTATCGGAGGAGCAGCTTGCCCTGGTCTTCGATTACCTGAAAAAGCATAAGATCGGCATTGGAGAGCCGGTGGATGCGGACGAATATCTTTCGGAGGAAGAGTGCAGCTATCTGGAAGAATACAAAAAAGATGTTCTGCAGGCGGAGCCGGTCAGCGGCGGAGAGAAAGAGGCTCTTATCCTCTCTGCTATGGCGGGGGAGCCGCAGGCTCAGCAGAGGCTGATTTCCGTTTTTCTGCCCCAGGTTACGGAGGTGGCCAAGCTCTACACAGGGCAGGGGGTATTTTTGGAGGATTTGATCGG
The DNA here is from genome assembly GCA_910579425.1 of uncultured Lachnospiraceae bacterium. Taxonomy (GTDB): domain Bacteria; phylum Bacillota; class Clostridia; order Lachnospirales; family Lachnospiraceae; genus Suilimivivens. Next base: position 1,709 of record CAJTVL010000089.1, on the reverse strand, counting down.
AGAGGGGAATTTAGCCCTGACCATGGGGGTGAGCATGCTGGGCGCTCTGGAGAATGCCGCAGAAGCGGAAGGAATGCTGATGAAAATGGTGATGGATGCCATGGAGGATTGTATCACCGAGAATCTTCAGGAGACGGACAAGGACAAGAAGGTGGCAGAGCGTGTGAACCTGGTGGCCGGGAAGGCAAGGGAGCTTGCAGAAGAGCTGCACAGAAAGGTTACGGCAAGGGAGCTTTCCCAGGAAACCGGAATAGAGCTGGAGGATATAGAGGACGCCATGCGTATGAGCGGTTTTACCATAGAGGATCTGGTGAGAGGATGAAAATAGCACAAGACATGACCCGATATGACGACTTTAAATATGTACTGCAGGATGTGGGGAGCCTTTACCTGGGAGCCGGCTTTTCCTATGAGGAATTGCTGGCCCAGGAATTGGTTCCTTTTAAATTGAAAGCGATCCTCTCCCAATATGTGCTGAAGGAGGCCTCGCCGGAGACTACCCTGGAGAGCCAGTTTTATTATCTGGAGGAGGACACCTTTTTATACGGCGTATTTTCCCAGTTGAAAATACAGATTAAGGTGCAGGAGCAGACACCCAAAAAGCAAAGCCGACGGATCTTTGGAAATAAGTCAGGTCAGGCATTAGGGACTGTCTCCCGGGAGAAATTTGTATATCAGGAGAAGGTCTATTCCCTGAAGGAGCTGGCGGGAATCAACCTTGCCAGAAAAAAGGCAAAAGGGATGCTGGTGAGGGAGATTATTGTGTCCAAGCTGGGGATGATGACCTTCAGCCTTTAGTTAATCTGTGCAGACATTCCTGATAAAGGGCCTGTGTCCGGAGCAGAATGCTTTCAGGCACGATGTTTCCGGTTTTCTCAAACCAGAAGTTTGACAGCGTGTTCAGCACGATTCCTTTGCCTTTCACAGGCATAGGTAAGATGTTGTCAAAGGCGGATATTCTGTCAGTTGTTACAATGATCAGATGCTCCCCGGAAATGTCGTAGATTTCTCTTGCTTTTCCGCTATAGATCGGTTTCATAAACGTTACAGTCTCCTTTCAGATTTTGGCCTTTCATGGGCAATGTCCCGTCAGGTAATGACTGCCGGGAATTGTCATGCATTTATCATAATGTGAGGGAATACCGATTACAATAACCTGCTGAGAGAATCAGACGCGGCAATTCGCCGGGCGGTTGAGCTGCAGCATCACCGCCGGCAAATTGGAGTTTTTACTTGTGCGCCCGGCGGCGCACGTTTCTAACCGGTGCAAGTCCGGAATCCGCCCGGTAGTGGGAAGGATATAGCCGAAGGCAAGGGTGTCCATCGTGAGGTGGAATCTGAAGGAAGCCGGATATGGGGAACATACTAACCCATGGGCAAATCTCTGGTCTGACGAACAGAAATCACATCAGGCTATGCATGAGGGTAAGACTGCCTCACAAGTTGAAGCCCAATAACTACACGGAATCATGTATGGTAAATGTGGCAGATAGATGGAGAGAAAGAAACGTGTGGTACCCGGGGAGGTCTGTACGATACGTCCTGAAAGGGATAACCATTATCGTGAGATAATATTGAACGTACAGAAGTCAGCCGAGGTCATAGTAGCCGAGAGGTGAAGGAGCGAATCAATAGGAGTCTTTAGTACAACCGGGAAAGTCTGCAAATAAAAAGTCAAGCAGAAATTTGTGAACTTTGAAAAATTTATA
>CAJTVL010000088.1 GCA_910579425.1 uncultured Lachnospiraceae bacterium | reverse complement strand
AAGTCTTCCAAAAGGCTGGCTGTGAAGGTGACTTCTTTGGGGTGCCGCCCATCTTCGTAATCACCGTCGATGCGGTAGGTCGTCACCTCGAAGCCTTCCTGACCCAGCATGACGGTTACGGTTCCGTGCTTTAAGCCGGTATCTAAGGTCCGCTCGAAGAGGCCTTTGATCTGACGGGGAGAGGCAGACGTGGTAATATCCCAGTCGTCCGGCTTTCTGCCTAAAACAGAATCACGGACACAGCCGCCTACAGCATAAGCTTCATAGCCGGCCTGTGTGATTCTGTGAATAATGTATCTGACTTTTTCGGGCAGTAAAATGGTGAGCGCTTCAGACATTTTTTCCTTCCTTATAAATGCTTAATAGGCTTTTCCCCAATAAACCATTTTTTTCGCTTTCTTACCGCAGCATACACAGGTATCGGAAAGGGTTTCCTGCTCAAAAGGCATACAGCGGCTGGTAACGCCCATGCTTTCCTTTATGGCGTCCTCGCAGGCCTGCTCTCCGCACCACATGGCTTTTACAAAACCTGATTTCTCTGCAAAGACGGCTTCAAATTCTTCTTTGGAGGCTGCCGTGTAGGTGTGTTCCTCCAGATGATGTCTGGCTTTTGCCAGCATGTCGCGCTGAACCGCGGTCAGAAGCTCTGCAATGGTTTTCTCCAGCTCTGCAAGAGGAACCTCAAGCTTTTCCACGGTGTCGCGGCGGCAGACGATGCATTTACCGGCCTCTATATCCTTAGGACCGATTTCTACCCGCAGAGGGATCCCGCGCATTTCCTGCTCTGAGAATTTCCAGCCGGGGCTTTTATCACTGTCGTCAACTTTTACCCGGAAGCCGCCAAGCTTACCCCGCAGCTCATAAGCCTTCTCAAGAACCCCATCCTTCTTCTGCTGAATCGGAATGATCATTACCTGAGTAGGGGCAATTTCAGGAGGGAGAACCAGTCCGGAATCATCCCCGTGTACCATAATGATGGCGCCGATGATTCTGGTGGATACGCCCCAGGAGGTTTGATGTACATATTTTAATTGATTGTCTCTGTCGGTAAACTGAATGCCGAAGGCTTTGGCAAAGCCGTCTCCGAAGTTGTGGCTTGTTCCGGACTGCAGGGCCTTGCCGTCATGCATCAAAGCTTCTATGGTGTAAGTGGCTTTTGCTCCGGCGAATTTTTCTTTTTCGGTTTTCCGCCCCTTAACAACAGGGATGGCAAGAACCTCCTCACAAAAATCCGCATAAAGGTTCAGCATCTGTTCTGTCCGCTCCTGTGCCTCCTGGGCCGTAGCGTGAGCGGTGTGGCCTTCCTGCCACAGAAATTCGCGTGAGCGGAGGAAAGGCCTTGTTTCCTTTTCCCAGCGGACAACGCTGCACCACTGATTATAGACTCTGGGCAAATCCCGGTAAGAGTGAATATCGCCTTTATAAAAATCACAGAAAAGGGTTTCGGAGGTAGGCCTGACACACATTCTTTCCTGAAGAGGGTTTAATCCTCCATGGGTAACCCATGCAACCTCAGGCGCAAAGCCTTCCACATGATCCTTCTCTTTTTGCAGCAGGCTTTCGGGAATGAACATAGGCATATATACATTTTCTACCCCTGCAGCTTTAAAGCGCTCATCCAGCCGTTTCTGAATATTTTCCCAGATTGCATATCCTGCAGGTTTAATCACCATACAGCCCTTTACATTGGAGTAATCGATTAACCCCGCCTTTGTCACCACATCCGTATACCACTGGGCAAAATCCTCATTCATGGATGTGATTGCTTCTACTAATTTTTTTTCTGCCATTTTGTCCTCCTGTTCTTAAATGCCATAACGAAAGGGTGGACCGCCCTCTCCATCCCATAAGGGACCGGAATCCAGCGGTACCACCCTGCTTAATGTTGAAATATCAAACCGTTATCGCCGGCCGTTGCAATATCCTGATTGTAGATAAAATTTTTCTGTTTGTCAACTGTTTATGGGGAAAATCTGCTGCTGCGCAGGACGCCCTCCCCCATTCCCAGGATGAGAAAAAGAAAGGGGAGATTCAGTACCTGGGAAAAGCTCACCAGGTTGTGAATCAGATAACAGAATACGCACGCGGCCATAGGATACAGGGCGTCGGCTTCCGTTTTCCTTTTCAGGCATCTTGCCATGAAAGAAAGCTGGATTCCCAGGTAAAGAAAAGTACCTGCTATTCCCGTATTTACCAGGCTGGTGAGCAGCTCGTTGTGGGAGTTTGTCAGCCGGCTTCCTCCGAAAGCAGCATTCAACTCAGCGGCCAGCTCCGGCAGGGAATAGGCCAGGGAGGAAAAACAGTCCGGGCCCGCGCCCAGCATTTTTTGGGAGAAAGGCATTTGGCGAAATAAATCCCATCCTGCCTTTAAGGCGGCGCCTCTGCCGTTTCCCCAGGAGGAGTTCAGTAAAAATAAGCTGCTTTGGGAGAGGAAAGGGATGCCCTCCTTTGTGTTTTTTAGGGCTAAAAGCAGCCACAGGAGAAAGCAGAGGGTCACTAAAAAGGCCAGTATTGTGCGGACAGGTTTTTTCAGGCTGCGGTTTCCGCTTCGTTCCCTGAGAAATAGGAACAGGAAAAAGGTAAAGCAGCCGGTGAAAAGGACTGTGTTGGAATGAACTAAAAACAGGCACAGGTTATTTGTCTCATAATTGTATCCGCCCGGAAACACACGGAATAATATCCTCACCGCAGAGGCGGAAAAGCACCAGAGGGAAACGGACAAAAGGCAGTTGACAAGCCATGACGCATTGGAGGAGGCGACCCACAGAAGGAGAAACAGCAGGGCGGCCCAAAAGAGGAGGATACTGTCGCTGCCCTGACAGAAGCCTGCCGTGAAAGCAAGCACGGTATAGACAGAATATATCAGCCTCTTTTTTGGGGAGGGACTGGCGCTTTGCTCAGAAAAAATAAGGGGGCAGATACCCAAGGGGGCAAGGACCGAGAGGTATCCGCAGAACCAGTTAATATTTCCAAGGGTTGAGATAAAGCCCGGCTGGCGGATTTTTAAAGGAATCAGATAAAAGGAAAAACGATCCAGGATGCCCAATAGAAAAACAGCTCCGGATGCCGCCATCCCGGTATACAGGATCAGTTTACCGTTAGCCCGGAATCTGGATATGAGAAAATACAGGCTGCACAGCGTAAGGAAAAGAATCAACCCCATATACCAGCCTTCTGTTCCCCAAAAGGCCTCCCTGGGGTAATCGGAGCGCGCAAAGGAAAGAAAAAGCTCTGCGGCGAAGAGCATTACCAGAAGGTCGGTAAGGGAGAGGCCGTTTAAATCCAGGGAAGGAGCCTGCTTTTGCCGGCACTGTAAGAGCAGCTTTTGGATTTTGCAGACAATACCGGTTAAGGACAGGATTCCGACCGCGGCAAGGGAGCTGTAGAGGAAAAAATGATATTTTGCCTTGCCTATATCCACGTATCCCTCTTTCATATAGAAAGGATATACGCCGAAGATCAATAACAGGTATGCAGTTGTAAACAAATTTCCCGCTTTTTTAGCCAATAGAATTCCCTGCTTTCTTTTTAACTGATTATAGCAGGGAAGCAAAAAGACTGCAAGATCACCTAATCCTCGGAAGAAAAGGCCGTATTTTCGCCATAAGAAGACTCGGCTGAACGGGCCTGCAAATCCCACAAATATTTACAGGTTTCGCAGATAATCACCAGAGAAAGGGGGCCCTTAATAATCCCCCAGATTCCAAACAAATGAAGCCCCGCAAAAACGGCAAATAAGATCCCCACGGGCCAGACGCCGACGCGGTCTCCGATCAGCTTTGGCTCCAGAAATTCCCGGACCAGGGCGCATACGGCATAGAGGGCAAAACAGAGAAAGGCCTGGAGATAATTTCCGCCTATCAATTGATAAAGAGCTAGCGGGATGAGCATGATGCCCGTACCGATAAAAGGGAGCATATCCATAAGCCCTGTGACCAGTCCGTAAATAATACCGCCCTTTAAGCCGCTCAGCGTTAACACAACAGCGCACAGGGTACTGATAATACAGAGAATGATGAACTGGGCTCTGATAAAGGTTTTGATGTAAAAAATAATTTTTATGCCAACCTCCCGCACGGCCTTGAAGTCCTTTTCCTCATTCAATCTTTCCATTAACCGGTCATAATCCTTGATAATCAGAAGCGCAGCGATTATCATGACTACGAGAAAGCTGACAAAGCCCGCTATGTTTTTGGCGTAATCCATGGATTTTCCCATAACTGCAGGCAAAATATTTACTTCCAGATTTTCTACCAGAATATTTACCTGTTCCAGAACAAACTGCTCTATTTGCATCCCGTCTACCCCGAACTGCCGCTCGATCATCTCACAGCAATTACAAAGCAGCATACTAAGCTCTTCCTGGTAATCGGGCATTTGGCAGGCTAATTTTCCGCCGCCTGTAAAAAGGGCGGAGAGCAGTAGCCAAACGGCAACGATAAAAATAATGGAAATAAGAAAGAGTATGATTCCCGCCAGAACAGATTTTTTTATTTTGATTTTCTTGTGGAGGGCCGATGCCAGGGGGTTGAGAAGACCGGATAGAAGCAGGGCAAGAAGGAAGGGGGAGGCAATGGGACTGACATATTTCATGGCAAGATAAACCAGAAAAATTACAATCACCGCTGTAAAATATTTCTTTCCGGTTTGCGTCATTTTGATTCCAAACATAAAAATCACCCACACTTTTCCAATTTTCTGACCGCTATTGGTAGTATGGGTAATTTCGGATGAAATATGATGGACTGTTTCTAAATTCCGCTGGTAAAGAAAGGAAGAAATATTTCTGCTTCCGGTTTCTTTTCGAAGGAAATTTCTTCATGAGTTACAGGGTGATAAAAAATCAGTTTGTCGGCACATAAAGCCACATTCCGGCATCCCGTTTTCTGACTGAGGGTTTTGGAAAAGCATGTGCCGTATTTGCTATCGCCGATCAAAGGCATATCCGCATGAGCCATCTGGGCGCGTATTTGATGATGCCTTCCGGTGATCAGCAGGATCTCTAAGAGAGAGATTAACTGTTTTTGGGGAAAAGAAGCAGGCTGCCCGGCCGTAATATGACGGGCGTAATCCCGATATTGCCTGTAGCCGCGCTCTTCCTCAAGTACCATTAGAGTCTGTATCAGCTTATAATCTAAAACCGCTTTTTGAGAGCCGGGAAATCCCTCTTTTACGATCAGGGATTGATTGGCCCTGGCATCCTTATAGAGATAATCCTCTAACCGTCCCCGGGCGGCTGCGGGCGAGCCAAGGACTACTGCGTGATAATATTTTTGCATTTGTCCATGGGTGATCTGCCTGCTCAGATCTGCTGCAGAGGCTTTTGTTTTTCCAAATACCAACAGGCCGGAAACCGGCTGGTCTAATCGGTGAACGATGCCCAGGTAAGGCTCTGCGCCGGACTTATCTGCGGGCTTTCCGGCCAGATAATTTTTCAATTCGCTGACCATGTCCTGCTGGCCGACCCTGGCCGTCTGGGTGGCGATTCCGGCCGGTTTATAAACGACGATGATATGTTGATCTTCAAATAGAATGTTTTTAAGCACCGAATATCCCAGCTTTCCGTATCTCAGACCTTAAATCTGTAGCCCACGCCCCAGATTGTCTCGATATATTGTGGTTTGGCGGAATCATACTCTATTTTTTCGCGTATTTTCTTGATATGCACGGTGACGGTTGCAATGTCTCCGATGGAATCCATATCCCAGATTTCACGGAAGAGTTCTTCCTTGGTATATACATGATTAGGATGTTCGGCAAGGAAGGTGAGCAGATCGAATTCCTTGCCGGTAAAGGCTTTTTCCGTGCCGTCAACAATCACTCTGCGCGCGGTTTTGTCAATGCGGATGCCGCGGATCTCTATAATGTCGTTGTTCTTCTGGCTGGAGCCAACCAGACGGTTGTATCTTGCCATGTGGGCTTTTACCCGGGCTACCAGCTCGCTGGGGCTGAAGGGCTTGGTCATATAGTCGTCGGCGCCCAGGCCCAGGCCGCGGATTTTGTCAATATCGTCCTTTTTGGCTGACACCATGATGACAGGAATGTTTTTCTCCTCCCGGATATGTCTGCAGATCTCAAAGCCGTCCATTCCGGGCAGCATCAGATCAAGGACAATCAGGTCAAATTCTTTGGATAAGGCGGCCTTTAAGCCAGTGTCGCCTTCGTTGCAAATTTCTACCTCGAAGCCGCTCAGCTCCAGATAATCCTTTTCCAGATCGGCGATGGATTCTTCATCTTCAATAATTAAAATTTTGCTCATCTGTATTTCCTCCTGTTTTATTCCGCTTCCTGATATTTCCGTATTACAAAATGCATGCAGGTGCCTTCTCCCTCTTTGCTGGTTGCCCAGATATAGCCGCCATGATCTTCAATAATCTTTTTGACAATGGAAAGACCGATACCGCTTCCACCCTGAGCGGAATTCCTGGAGGTGTCCGTCCGATAGAAGCGTTCAAAGATTTTGGGCAGGTCTTTGGCGGCGATTCCCTTTCCGTTGTCTTCTATTTCAACCCGTATGGAATCCAGCTCATCCAGTATGCGAATGTCGATCTGGCCTTTGGGTTTATCAAGATATTTAATACTGTTTCCTATAATATTATTGATTACTCTCTTTAACTGCTCCGGGTCGGCAATGATAAGCGTCTCGGGTGCGACCAGATTGGAATAATCCAGGGCAATATTTTTGGATTCCAAATCCAGGCCTACCTCTTCAATACAGTCCCCGAAATATTCAGAAATATTTATTTTGTGGAAATGATAAGGGATTCTGTTGGAATCAATGCCTGAATACACAGTCAGCTCATTGATCAGCCGATCCATATCCATGGCTTTATTATATATGGTTCTGATATATTTGTCCATTTTTTCCGGCGTGTCCGCCACGCCGTCCATGATTCCCTCCACGTATCCCTTAATGGCGGTGATGGGGGTTTTCAGGTCGTGGGAGATATTGCTGACCAGCTCTTTGTTTTGTTTTTCCGCCAGGATTTTTTCATCGGTGGATTCTTTAAGGCGGAGCCGCATATCCTCATAATTACGGTACAGCTCGCCGATTTCTCCGTCATCCTTATCCGGAAGCATATATTCCAGGTTGCCCTCCGCGATGTTCTGCATGGCGATGTTGAGCTGGTTGATTGGGACAAAAACCCCTCTGCTGATCCAGTTTGTCAGAAATAGGCTGGTAAAGATCAGGATGACCATGATGGCAATGGCCATATCCACGAAAAGCTTTCTGGACAGGATATGGTTTGCGCGGGTAATGATGAAAAAGCTGCCTTCGCTGCCGTCAAGAAAATAGAAATCCATCTGACGCACCAGCTTTTTCATGGAATCATAGTAAATACTCTGGTTCTGCTGCTTTCTGACATTCGCTTCCTCAAATTCCGGAAGTATATCAAAGATTTGCCGGGCGGCAAGCTCGTTTCCGGCATAGTAAAGCGTATCCTGTTTCCGAACCATAATATAAGAAGATCTGTTTACGATCTGCTCGTTAATGCTTGCCAGAACCTCGGGATTTTCCAGGGCGGCAGGTTCCTGGTCCAGGATATTTCCTACCTCCAGAAAAATTTCGTCAGAAATTATCTGAAATACCTGGGTAGGGTCAATTAACATATTATAGTCATTGTTGCGGAAACCATACTCCTCCTGCTCATGAATCAGATAAGCGCCGATGCAGAGAAAAGCCGTGCAGGCGAGTACCAGCGGCAGCAGGATAATTGTGAGAAATGTGATGATCAGTCTGGTTTTAAATTTCATGATGAGCCTCACGTACAGCCGAATATGTTATCTTTGGGGAACCGGCGCAGAAGACAGAATTCCCTAAAACGTATTATAACATAAGGCGGAGGAAGAGGGATATTAAAGAATAGAGGAAACTCTAAAAATTTTATAAAGCATTCCGCAGGCAAAAAGCAGTCCGGGGCAGCCTGAAAAAGTTCCCGATGCCGGGGGAATTGGCTTGAAGGGAAGATCATATTGTAGTATGATCATAGAGACATAAGGGGGAGGACAAAAGGAATGAATACGATTAAATTTGAGAAAACTGCGCAGGTGAAAATGATTGCTCATCGGGGCGTCAGCGGACTGGAGACGGAAAATACCTGCGCGGCCTTTGTGGCAGCCGGAAACCGCAGTTATTTTGGAATAGAGACAGACGTCCATGTCAGTGCCGACGGCGCCTTTATCATATTCCATGATGACGATACGGAAAGGGTAGGAGCAAAGAAGTACACGATAGAGGAGACGGATTCCAAAATCCTGCGTGATATGCTGCTTATAGACGCAGATGGCGGCGCCGGGACCAGGAGTGATCTCAGGATTCCTGTTTTGCGGGAGTATGTGGGTATCTGCCGAAAATATGAAAAGGCCGGCGTACTGGAACTCAAAAATTCTATGACGCCAGATGCGATCGCGGGAATAGTAAGCGAGATCCGCAAAGAGGGCTGGCTGGAGAATGTGATTTTTATTTCCTTTGCCCACGAAAATCTGGTGGAGCTGCGCCGTCTTCTGCCGGAGGCAAAGCTTCAGTTTCTGACCATGGATGCGGCCGATGAGAAAATGCTTCCCTTATTGGAGCCATGGGGGCTTGATTTGGACATCTATTATCCGGCGCTGACGAAAGCAGGGCTGGAGCTCATGCATGAGCATGGCATAGAGGTGAACTGCTGGACGGTAGACGAACCTGCCGACGCCGGGAGGCTGGCAGAGTGGGGCATTGATTATATCACCAGCAATATATTGGAATAGTTTTCTCTTGACTTTGGCCCAAAAGATCATATAATAAAAATAATAATAGTTACTGTTTTTATTATCGGAGAGGAACTTATATGAATCTGAAGCACAGCAGACAGCGGGATTCCATAAAGGAATTTCTGGCCTCCAGAAAGGATCACCCCACTGCAGATGTTGTATATGCAGGGGTTCGGCAGAGTTTTCCCAATATCAGTTTGGGTACGGTATACCGGAATTTAACCCTTCTTGCAGATATGGGAGAGATTGCAAGGCTTCGGGTGGGGGACGGCGTGGATCATTTTGATTATGATATTTCGCCGCACTATCATTTTATTTGTTCCGAATGCGGATGTGTCACAGATTTAGAGCTTCCGTTTACGCAGGAGTTGACGGAAGCGGCAAGAGAAGAATTTGCAGGTGAAATTGTGGGCCAGATCACCTATTTTTGTGGCCGTTGCGGCGATTGCATCAGGGGATAAATGCCGATCTGCTTGTCAGATTGCATTAGATATATTAATTTTATTAAAGAAAAGGAGATAGAACTATGAAATTTGTATGTCAGGTATGTGGTTATGTTCATGAGGGAGATGCAGCACCGGAAAAGTGTCCTGTTTGTAATGCGCCCGCCGAAAAATTTACTGCTCAGGGAGCGGAGATGACATGGGCTGCAGAGCATGTAGTAGGGGTGGCCCAGGGCGCAAGCGAGGATATTATGGCTGACCTTAGAGCGAACTTTAACGGTGAATGTACAGAGGTTGGTATGTACCTTGCAATGGCAAGAGTTGCACACAGAGAAGGATATCCTGAAATTGGCCTGTACTGGGAAAAGGCTGCTTATGAGGAAGCGGAGCATGCCGCTAAATTTGCAGAGCTGCTGGGCGAAGTAGTTACCGATTCCACCAAGAAAAACCTCGAGATGAGAGTAGAGGCTGAAAACGGCGCTACTGCCGGCAAATTTGATCTTGCCAAGAGAGCTAAGGCAGCGAATCTGGATGCAATCCATGACACTGTTCATGAGATGGCTCGTGATGAGGCCAGACACGGAAAAGCGTTTGAAGGACTTCTCAAGAGATATTTCGGCTAAGATTTGCGAAATTTTATGGCGGCCAGAAGGAGAGGTATTTACAGACTCTCTTATGGATAATCTAAGGAATAACAACAAGGAAAGGAGAGTATTACGATGCAGAAATATTTTTGTAATCCCTGCGGGTATACCTATGACCCTGAAAAAGGAGATCCTGAACACGGAATCAAACCGGGAACAGCTTTTGAGGATCTTCCGGACGACTGGTGCTGCCCTTTATGCGGCGTAAACAAGAGCATGTTCCAGCCTTGTATTAACAATTATAACTAAATATCCGTCAGACTATAATTTTACGGTAACAATGCAGAGAGCGAATGTAAGTGAATACATTCGCTCTCTTTGCCAAATCGGTTAAATATTTCGTTTCCTATATCTTGGAATAACCAAATCCGTTTGCAAAGGCGTCAATGGGCGCATTCTCTTTGCACAGGGAGCAGCCTTCAGGCTCATAGGCCCGGTAATCGGGAATGTCCGCAATTGTAAAAAGTGCGTTGATCGGAATACCCATGACACTGTTGGCGGCGCTGAAAACGGCGCTGATGCCGCTGATTTTAGCTCCGTAATAAGTAAGCGCACGGCTCGCCTTAACAAGAGTTTGGCCGGTGGTGGCAGAGGCCAGAAGCAGAAGCACATTTTTGCCTTTGATCATTGGAAGCATATTTTCTCTGATGATAAGCTGCCCTGAGTTTACATATTCGGGGGTCACAATATAGATTGTCTTGTGGGAATTCATGGAATAAACGCCTGCTTTGGTCAGTTCCTCCGCCAGCAAAGCGCCAATGATCTCACAGCCCTCAATGCAGACGATCGTATCCACAATCGTGGTTGGCGAGATATGTTCACCCAGCGCCCGTGCGGCGGCCGAAGCTTCGCTGAGCCTGGATTTCAGGGTGGTCATATCCAGAAAGTAATTTACATGTGAGTTGGGTGTCACAAAGTGTCCCGGAATGGTATGCAAAACCACGTCAGGGTGTTTTTTGGATCTGATCTTAATAGCTTCTTGCATAAAATGCACCTCCTTTTGGTTTCTTGCCGCTGTTAAAGCGTATAGCTATTTAAATACTTTTCCTGCTCGGGAGTGAGAACATCAATCTCTTTGCCGAGGAAAGCAAGCTTTCGCTTTGCCACATCCTGATCCACTTCTCTGGGAACGTCGATCAGCTTTTCGGTGAGAGCGCTTCCGTGCTCTACCAGATATTTTGCGGATAAAGCCTGAATAGCAAAGCTCATATCCATGATCTCGGCGGGGTGCCCGTCGCCGGCCGCCAGGTTCACAAGCCGTCCCTCTGCCAGGACGAAGATCCACTGTCCGGTGGGGAGCTTATAGCCCATGATATTTTTTCTTTGCTCTCTGGTTTCCACGGCGATCTCCCGAAGCCTTGCCATGTCAATCTCACAGTCAAAATGGCCTGCATTACAGAGAATGGCGCCATCTTTCATTACCCTGAAATCTTCCTCGTCAATGACCTTGTCGCATCCCGTCACGGTTACAAAGAAATCGCCCACTTTGGCGGCTTCATTCATAGGCATTACTTCAAATCCATCCATCACGGCTTCGATGGCTTTGATCGGATCAATTTCCGTTACGATGACTCTTGCCCCAAGGCCTTTGGCACGCATAGCGGTTCCTTTGCCGCACCATCCATAGCCGGCAACGACTACCCTTTTTCCGGCAACGATAAGATTCGTGGTTCGGTTGATGCCGTCCCATACGGATTGGCCGGTGCCGTAACGGTTGTCAAAAAGATGTTTACAGTCGGCGTTGTTCACTCTTACCATAGGGAACTTCAACTCGCCTGCTCTGTTCATGGCTTCCAGACGGATAATTCCGGTCGTGGTTTCCTCACAGCCTCCGATAATGGCGGGAATCAGTTCCGGCATTTTGGTGTGGACCATATTCACCAGGTCGCCGCCGTCATCGATAATAATGTTGGGGCCGGCTTCCAGTACGTGACGGATATGGTTTTCGTATTCCTCCGGGGTGCAGTCGTACCATGCATGTACCTCAAGCCCGGCTTTCACCAGTGCGGCGGCTACATCGTCCTGTGTGGACAGAGGATTGGAACCGGTGACAAACATCTGGGCGCCGCCTGCCTTCAATACAAGGCAGAGATAAGCTGTTTTGGCCTCCAGATGGACGGAAAGGGCGATCTTTTTACCTGCAAAAGGTTTGGATTGTTCAAATTCTGCTTCCAGGGTGCGAAGAAGGTCGCAGTTTCTTTTTACCCATTCGATTTTGCGTTCTCCGGATTCTGCCAAATTAATGTCTCTGATTTCGCTGTTCATTTTTTCCTCACATTCCGCTGCTTTAGCAGCATTTACTCAGGCAGGGAATTAAGTTCCCTGAGCCCTTGCATTTATTGATCAACACCCGAAAAGGAGATTCCCATACGGGCGATGATTTCATTCACCTTCTGATATACCAGCTCTTCATCCAAAGTCAGGATCTTTCGGTCTTCCATGGTTATTTTTCCGTCTATTATGACGGTTTCGACTTCGGAACCGTTGGCAGAATAAGAAAGTCCGGCAATCAGGTTATTCCTGGGAGTAAGGGAAGGCGTATTCAGGTTGAGAATGGCAATGTCCGCCTTTTTTCCTTCCTCCAGGGAACCGGTTTCGCTTTCAAGCCCCAGAGCCCTGGCTCCGTTTATTGTTGCGATACGGAAAGTTTCTTCCGCGCTGATGCACTGGGGGGTTTTGTTGACTCCCTTGTGGATCAGGGCCAGAAGGTTTAATTCATGGAACATGTTAAGGCTGTTATTGCTTGCGGCTCCGTCGGTGCCCAGACAGACATTGATTCCCTTTTCAAGCATTTCGGGAACAGGCGCAAAGCCATTGCCCAGCTTCATATTGCTGGCGGGATTGGTTACCACACTGACACCCCGGCGCTTTAGAATGTCCATATCACTGTCTGTTATCTGCACACAGTGGGCGGCTATGGCGGGTACGTCAAACAAGCCGTTCTGATCGGCCATCTCGATAGGGGAGAGACCGTATTTTTCTTTGATCTGCTGAATTTCGCTTTCGCTTTCCGAAAGATGGACATGGATTCCCATGCGGCTTTTTTTTGCTTCCTCGGATACGATGCGCATATAGGCGTCATCGCAGGTATAGGGAGCATGAGGGCCTAACATAAAGGTGAGCCTGTCGCAGTCTTTGGCGGCATCCCTTTCTTCATAAGCCTGACGGAGCCTTTCCTGTCCCCCCTCATCATTGCCGTTTCCCACAAGTCCCCGGCAGATTACGGCGCGCATGCCGGATTCCTTTACGGCCCTGGTGGTCTGATGAATATTCATCTGCATGTCATTGAAGCAGGTGGTTCCGCTTTTCATCATCTCGACGATCGCCAGGCAGGCGCCCCAATAGGTATCCTCATCCGTCATCTTCTGCTCGATGGGGTCGATTCTTCCAAAGAGCCAGTCCATAAAGCTCAAATCATCCGCTACATTTCTCATAAAAGACATATAGGAGTGGGTATGGCAGTTAATAAGCCCCGGGATGGCAAGCTTGTCCTTTCCGTCAATGATCTTGTCGGCCGAAAAATTTTCCGGTTTATGTCCGATAGCGGCAATGCGGCTGCCTTCAATATAAATATCCGTTTCCTTCACCGTATTTTTTTCGTTCGAGAACCGGCCTGCGGCGTGAGAAGATTCCTGCTCCTGCGGAAGAACAGCCAGTATATTGTGTAATAAAATTCCCATGATAAATCAATATCCTTTCTCTTTGTCTGCATTAGGGATTGACGATGTTTCTGTCCTCTCCCTTAAGAAATGCCTCAATATTTTGGCAGGTTTCCGAAACGCAGCGGTTTCGGGCCTCAATACTTGCCCATGCAAGGTGAGGGGTGATAATCAGCCTGCCGCTGTCTTTGATTTTACCTAAAGGATTATCTGCGCGGATGGGCTCGGCGCTTAGGACATCCAGGCCGGCCCCGGCTATGATGCCTTCGGTCAGCGCGGTATATAAAGCGCTTTCGTTTACCACCGGTCCACGGGCCACATTGATCAAAACGGCGCTCTTTTTCATTTTTCTGAGCGCGTCCAGATCAATCAAATCTCTGGTTCTGTCGCTTAAAGGACAGTGGAGGGACAAAAAGTCGGATTCTTTCAGCAGGGTATCAAAATCTACCCGCTCATATTCCGTGCAGGTGCTGCTGCCGGAGGCGGAAAAGAAGATAACTCTGCAGCCGAAAGCTGTAGCGACTCTGGCCACCTTTCTGCCGATATTTCCCATTCCTACAATCCCCCAGGTTTTTCCTGCCAGTTCGGTAAAGGGAATGTCAAAATTTGAGAAACGATCCTGTGCCCCATAAGCTCCCGATTTCACATATTCGTCGTAGTGGCGAAGTTTTTCAAGGACATAAAAACAAAGAGCAAAAGTATGCTGCGCCACTGCGTCGGTGGAATAGTTTACCACATTGGCGACTTTAATCCCTCTGCTTTTGCAGTATGCGAGGTCGATGTTGTCGTAACCTGTGGCAAATTCGCAGATTAATCTGACTTTGGAAGCATCCTTTAAGGTTTCCTCGTTCAGAGGGGCTTTGTTTGCAACTATGATTTCTGCATCTGTCAGCCGCCCATCTATATCGTCTCTGGTGGTGTTGGGATATACGGTCACTTCGCCGAGTGCCTCTATGCCGTCTATGGAAACGTCCAGTCCAACGCTGTTTCTTTCTAAAACAACTATTTTCATCGGTCTTCTCCTTAAAAATAATAACGATCGGGAACCAAGGCTCCCGGATCTTTGTAGCTTCCTTCTATTATATAAAATATTTCCTGTTTTGAACAGATAGGAATTGACAATTCTTTTTCAAACGGGTTATCTTTTATACAGGGAAAATATCAAATAAGATTCGGAGGAGAAGGGAATGAAACTTGCTTTGATCGGTGCGGGACAAAGGGGGATGATTTATTCGGAGTATGCCTGTTTTGAGAAAGGAATTGAGATCGTTGCAGTGGCAGATCCGGATAAGAAAAAAAGAGAGATTGCCGCAGAAAAATTTTCAATAAAGAAGGAGCGGCAGTATAAGGATGCGGAAGAGTTTTTCCGGGAGGAGAAGCTCTGCGATGCCGTTATCATTTCCACCCTGGATAAGGATCATTTTTCGCAGGCGATGAAGGCATTGGAGGCCGGCTACGATATTCTTCTGGAGAAGCCCATATCGCCGGATCCCAGAGAATGTCTTCGTATCAGCGAAGAAGCCGGCAGGCGGGGCAGGAGAATTACGGTATGCCATGTGCTTCGCTATACGGATTTTTTCAGTACGATCAAAAGAGTACTGGATACAGGGGAGCTTGGACGTATTGTTGCCATTCAGCACAATGAAAATGTAGGGAATTTTCATATTGCACATTCCTTCGTGCGCGGAAACTGGAGAAGAAGCGATACCACCAGCCCCATTATCATGGCAAAGTCCTGTCATGACATGGATATTCTGGCATGGCTTGCAGGAAGCGAAGCCAAAAAGATTGCCTCCTTCGGAAGCCTGGCACATTTTAAGGAAGAAAATGCGCCTGCCGGAAGCGCTGCGCGGTGTCTGGACTGTGGGATTGCAGAGCAGTGCCATTACAACGCTGTCCGTGCCTACCTTCCGGTGCGGGGGTTTTGGCCGGCCAGCGTACTGACTCCTGACCAGTCGGAGGAAGGCATTATGGAGGCGCTGCGGACAGGCCCTTACGGAAGATGCGTATACCGCTGTGACAATACGGTATGCGACCATCAGGTGACGATTATCGAATTCAAAAACGGCATTCACGCCAGCTTTACGCTGAGCGGTTTCACGGACCGGGTGTGCCGCACCATGAAAATTATGTGTGAACAGGGAGAAATACGTGCGGAGGACAACGGCAATCAGATCGAGATTACCAGATTTTCCTCCAATGCCGTTGATCCGGTAGAAAAGAAAGTGATTCGCACAGCGATTCCAAGCGCCGGTCACGGAGGGGGAGACGCGTCGTTGATGGAAGACTTTATCGGCAATTTCGAAAACAGCGCTGCACAGAGCCGGACTGCAATTAAAAATTCCATAGAAAGCCACATTATGGCATACGCGGCTGAGCAGTCAAGAGTGAGCGGCCAGACGGTAGACGTGGATGAACTGAAGGCAAAGTTAATGGAAGAATGCGGTGACTGATAAATCTCACCCGTTAAAAAATCCCTGAAAGGAAAAATCCTTTCGGGGATTTTTTATACCCGGGGGCACATGCTTGGAGATTTGCGAGAGTAATATATAGCAATGTCATTAAGTTAAGCTGATTAATAAAATCTCATCTTATGGTCTAACTCA
>CAJTVL010000087.1 GCA_910579425.1 uncultured Lachnospiraceae bacterium | reverse complement strand
GTTAAATATGTAGTTGTCAATGTGCCGGGACAATAAGTCTCACGGATTCAGGAATGTACTTAATAATCATGGTATTGTCGGCCATGGCAGGCATATCCGCCAGCTCCACCTCAATCTCCATCTGGCCGGGGCCGCCCACCTCGTGATGATGGTATTTCACCTTGATGCCCCAGTCTTCCATCAGCATACACATGCGGCTGCGCAGGTCATAGCCCACATCCTGAGGCGCGGCCACATGGTACCCGCCCTTGTAGGGCACTTCGTAGCCGTTATTGCCCGGCCTGTCCAGGCTGCAGCTCCAGTCCGCCTGCCTGGTATCTACCCGATACCCGCACTGCTGAGGCGTCACCTCATAACGCACCTCGTCAAAAAGATAAAATTCAAATTCCGGCCCGATAATCATCCGATCTGCAATGCCGCTTTCTTTCATATAGTCAACGGCCCGCAGGCTTACGTTCTTGGGGTACTGGTCAAAGGGCCTGTTTTCCCCTTTTCCTATGGTGCAGACATTTCCGCACATGGTCAGTGTCGGCACCGCAGCAAAGGGATCCACATAAGCGGTATCCGGATCCGGCAGAAAGACCATATCACTTTTTTCAATCGGCGCATAGCCGTAATTGGAGCCGTCAAAGCCGATTCCATAGGTAAAAGTGCCCTCCCCGAACCGTTCCACCGGAATGGTAATGTGACGCCAGCGTCCGTCAATATCCGTCATTTTAAAGTCGATCATGCGGATTTCTTTTTCTTTGCAAAGCTTCTGGATTTCCTTAATCTTGTCCATTACTTTTGTCCTGTCCTTTCTTTTTGTCTGAAATGCACTGTTAACTTATTGTACCACAGGACGCCGCTTTTTTGCATTTATCTTTTTAGTGAAACAATCAGAAGGAAATCCCATAAATCTCCCCATACTTCTCCTTAAAATATCGAATCAGAGGCTCCGCAGAGATTTCCCTGCCGCACACAGCGCTGATCACCTCCCCGGGCCTTCGGGTGCTGCCATACCAATGGATTTTTTGGTTTAACCACTGTGTAATCTCCCTAATCCTCCCCTCCTTAAGCAGGGTGTCCACATCCCCCAGCTCCTGCCTGAGAGTGTCAAGGAACATGCCGTCATAAATACTGCCCAGAAGATAAGAGGGAAAATAGCCAAAGGAGCCGTCTGACCAGTGCATATCCTGGAGGATTCCCTCGGCGTCGTTCGCCGGAGTGATCTGCAGGTATTCCTCCATCTTTTGATTCCAGAGGGCCGGAAGCTCCATAACAGGGACATGATCGCGCAGAATCGCCTTTTCCATCTCATAACGCAGTATAATATGGAAGCAATAGGTCACTTCATCTGCATTGACCCGGATCAGGCTGTTTTTCACATGGTTGATTTCCCGGTAAAAATCCTCTAAGGGAATCTCCTTAAACTGAGGCAGAAGGCCGCAAAGCTGATCATAAACAGGCAGCCAGAAATTCTTATTTCTTCCCAGGATATTTTCGTAGAACCGGGACTGGCTCTCATGAAGCCCCATGTATCTGCAGCTCCCTGCCCTGGTGTTGTCGTACTCCGGATTTACATTCTGTTCAAAAATCCCGTGGCCGCCCTCATGGATGGCTGAAAAAATGGCGCTCAACGGGTCATGCTCATAGTAATGATTGGTCACCCTCACATCCCTGGAAGAAAAATTCAGGGTGAAGGGGTGCTCTGTCTCCCCCACGCTTCCCGCATCCCTGCGAAAGCCGATATAGGAAAGCAGCATGTCCTGCACTTTCCTCTGGGCGTCCGGGTCAAAATACCGGGAAAAGGCTTTATTTTCCGACTGTCCCCTGTTTTCTGACCGCTCCCTGGCAAGAATGGCCTTTACAAAGGGAATCAGCTCCTTTTTCAGTTCCTCAAACAATCTGTCTATGGTTGCGCTGTCCATTCCCTCCTCATACTGATCCAGCAGGGCATTGTAAATCTCCTTATCCGGATCAGTGTAAGAGGTCATTTCCCTGGTTAAATCGATCATTTTCTGCAAATGAGGGGCAAAGAGAGAAAAGTCCGAGGCCTCCTTTGCCTCCTCCCAGGCATTGCCCGATTCCGCCTGGGCCTGCACAAAGGTTTTGTACAACTCTGGCGGAATCCTTCTGTCACGGTCAAAGTCCTTTTTCATGTTCTTTACAATAAACTTCCAGGTATCCGAGAGCTGTTCAAACTCCTCCTGAGCAGAAAGGCCGTCCAACATCTCCCCCATTTTTTCAGAAGTGGCCAGCGCAAAGTTCTCTGACGAAAAGTGGGTCATGGCTTCCACATGGGCAGCCTGCCCCAGCTTTGGCGCCGCCGTTTTCATATCCCAGTACAGCAATGTACACACATGGTCGTACTGCTTCATCCTGTTTAAATACTCCTTAAATTCTTCCAATAGCTTACTCATTCCTTTTACCTCTTTTCTGTTATAATTTCTATCCTATGATTTTTCTTTGATTCAAGTTCCAGTCAAATTTTTCTGTGGTTGTTCCAGATTTGCTGCTATATGCTTTCCTCCTCCGGCTCCGGCTCCTCCAAAACCAGCCCCTCCGGCGTCAGCCAGTACACCCGGTCGCACACCTGCCCGATATACTTCCGGTCATGGGAAATACTGATAATGGCTCCCGGAAACTGCGCCAGCATCTTTCGGATCACCGGGGAAGACAGGGCGGAAAAGTTCCGGGTGGGTTCGTCCAGGATCAGCACATTAGCCCCGGACATGCTCATTTTCAGCAGCAGTACCTTGGCTTTCTGCCCGCCGGAGAGCTCCGCAATGGGATGGGACATTTCATCGGCAGTATACTTAAGGGCCCCCAGGAACGTCCGGATCCTGGTGTCCTCCTCCTTATCCCCGGACAGGGCCAGAAATTCCACCGGGGTCACGGAAAGGTTCAAAAGCTCCTCATAGTTCTGAGGCATATACTGGGCATGAATATCCTCCCTTTCCAGAAGTCTTTCCGCGATTTTTCGCAGCAGCGTGGTTTTGCCCGCGCCGTTTCTCCCCACGATTACAATTTTTTCAGACCCTCTCACCCGCAAAAAAATATTTTTGGCCAGGACCCTTTCCTCCCCCGGCGTCCTCAGCTCCTCTAAAGAAAATTCCAGCACCGTTTTCCCCGCCGGAATCCCGCTGTCCTTCTCCCCCAGCTTGAAAAAAATCGCCTCCTCTTCCTCGGGCCTTGGGGTCATCTGCGCATCCTCCCGCTCAAAGCGGTGCTCCAGGCTCTTGACGGCTTTCATTTTCTTTTTCAGATGCCGGTTTTTCCTGGTTCCGCGCTCCGCCCTCGGGATATTGTCCAACTGAGACTCCACCTTCTGTTCGATCCTGCGCAGTTTTTCATCCCGAAGCTTTTTTTCCCGCCGTTCATACAAGGCCTGCTGCTCCTGTTTTTCAAACTGACCTGCCCTCTCCTTCAGATACTGCTGATAGGAAACGCGGGCCACCGTGACCCTGCTTAAGGTTTTGCGCCGTATCTGCTCTATATGGATGACCATGTTGGCGGTACGCTCGATCAGCGTTTCGTCGTGGGAGATAAAAAGCACGATCCCGGGCCAGGAAAGGATCAAATCCTCCAGCCATTTCAGCGTTTCCAGATCAATATCATTGGACGGCTCATCCAGAAGAAGAGCCGTAGGCTCCCCCATCAAAAGCCGCATCATCTGAGCCTTTACCTTCTCCCCTCCGGAGAGCGTGGCCATCCGCTGTTCCCCATAGAAGAAGTCCGGGGGGATCCGAAACCTCTTTGCCAGCGCGCCCAGCTCCTTCGGCGTCTGCTCAAAAAACGCAGGCTCCAGGGCAAAAAACTCATAGAGGGTCTTTTCCTGATCCTCCTTTCTCAGCTCCTGGGGCAGATAGGCCATCCTTTCCATGTTTATGACCCTCTCTCCCACAGCCTCCGCATAGCCCTCCATAAGCTCCGGGTCGTAAAGCCACTTTAAAAGCGTTGATTTCCCGTTCCCCTCTTCCCCCACGACCACCGCCTTGTCCCCGGCGTTTAAGACACAGGAAAAGTCCTGCACAATCACACGGAAATCCTTTTTATGAGTAATGGTTAAATTCTTAATCTGTAACATAGGCGCCCTCCTTACAAAAATCTTTCCTCAAAAAAATCAAGCCTGCTTTCGTATCCGAAAACAGACTCTCACGTAAAGAAGACCCTTATGCGTCATTTCATAAGGCAAAAGGCTTCAGGTAAACAGCAAGATAATCCGATTCGGTATACGCAAACGACAGCCTCTGCCCCTGGCAAACCGGTCTTATACCGGCAAAACCGCGAAAGCAGGCTCTTAGACAATACATGTTTGCTTTTCCAAATGAAACTATCTGCTAATCATTCCTCCACCTTACACCCTTCGGCGCCTTTCCTTAAACTATGTTGTATTCTACCATATCCTGTCCGGGGATGCAATGCGGTTTTGGGGATTTTTTTTCATTTTATCTTGTTTCCTCCGCCTTCTTCTGCTATACTTGTAACTGATCACTAAAAATCTTTTTTCATTTCGTATTTTTTCGTGTCCGCAGCGGACGCCTACCCATGACAACATAATATATTTACCCGGGCAGTCGGGGGACGTGCTCTCACCCAATCCGAGCATCCTGTGGAAGGTGGTGATTATTATTGAGTACATATGAGGAAATGCAGATTATACTTACTATTGCGTTACTGGTAGTTGCAATTCTGAATTTGAAAAATAAGAAATAGCCGTCCTATTTCTCTGGCAAGAGCTGACGGCTATTTCTTAATAGTTTTAAGTTTTATTCGCCGGGTCAGGTGACTGGCACTCACCTTCCGACTGTCCTGTTAAGTATATTATACCAGCATTTGCCTGCTTGTCAAACACAAAATTTCACATGCTTTCCTTGTTTCATACCCACGCCGCCGAACGCCTCTACCCCTGATAATTCCTGTACCTCCAAACCATCACCCAGAGGCAGGGAATGGCAATCGCGGCGGACTCTCCGCCCCGAAACAGAAGCATGGACTTTGTCGTCACCTGCTCTATGACATCAAAGCAGGAATAAATGGGGCTGCAGCAGATCAGGCTTTTAAAAAAGAGAGAAACCTTGGGACTCATCCGCATAAAGTTCATCTCATAAAGTATCCACAAAAGGACAGGAAGCAGAAAGAAAACCAGCCCCAGAATCAACGCCGTAAAATTCTGTTCGGAAACCGCGGAGGCAAAGAGCGTAAACACCGCCAGAAGCAGCAGCCCGGACAGCGCCAGAAGAAAATAGCGTACAAAAAAGGCTCCAATGGAGATATAACTCACGCTCACCATCCATTCCCTGGAAGGCATCCAGCTTCCTTCCAGCATCCCTGCAAAGCACCCAAGTCCCTGAAAGCCGTAAACACAGCCGCACAGAAGAACCATAAGGCTTGTACAGATCCCGAATACTCCCACGCAAAGCACCACTCCGGCCGCCAGCTTTGCCAGGATGTCCCTGGTTTTTCCGTGGGCCGTGGCCAGAAGGACAGATATGGTTTTCAGGGAATACTCCTCCGAAAATACGGAGGAAAGGGCAATAATCACAAACACCCCCATCAACAGCGCTCCCACACTGAAAAGCTCCTTCAACACCTGCCAGCCCCGCACATAAGTAAAGTACACCGGCTCTCCGGTCAGGCTGCCCATGGCCGTGCTCCCCAGCGGGAGAGTCCGGGTTGCCTTTACAGGCTCCGGTCCGTTAAAGATGCCGTCCGTCAGTCCGTTCCTTGTAAAAAATGTATTTATGTAATTGCGGTTTGTAACGGTTCCGTTTGCGGCATACTCCTGAAAAAAGCAGGTCTGCGCCATCCTGCTGACCACATCGTCTGCCAGAACCCCTTCAAATTCTGCTGCCAGCTCCTTATCCCTGGCAATAGCGTCAAATTTGGAATAATCCTGCCTGCTCTCTCCGCTTCCGATACTGCAGCGCTCCTCCCAGGGGCCGATGACCATAAAAATGAGCACAATCCCTGCAAGCACCGCCCCAAAACTGACCTTCACAATCCTCCGGCTGCAAATTTTATATACTTCTTCCCTCACCAGTCTCATCCTCTATCCCTCCCTGCTCTCTTTCTCCGTAAAATAGTACAGATACACATCCTCCAGGTTAGGCTCCGCAGGCAGCGCATCCTCTGTTGGTTTTTCCTCCGCTACGATCCGCAGGCTCACCTTGTCCCCGCAGTTTCTCAGATTGGAAACCGCATACCGCTCATTCAGCGCTTCGGCCTGTCCGGCCTGCGCCGTACACTCCCAGACACAGCCCCGGAGCTTTTCCGTAACCTGGCTCAAATTTCCCTGCAGGATCAGTTCCCCCTGCTTCATCAAAAGGATCCTGTCCGCAATATACTCCACGTCCGAGACAATATGGGTGGAGAGAATTACGATCCTGTTTCTGGAAAAGGCACTGATAATATTCCGAAAACGGATGCGCTCCTTGGGATCCAGCCCTGCAGTGGGCTCATCCAATATGAGTATCTCCGGATCATTCAGCATGGCCTGGGCAATGCCAAGACGCCGCAGCATGCCGCCGGAAAAAGTCCTGATTTTCTTATTTCTCGCCTCATAGAGCTCTACCATCTGCAGCAGCTCCTGGGTTTTGCTCCCGATCAGCTCCGGAGGAAGGGCTTTCAGCTCCGCGAGATAATGCAGATAACGCCCCGCCTTCATGTCAGGATAATAGCCGAAATCCTGAGGCAGATACCCCAGCATCCGCCGGTATTCTCCGCCCATCTCCCGAATCGGCGTCCCGTTGCACAGAACACTCCCCGATGTGGGTCTTAAAATATCACAGAGCATCCGAAGGACTGTGGTTTTGCCCGCACCGTTTGCCCCCAGCAGCCCGTAAACGCCTTCCTTAAGCTCCAGAGAAAGGTCATTGACCGCCGTCTTATTTTTGTACTGCTTCCTTAAATGGTTTAATTCCAGTGTGAGCATACTATCTCTCCTTCCCTGATCTGTCCCAGCATAAGAGCCGTTTCCGCGCCAAATACAACCACAGAGGCCAAAAGCAGCAGCATCCAGGCGCTCAGCATCCCCTCCTCATAAGCCCATGGGGTACACAGCAGAATCAGCCACAGGCAGGCGCACACCGCCCCGGCCGCCAGAAATACAAACAGCATATTTTTTTCCCGAAGAAAAAGAAAAACCGCAAAATACATACAGTTTGAAACCAGAAAGGGCGTCAGGATATAGAGCAGCACCTTCAAAAGCTCCTCCCTCATCCATCCTTTCAGGACGAAAGCGCATGCGAGGATAACCACGCCGTTGACCAGTCCCGAAAGAATCATGCGCACTGCCACGATCTCGCCCACATGGAAAAAGCAGGAGGCTTCCAACTCCCCCATATGATTTGCAAAAATCCTGCTGACGCTGATGGCTCCAAAAATCCCCATAAAGGCAATGCCCGAGGATAACAGGGAGACAAACTCCATCCGGCAGCCCTCCTCCCGGCTCAGCAGCCTGATCACTCCCAAAAGCCCTGCCGCCATAAAAACCGGAAAAATCAAATACCACTTTTCCATATACCGGATCTGCACATACAGCCTGCGGGCAAGAGAAGGGGTGCTGCGGATTTTCTTTTCGCTCACCGCTTTGCCAATACGCGCAAGCGCCGCCGCCCTCTTTCTCCCGTCGGGCAAAAGCCCGTCCTGCAGCACTGCAAATTCCTTTTCCCACACACCTTTTTCCTTCATTTTCCGTCCTCCTCCATCCCCCTTTTCAGCTTTTCCGTTCCCTGCCTTAATCTTGACTTCACCGTGGAAGCAGATACACCGGTCATAACGGCAATTTCCCTGATCTTCAAGCCGCTGTAATAATACAGGATCAGGGCTTCCCTCTGGAACTGAGGAAGCTTTAACAGCTCCCCCCAAAGAAACTGCCTCTCCACCAGCGCCGAAATCTCATCCCGGGACGCTCCCCACTCTCCCGCTTCCGCCTCCGGTGTCTTCCCCTGCGCATCCGTAATCACCTCGCCCTTATTCTGCCTCAAATAGTCCATACAGACATTCCGGGCAATGGTGAGCAGATATCCCTTCAAATTCCTGTACCGGTAACGGTCCACATATCTTATGAACCTGAGAAAGGTTTCCTGGGCCAGGTCGTAGGCGTCCTGGCTCTGCCCCGTGAGATAGCAGCAGAACCGGTAAATATCGTCATAATATTTTTCCGCGATTTCATTCAGGAGCTCTTTTTGTCCCTGCTGTATTTTCCAGATCAGAGTTCTGTCATTCACTTCCGCTCTCCTTTCCCACAGGCATCATTCTATTAATATAACCGATTTTTTTGGAAAAAGGTTTTAAAAGGGTGTAAAGTCTTTTGAATCAGACCTTACACCCTCTGGTTTATTTATGTAATTATCGATCCGGCCCGGAACTTTCCGGTTATGTAAGCAGACGATCCTCATGAATCAGCAGAAACCTGTCTCTTCCCCCACATGCCTGATCACTCTCCGATAAATCCGTATCAGGAAAAACACCGACACGCCGAAGGATACCAGCTCCGCAATGGGAAAGGCCCACCAGACCGCATTCAGATTCCCTGTCAGGGAAAGAAGGAAAGCCACCGGGAGAAGCACCAGAAGCTGCCTTGCCACAGATACGATGAGACTGTATACCCCGTTCCCCAGCGCCTGGAAGACCGAGCCGCTGACAATCCCAAACCCCGCCAGGACAAAGCTTAAGCTGATAATCCGAAGCGCCGGTACTCCAATGGCAAGCATGGTTTCCGAAGCGTCAAACATGGCAAAGAGCTGGGCCGGAAAAATCTGGAACACCAGAAAGCCTGCCGCCATCAGGCAAACCGCATAAACCATGCTCAGCTTCACCGTCCGGGTCAGCCTCTCTTTGTTCCTAGCTCCGAAATTGTACGCCACAATGGGCACCATGCCGTTGTTCAGCCCGAAGATGGGCATAAACACAAAGCTCTGCAGCTTAAAATATACGCCGAACACAGTGGCCGCCGTGGAGGTAAAGGCCAGCAGAATCTGATTCATGCCGTAGGTCATAAGAGAACCGATGGACTGCATAATGATAGAAGGAACTCCCACCTTGTAAATCTCTCCGATAATCGCCATATCAGGCCGAAATCCTCTGAATTGCAGCTTTATCTCCGTATTCTTTTTCAGATTGACCGCCACGGCCGCAATACCGGCAACGGTTTGTCCGATCACCGTGGCAATGGCCGCCCCCGCCACCCCCATGGCCGGAAGGCCGAAATATCCGAATATAAAAATCGGATCCAGGATAATATTGATCAGCGCCCGCATCCCCTGTCTGACTCAGATAAAAAGGCGTGGCGGCAAACAGCCCGATAAGCAGAAAGATCACAAAGTTGACCCCATCCAGAAAAATACCGTTCACCGCCGCCTTATTGACCTTCTCGGAATCCTTTTCTCCCAGAGCTCTGGACAAAAGGGCGTTGATGCCTACCCCCGTCCCAACGCCGAACGCGATCATCAGCGACTGCAGCGGAAAGGCCAGGGATACCGCCGTCAGGGCATTTTCATTAATGCGCGACACAAAAATACTGTCTATAATATTATATAACGCCTGCACCAGCATAGAAATCATCATCGGCAGCGACATACTGATCAAAAGCCGGTTGACCGGCATGGCTCCCATCTTGTTTTCCTGCGTGTTTTCTATTGTCTCCATCTCTTTCCTCCTTCATAATCGGTTCTTTAAAACCGCTGTAACTTCCAGTCTAACACGGAATCACAGAGTTTACCACCATATAAAGTGGAATTTCAGGAGATAAAGTCCCGTTTTATAACCCCTCGAATATTTCCCCAAGAGTCATCCTGATGTGGGGAAATGCCCTGAGGCTTATTTCACTCTCTGCATTGTAATCGTCATCCTCTTTGTCTTCCTGCAGTATATAGGATTGCTCCAAAATGTATTTACCATCTTCAAGATAATATATTTCCACAGACCCACGGGGAGAGACGATCCAGTATTCCTCCACACCGGCCGCTTCATAAATTTCCATCTTCTCCGACCTGTCTTTCTTTGCCGTAGAAGGACTTAATGTCTCAACGATCAATTTCGGCACGCCGCTGTAGGCTCCCCCCTTTAAATGCTTCCGGTCACAGATCACCATTATGTCAGGGCAAAGATAATCATCATTTATGTCGGGGTGATATTTAAAATCAAGATTCTCCATAAAGACCAGACAAAGACTGTTTTTCAGGCCTTGCTTTATTATTGTATTAATATTGTTATTAATGATCCCATGCTGATACCCTGGTGCCGGAGACATGTCATAAATTACACCATTTATTTTCTCGTCTCTCCAATGTTCACCTGCCGCTAATGCCATATCCACACATCCTTTCTTACGTATATTATATCATGATAATACGACGAATAAAAGAGTTATAGTAAACGACAAATTATTTTGTCGTTTACTATACTTTGCATCACCTCTCCATCATCACAATATATTCGGCAGTGCCCTCTTCCAGTTTCCTCGTGTCGGTCCGGCGAAATCCATGGGCCTCATAAAAACGAATGGCACCGGTATTCTTTTCAAGCACCCACAAACTTGCAGCCCCAAACTCTCTTTTGGCAAATTCGATCAGCTCTGCCCCTATCCCCTGATTCTCAAAGAAAGAATCCACATACAGCTCCCTGATCTGCTTTCCTTCTATATGAATCAGCCCTTTTACAAATCCGTCGTCATAGACCCATATATGTTCTAAAATCTCAGGGTCCGCATATTCCTCCGCCACCGAGAGCACCTGCAGCACACCGAAAGAAACCGCGTCATCCTGAAAGATTCGGCGGTAGTTCATCCTTTTTACAAAAACCAGAATTTCCGCAATTCTGGACAGATCCTGAATGGCTGCTTTTCGTATGTTCATTTCCAATCCTCCTGATCAGTGGTTAATCCGGCGAATACCCCTCTAAAATATCCATAATGCCGGCTTTGTACACATTCCCGTTTAACACCTGCCCGTCGGGCGAAAAACAAATGGCTTTTATATCCAGCGGATCTTCCTCGTAAGGATTCACATATTCCCTGCGCTCATCAAAGTATTCTGCCAAATATTTTTGGGCATTTCCGCTTGGAAAAATCACATTTCCGGAGGAAACCCCAAGCCCTATCTGTGTAAACGCCCGGAGGATTTCCCTGGTCTTCCGATTATAGGGATTATTGTCTTCTTCGCTTACCAGCCATGCGGGATGTACCCGGATGGCGACGCCGGCTGCCAACACACATTCTGCAAAGTGTGCTGCATATTCCAGCGGGATTGTTTCCTGATGAAACGCATCCGCAGACAAAAGGATAGCGCCGACTCTGCTTTCGGCCAACATGCACGCCACCTCTTTGATCCTCCCTCTGTCCCTGCTGAAAAATCCGTTGGTAATGACTGACCTTTTTGCGATCCCCGTCTCCCTGGCCGCCTTATGTATTTTACATACCGTTTCAGGATAAAGTAAGGGTTCCCCGCCGAAGGTCATTAAGGACTCGATCTTATAATTTTTGCAGATCTCATGGACCGCCCGGCGGTTTCATCCTATCCCAGCAATCTGCTGTAGATTTCCCTGTCCAGGTCTTTAAACACATTAAAGACCACCTTCTTCACGCTTGTGCCTTTTTGCATATGTTTTTTCACGGTATTTACCGCAATCTGTGCCGCCTTATCATTGGGAAAATGAAATTCTCCGGTAGAAATGCAGCAAAAGGCCACGCTTTCCAGACGGTTTTCTGCCGCCAAAGCCAGACAGGAATCGTAACATTGCCTTAACAAATCGCAGTCTTCCTCTGTGAGCTCCCCTCTTATGATCGGGCCCACCGTATGCAGAATATATCTGCATGGAAGGTTATAGGCCTTTGTCAGCTTCGCCTTTCCGGTTTCCTCCTCATGCCCCTGCCGCTCCATTATTTCCGCACATTCTAATCGAAGCTGTATTCCGCTGAAAGAGTGGATACAGTTGTCAATACATCTGTGATTCGGCACATAGCATCCGGTCATACCGCTGTTGGCCGCGTTCACAATGGCATCACAGCGCAGCGTGGTAATATCCCCCTGCCAAAGATAGAGCCCATCCGAAACCGGCTCTAAATCATCCAGCTCTGTGATCCCCTTCGATTCCGCCTCCGCTTTCAGGTAGGCATCCTGCACCTCCAGGAACTTTCTGCTGATTTTCTTCGGAGGCCGGATATTCATCAGACCTCTCAGGAGCTGCTTTTGCGGCTCCTCTCCCCGGGGGAGCTCCATGCCCTGATACCTCACATCCTCCTGCAGCAGTTCCTTTATCAAAAATTCTCTTCGTCTGCCCTGATCCAAAATGTCCATTCCTCCTGCCATCCTTTGCCCCTGTCTTATTTCACCGCTCTGGTTGCAATAAAACAGGGAATATTCATTTCATGCAGCCTGCCGCTGCCGTTCGTATCCTCATATAATTCCGTCAATCGAAACCCTGCCGCAAGCCGGCTCCTCCAAAGTATGAGAAAACTGTACCCCCTCATTGTTTTTCTCCAGCAGCTTCATCTGCTCCGGATTTTTCAGGGGATTGAAAGGGAATGAATTGACCACTTCCTTTTCATCCTCTCCCTCAAACAAAAAGTTAATTCCGTTGTCCATTCCCGCAAGAAGAATTCCCGGACTTTTTAATACACGATAGCATTCTTTCCAGATTGGAATCACTTCCTCAACATAACAATTTGATACGGGATGAAAAATACCATTCATGGGGGACAAATTTGGTGGGAGTCAGTTTCACATCCCACACTCCGCTTTTCGCAGCTTCATATACGCAGTGGTCAATCGGTACTCCCCATTCCCATCCTCCTTTGACCCAACCGTCAATGGTCTTTGCATTTATATCCTGATAGGCCATGGTATGCTCTCCTTTTTCAGATTTTCGTCTGTTACCTATTATATCATTCTAACTCCAGTCAAACAATCGCATTACAGGCAAAAGAAGAAAAGGCCAGCTGATTCATCCGTGGCCATCTCCCTGATCAATTATCCCCAGCCTCGCATTCCACCGTCTTTGGCACAACCTCCGCCCCGTCACAGGTGATCGCAACAGGAGCTTCATCCGAAAGCCGGATCAGCAGATACCCGCTGTCCTTTTTGCGCAGCCGCTCGATCCGAATCTGCCATTCTTCCTCAAGCCGCACAGGCTCATAGGCATACTCCCAGGCAAATCCATTGTAATAAATATACTGCTCCCCACCGTCACAGATCACATACCAGGTTCTGACCTCGCAGCTTTGCATGGCCTGTGTCACAGACTCCGGCAGCTCTTCTCTTTTCAGACGGCAGACGCCTGCCTGCTCTGCCAAATCGCCTTTATTTTTTTCCTCCTTCCAATCCGAAAAAACGCC
This sequence comes from uncultured Lachnospiraceae bacterium, assembly GCA_910579425.1. GTDB lineage: Bacteria > Bacillota > Clostridia > Lachnospirales > Lachnospiraceae > Suilimivivens. The sequence goes on along the minus strand of CAJTVL010000087.1, from coordinate 2,902 downwards.
ATTCTCCTCGTCCGAAAGCTCCGGATCCGTTTCCTCTCCGTCGCCAAAAAGCTCCTTTACCTCTGCCTGGGTTAAATACCTCACACTCTCAATCCCCCCGCTTTTATCCCGCTCAATCCGGATATCCGCCTCTCCACGGGGATTTTGTTCCAAAGTTACAACGGAGCTGTCCTGCCTTATATCCAGCAGAGTCCTTATCATTTTTCCCTGATAATAAAACGCCTCTCCCTCACGGGTAATGCCGTAAGAAAGATATTCTTCAATCCTTTGGGCATCCAGCTCCCTCTCCAGGGCCTCTTTCTGCTCATCCGCTCCCGATTTGTCAAACAGCATCGCCTGAAAGCTTCTTTTTTTATCTGCGGCAGCTTTAGACCCCCAATCTTCCAGAGCCTCCCGGCTCATATGATCTGCAAGAACAGAAAAAAAGGAAATATTGTCCTCCCTGTAAGCCCTTTGCGCAAAACTCCCTATCAGTCCGCTGTTTTCCTTCACCCGGTCAAGCGCAGCGGAAAAGAAAGCGATCCTGTCATCCTCATAAGCTTTCTGCAGCAGGGCGCTTTGCTGCTCCTGGGTCAGCATTACAAAAACTGCCGCAAATCCTGCAATATTTCCGTCCCGGTAATGTTCCTTTGCCAAAACCAGGGAATCCTTGCCGTCCATATTCTGTACGCTGACCACCAGAGGACGAATCAGCGGAAACTCCAAGCCGGCGCTCTCGCTTTTCAGCCGGGTAAGCAAAAGCACAAGGGCATCCACAGCTTCTTTCTCCTCCCAAAGACCTGCTCCCTCGTCTGTATAAAAGACCGTCATGCTGCTCTCATCCCCCAAATCCAGTTCCATTCCTGCAAAAGTATCCCCTGCGTTTTCGTTTACATTCCATCCGATCTCAAACAGAAAAGGCGCCTCATAATACCCCTCCTGCGTATAACGAAAAGCCGCGTCCTGCTCCCCTTTCTTCTCTGCCAAAGCAGTCTCACTGACACCGGAACCGGCATAAGCCCCCATTTCCATTGCTCCTGCCGCAAACAACAGCGCAAGAAGCAGGGAACAGCCTTTTGCTCCTTTTGAAATTTTCTTAAAGTCCATAATCGCACCTAACCTTTCCTTTAACAGCTCCGCACTTTCATTCAATGTAAGGGATGCAAGGGAATCTTTATAGCTTCCGCCCTTCTCCATGGCGCGCAGCAGCATATCCCCATAAGAACGCCTCCCTTTCCCATCCAGCATCTCCAAAACCGCCTCGTCGCAGGCAAGCTCACAGGCCCGGCCAATTTCCCTCTCCATCCGGTAAACCAGAGGATTGAACCAATGCAGGCAGAGCACCGTCTGTACCAGCCATTTATATATCATGTCTCCACGCTTATAATGTATCAGCTCATGCCGGACGATATATCCGAAATCCGCCTCCGACCAGTCTGTCTCCGGAAGTATGATACAGGGATGGAAAAATCCAAGCAGCAAGGGGGAGGAAATCAGCCCGTTATCATAAAGCTCCACAGGCCGTTTCAGCCCCAGCTCTGCTCCGGCCTCTGAGAGCTGTTCCAGAAGCTTAATTTCCTCCGCTTCCCTGCTCCCGGCTTTTATATATTTTACAAAGCTCTGATAAACGGTGATTTTTCTGATAAAAAGAATCAGGGCAGTTCCCAGCCAGAGCAGCCAGAGATTTGAACAAAGCCGCGCTATGATTTTTTCCGGACGCTTCCACCCTTCCCGGTTCCCTTCGCCTGAGCCCTTCCCATTTTCCCCATCCGACGTGCTTCGGCCCGGCTCCCGGGACGCCGCCTCCGTAACGGCTCCGACGCCGACATACGCTTCTTCCCCATCGGTATCTGCGCCGGCGTCCACATCACCGTAACCTCCCGCCCGGGCCTCTGCCAGCCTGTTCATAAAGCGTTCCTGTGCCTGTTCAAAAAACGCCCCCACAAGACTCCTCTGAGGCGCAAAGGGCAAAAGCAGACGGGCAATGACCACCAGATAAATATAGTACTGCCATCTTTTACTGACCCTGGTTCGGTACAGAGGCCGCACCGCCAGCAAAATGAGCAGCAGCAGCGAGCCGGACACCGACATGGAAAGAAATGTTTTTAAAATGTCATTCATTCCGCTTCCCCTCCGCTCTCCCAAAACCGTCTCAACTCCTCATAATCCTCTGCCGAGAGCATTTCCTTTTGTATCAGTGTCGCCACAAGCCCCTTTGCACTCCCTTCATACAGCTTGTTAAGAAACGTCCTGGTCTGTGCCGCCTGATAATCCTCCTCCGAAACTATGGCTGTATATTCATTGCGGCGGCCAATCTTGTTTGTCCTTAAAAGACCTTTTTCCACCAGCCGGGACAGCAGCGTAATTACGGTATTTTTCTGCCACGAATGGCCGGTTCTTACCAGTTCCTCCATAATTTGCGCGTAAAGAGCGCTTCCTCCGTTGTCCCATATGATCCTCATTAATTCCGAATCCGATACCTGTTGTATCATTTCAACCTCCTGCTTTTTTCATTTCATTGATTATGGCCTACAAAGTGTTGTTCAATCTTAAGATAACACTTTGTAGGCCATATGTCAATACCTGATGAGAAAGCTCCGGAAAGAAAGCAGCCTGCCCGTTCTGATGTTTACCTCCAAAGACAACAGTACCTCAAAAGTACGCGGCCTGCGGAAAAAGATCGAAAGAAATCCGGGCAGCCCTAAATAATACAGACGGTAAAGGGAATCGGATACCGTTTCAGCAAGATGTAAGCGATGCTCCCGGAAACAATTATAATGGAACGCATTCTGCTCTGTAGCTTCAAACAGGGTAATACTGATCGCAAAAGAACCCGCAATCAAAATCATGCTTTTCTTGCTAAAAAAGGCATGGCGCAGTCCCATAGCCGTATCTACATGAAATACTTTTGTATTGGACGCTT
>CAJTVL010000086.1 GCA_910579425.1 uncultured Lachnospiraceae bacterium | reverse complement strand
TGAATCTGCTGCTGAATTATCTGGGCAAAGAGACGGACGAATGGAAGAGCGCTCTTGCAAAATTCCGTATCGGTCAGATTTATGAAAATGGTTACGGCGGGAAAAAAGGCAGAAAGGAAGCCGAGAGATGGTTTCAGGAAAGCGCCGGACAGGGCAATCCTTATGCCATGAAAAAATTCCGGAATGGTAAGCTTGTGAAGGAGAAGCCGTGATTTTTAGAAGAGAGTACAAAATCGAGGGATATGTAAAAAGCGATGTGGGGATGGTCAGGGAAAACAATGAAGATAATTTCCTCATGGGAAGGCTGATCAACAGGGACAGCAGGGCCAAACAGGAAGCTTCCTTTTCGACCTGGGCCATAGGAGAATGGAACTGCTTCGGGGTTTTTGACGGGATCGGAGGAGGAGAAAAGGGGGAGCTGGCGTCTCTTTTTTCGGCTCAGGTGTTTGAGGGAAAAGGAAAAAAACTGAAAGAATGCCACAGCTACAAAGAGGTGGAGCTGGTGCTCCAAAAGGCCTTTCTTGAAGCCAATAACCGAATCATCCAGGCAGGCAGAAACAGTCCCGTCTGCGGCACCACGGGGACAATCCTTGTCACAGACGGAATTGCGGCAAAGGTGTTTCATGTAGGGGACAGCCGCTGCTGCCTTTGCCGGGAGGGCGAAAATTACAGACTTACAAAAGACCAGACGACCGCACAGTTAAAGCTGGATATTGGGATTTACCGGTCTCTGGAGGAAGCAACGCAAAGAGAGAGACATCAACTGACAGAATATATCGGAAGAGACTTAACTCAGGAGAGCCTGTCGCCGGAGGAAGGGGAGTGGATTGATTTCAGGGAAAGGGATGTCTTTTTGCTCAGCAGCGACGGTTTCCATGATTTCTGCGATCCCGGGGATACGGCAAGAATCCTTTCGCAGGGGGGAAGTGTCAGAGAGATGGCAGATACCCTTTTGGCGATGGCCCTGCAAAAGGAAAGCGATGATAATTTGACGGTTATGCTTGTCAGAAAAATACGGGAATAGGGCAAAACGGAAGAAAGGAAGCGGATATGAAAAGAGGTTGGTTGTGGGCTTTGCCCGGTATGGCGTCAGTAATTATTTTTAATCTTATTTTTTTCCTGACAGGCGGGGGTCAAAGACCTGCGGGAGTATGGGTGGCCTATGGGTTTATTCATATTGCCTGTGTCCTGCTGCTTTTTTCGGCCATTGTACTGGAAAGCAGGGAGAAAGAGGCGGTGCTTTCCATTCCTCTGCGCACAATTTCAAACGGCTATTTTGCGGTTACATTTCTTGTGAGCGCAGGGCTCATTGTGTTTGCAGTTGAAAGTGTAAAGGTCAGTATCATAACAGAAGTTATTCTTCTTGGGATCTATCTTGTGGCACTTTCCGTTTATCTGGCCGCATGCCGCTCCACCAGCGATCAGGAGGAGCGACACGATGCAGAAATGCATTTTGTAAGGGACACAAGCGCCAGAATACAGGTTTTGATGGAGGGTGCCCGGGAGCGGGAGAGAGCAAAAAAGCTGGAAAGCGTCTATGACTTTTTGCGCTCAAGTCCTGTAAGGTCGGGGGAGAATGTAACAGAGCATGAGCTCGAGGTTATCCGTCTGGTGGGGGAACTGGAAAAAGGCGGAGCTAATCTGAAATCAGACAGGCTGGACATAATACTGGAAAAAATCATGTATCATGCAAAGGAGCGGAATCGGATTCTGAAAAACGGCAGATAACGGAGGCTTTACTTGCTCTTTTCAGCCAAAACAGTCAGGACAGAAGGAGATCAGAAAGATATGGAACATAAGGTAATTCGTTTAAAATGCCCGGGCTGCGGGGCAGCGGTTTCCCTTGAACAGAGGGAATGCGAGTATTGCCAGCAGCCCCTTGTTATATCAACCTTCCAGAGCGTCGGCGATATGCCTTTGCCGCAGGTGAACAAATACGCCGGAGCCTACCGGGCGGCCTTGGCCGAAAATCCCAAGAATATCGTATTGAATAAGTCGGCCGCATTCTGCTATTTGAAGCTGAAGCTCTACGACAGGGCGCAGTCTGCCTTTGACAGGGCAATCGAAGAAAACTTTGACGATGCGGATTTGTATTTCTATGCGGCGATATGCCTTTTGAAGGGAAAAAGGCCTTTTCTTGCCCCGCGCAAAACATTGGATCAGGCAGTCTCCTATCTGGAAGCCGCCCTGATGATTGAGCCTAAGGGGATTTATCATTATTTTTCAGCCTATTTGAAATACGATTATTATGAATTGAAGCATCTTCGCATCGAGCCGGGGTATGGAAGGGAGCTGCAGTCAGCCCGGGGGCTGGGCGTAACGGAAAGTGACAAACAGCAGCTATTTGCCTTACTGGGAGTACAGCGCCCTGTTGGGTTTTAGTATGGCAGGAGGAGATTATGAAAAAGAAATATAAGAAAAAGAAAATAAAGACGGGTGTTATCGCTGCTTCTGCCTTTGGAATCACAGCCACAGTGGTTTTGGCCGTGGTACTGCTTACGACAGGTATAAAAGAAGATACATCCAAAACAGACGATATTTTGGCCGGTGTGGAAAAGATCCCGGAGCCGAGTCAAAGCGCGGCTTTGGAGCAGGAGCCTGGGGAGAGTAAATCGGCTGAGGAAGAAACGGTTCCGGAAGAGGAGGCGGCTTTGACAGAAGGAGCCCTTGAAAAAGCGGAAGCTATGGAGGAAGAAGGCGCAGAGGAACAGGAGAGGGCGCCTTTGCTGAATATCCCGGCATGGACCAACTCCGGCAGCGTAAATATGCGCAGCGGGCCGAATACGGAGAGCGAAATCCTGACGGTTCTTGGAAGAAATGCCAGACTGGTGCTGAAATATGAGGAGGAGGGCTGGGGGGCCGTCAGCTTTGAAGGGAAAGAGGGTTATGTAAGCCTGGATTATCTAACCAGGGAGGAGCCCACCGCCAATGGTCTTACAGTGGTGATCGATCCGGGACATCAGAGAAAGGGAGACAGCACCCCGGAACCCAACGGGCCGGATTCTTCTACTATGAAGGCCCGTGTCACAGGCGGAACCAGCGGGCGAACAACGGGTGTTATGGAATATGAACTGACGCTGGATATTTCCCTAAAGCTCAGGGAGGAGCTGGAGGCAAGGGGATATACGGTATATATGACCAGAGATACTCATGACATAAACATCAGTAACATGGAGAGGGCCCAATATGCCACTTCGGTCGGGGCGGACATTGCCGTCCGTATCCATGCAAACGGTGTGGAAAACTCCTCGGTGAGCGGAGCCCTTGCCCTTGCCCCGTCGTCCAAAAACCCCTATATCAGCGATCTTGCAGGAGAAAGCCAGAGCCTTGGCAAATGTATCCTGGATGCCTACTGTGCAGCCACCGGGATGAACAATCAGGGTGTAGTTTCCTCGGATACGATGACCGGAATCAACTGGAGTACGGTTCCTGTTACCATTCTGGAGATGGGGTATATGACCAATCCTGAGGATGATGTGAATATGGAGGATGCGGCTTATCAGGAAAAGATGGTGCAGGGAATCGCAGACGGAGTGGACGATTATTTTGGATTTTGAGATAAAAGTCCGTATGCGGGCCTGCACGGAACAAGGGATAGTGCGCTTCGCGAATTATTCTTGACATGAAAAAAGAAGCCTTTCATAAGGCTTCTTTTTATGCAGGAAAAGAGACTTGAACTCTCATGGTATTGCTACCACACGGACCTGAACCGTGCGCGTCTGCCAATTCCGCCATTCCTGCGAACCATTGCTATTATATCTTTCTTTTTTGTCTGTGTCAACAGTTTTTTTGAAAATTTTGTTGAATCCGGGCAGACAAAAGTAAAACAGGATCGGCAAAGGAACCTGCTTTACACAGAATTTCCCCTTTGCTATAATGAACACACGATAGAAAAATTCGCCTGTGATAAAAAATTGTACGAGGAGAACGGAAATGGACAGGGAACAGAAAACTTATGACGGGATGACCAATCTGCCGGACCGGATGACATTTTTTGCAGATGTGAAAGGGTTTGGAAGTAAACTTAAGGAAGGGGAGCGTCTTCCCATTGTGCTCATTCAGCTCACGAGGCTGATCAATGTAAACCGGAAATATGGCGTTAAGGCAGGCGACCGGCTGCTTATGGAGATTGCCCGGCATTTGGAGGAGAAATACCCGGGCTATGAGGCTTACCGGATCGCTAATTCCAGATTTGTGCTGCTTGGCCCGGGAGGGGACGGGCAGGGGGTGGAAGAACTGGTTGAGAGCCTGCACCAGCGATTTAAGCAGACCTGGCCGGTTGTGCAGGAGAAAGAAACCTGTGACATACCGGTGAAGGCTCTTCTCGTGCAGTTTTATGGGGAACCGCAGGATACCGAAAACGATCTTCTGGATAAGATGAACTACGCAATCTCCGTGATTGCAGATAAGGGGAAGGACGGCGTCATTTTTTTTGACGGGGAAATTCAGGCGGCCATGGAGCATAAGCAGTATGTGATGGAGGAAATGCGCTATGCCATGGAACACAGGACCTTTCAAATGTATTATCAGCCCATTTACGACTGCGCCAGGAAGGAATTTGTTTCGGCCGAATCCCTGATCAGGCTCTTTGGACGGGACGGGAAGTTTATTTCGCCGGGGGAGTTTATTCCAATGGCGGAGGAATATGGATTAATTGACGGGATTAGCTGGATTGTCCTGGAAAAGGTGTGTGAATTTCTTGGAGCCAATCCCGCCCTTCCCCTGAAAACCGTTTCCGTCAACATGACAGGGCAGCAGATTCTTGACCCCATCTTTATCCGGAGGATAGAGCAGAATCTGGAGAAATACCGGGTGAAGGGGGAGAGGCTGCGCATCGAGATTACGGAGCGCACGGTGACGGATGATTTTGCGGAGGTAAAGAAGGTAATGGAGTCCCTGGCACAAAAGGGGATCCGGTTCTACCTGGATGACTTTGGCACAGGCTATTCCAACTTGTCCAGTATGCTTTCCCTTCCCTTTGAGGTGATTAAGTTTGACCAGTCCCTGGTGCGGGCGATGGATGAGTCGGAGAAGGCCCTGAAAACCATCGGCCTATTGGCGGATATTATGCATGAAAATGATTTTTATATTGTGGCTGAGGGAATTGAAACCGAGGGACAGGCGAAGGCAGCCAGCGAAAAGAAGCTGGATCGGATTCAGGGCTTTTACTATGCAAAACCTCTTTCGGGAGAAGAACTGATTGCTTTCCTTGCCGGGTTCCAGGGAGAAAAGTGAGAAAAATTGATTGGACGTGACAGGAGAAATGGAGCGAAGCTACATAAGAACGGATGAGATAGTACAAAAGAAAGCCTTCCCTTTGACACACGATTTCGAGAGGGAAGAAATAGAGGAGTGCGCCTGCGCGGTCTGCGGGGCCTTAAATCCGGTGGGGATAAGCCGCTGCCTTGCCTGTGGGGAAAGCCTTCCGGAGGAACAGACCCGTATAAGGAGGCTGGCGGGAGACAAAAAAAGGGCCTTTTATGTACTGAAGGAAGGAACTTATTTCCTTGGCAGGGAAGGAGAGTGGGGAGAATACCTGGAAGACTTTGGCTGTGTGAGCAGAAGACATCTTGTGCTTATGGTGGACAAAAAGCAGGTCAGATGCCGGGTGCTGCCTACCACCAACGGCACCTGCTTTGCAAAACAGGGGCAGAGCAGTATGCAGCGCCTGCCTGCAGATACCGTGATTACCCTGCAGCCGGGGGACTGTCTGGGGCTTGGCGGAGATAATAGGCAGGATCCGAACATTGCGTTTCTTTCCTACGAAATCATTTAAGAAGGAGCACAGGGGCATGGAAAACATTTATGCAAATGCCGGAAAGGTGATTTCCGGGGAGCGCTATGTCACAAGAGGCGGCATAGAAGAAAAAATAAAAAACCGGGTTTTGGCGGGGCAGGCAACCGGCTCTTTTTCGATTATGGGAATGCAGAGGACAGGAAAGAGCTCTATTTTGGCAAATATCTTTGTCAAAAACAGCAGCGCCCTGCTTCAAAAAAGAAGGATTGTGGTAGATATCAGCCTTTCTTCCATTAATAAACCTGAAAATCTTTTTACAGAAATTGTGGGAAGGAGCTTTGGCAAGATCAGGCGCAGGGAGGAGGCGGAGGATCTAAAGTATCTGGAGGAGAGCTATGAGGAAGCCATGGCGTGGAATCTGGAACGGGGGTCCATGCGGGAGCTCCAGGACTATATGGAGGAGCTGGCCGCCCTTGATTACCATGTTATTGCCGTGGTGGATGAGTTTGACAATGCCATTTCTCTCTTTGAAAAATATCCTCAGTGCTTTAATTATATGCGGGAGCTGGCCTATAAAGAGGAATACCATCTGGATTTTGTGATTGCCAGCAGGAGGATGCTCACGGAAATCTGTAAGCTGGCGGTGAAAGGCGTCTCTCCTTTTCCCAATATTTTTGAGAATTGCTTTGTGGGCCCTTACGGGGAAGCGGAGCTTGCCAGATATTTTGAGATTTTTCAGGATACCTACGGGATTGCTCTTACGGAAAAGGAGAAAAAAAGCATTCTGAAATATACCGGAGGGCTGGCCTATTGGATGGATGTGCTGATGAAGGCTTATGTGGACAGGATGCTGGCAGGGGAAAAGAACATTTCTATCGAGCAGATTTATGAGGAAAATATGTACACCTTCTTGACCCTTTATGACAAGCTGAAGGATTTGCTCGAGGATCAGGAGCTTTTGGCGCCCTTGATGCAGCTTACCTTCGGGCCCGTACAGACAGCCACAAGAGAGGACATCAATATTTTGTGCGGCTACGGTATTTTTGTGCCGGCCGGCCCTGATAGGGAGAAGAGGAAGATTTTTTCGGAGAGCTTCAGGGACTATCTGTTTATGCTTCAGGAATCCGTGGAGTTTGCCCCCCTTTGGAACAAAACCGAGCGTGGCATGAGAAGTGTCTTTACAAGGATGATGTTCAAAAAATATGGGAAAAACTGGCTGAGAGAGCTGAAAAATAAGTATGGGGAGCAGGAAAGCCTGAAATTTGCCGAGAGCGAGAGACGGCTTGGAAACTTAAGGCGCATGATGCAGGCAGGGCGGCAGACAACAGAGGTGACGCTCATTGATATGTTGGACACCCGGGTGCTGTTCCGGCTCTTTGAGAAGGAGTGGGATGTGATGCAGGTGGTTTTTCCCGATCTGGACAGGGAAAGGTGGAAGGAGCTTGGGGGACGGGTTTCCTCGGCGCGGAATGAGTTCCAGCACAATAACAGCCATAATCTTTCCAGAGATGTGATTGCCCAGAATAACGCGGATATGCAGTTTATTCTGGAACGGATTGAGAAGTGGAACGAGAAGCATCCGGTGTCGGCTTAGGGCGATTCGCAAATGCGCTCCGGCCAGGCGCAGGCAAAGGGAACGGGTATGGTGATCAGGATGGAGACAGAAAAGATTCAGGAAATGAGCCGGCAGCGGGCCAGGGCTTTGACGGAGTACCTGTGCTTTGGCAAAGAGGCCTTAAGGGAGGAGGAAGGCGCGGAAGGAGAAGGATTTCCAGGCCGGAGAGCGGCTTTTTTCCGGTGGTTTACGGAAGAAAAATACAGTTGGTACGCGGCTCTTGTGCTGGAGGAGTGCCGGCGGCTTTTTCGGGAAGAGGAAGCCTGTGCCTCTTTTGCGCAGGAGCTGGAAGCAGGGAGCCTGATGGTTCTTGGAATGCTTTACAGGCGCAGCGGCAGGCGGAAGGATTATTTGAACCTGTGCAGGCAGACGGCAAAACAATTTGAGCGGGAGGCGGAGGAGGGCGCTCTGAGCTCCTCCAGAGAAGAGTGTGTGTTGTTTGCCCGGATGAGCGCTTTTGCCGGAGACGCTTCCTTTTTTGACGAAGGCTCCTGGAAGGAGGCGGGCAGATATTATGAATTATATTTTCTCTACGGAGGCAAAAAAGAAAGTATCCGCAGGAAGTACCGGAAATGTTTGGAAGAAGGGTACAGGCCAAAGTTCAGAAAAATAAGAAACGGTTATGTTGTGGGCAAGGCAGTCTCCGGCAGCGGAGAGAACGAAAAATATTTTGTGGGACGGGAGAGGCTGATTGAAGAGTATTACCGCAGGCTGATTGAAGAACACGCGGGAATGCTGGTTTTTTACGGGCAGTACCGGGTAGGGAAGACTTCCGTGCTGATCAATCTGAAAGCAAGGTTAGAGCGGCGGGAGTGCGGGAGGGAAATGATGGCACATGTTTCTATGGAGGATTATGAGACGGAGAGCGCTTTCTATGAGGGGGTCATGAAAGACATTTCTTCCAGACGGAACCGGAAGTACAGGGACTTTTTAAGGGGGCTTTCCGGGGAAGTGACAAAAGTTCCAAAGGAGCCGGATTTTGAAGCTTTCCGGGAGTTCCTTGAAAAGATGGGGGAGGTTTTTCAGGCTTTTTACGGCAATCCCTTCCGGCTGATTCTGTTTATAGACGAATTTATAGCGGCAGTGGAAAAGCCGGGAATAGACGACAGCTCTTTTTTGAGGAAGCTCAAAGGGCTGGTGGACAGAGATATGCTTCAGCTCGTGATTACAGGTTCTGAGAGCCTGGGGGAGTATATCAGCAGGGGAGGCGGCAAAAATCTGCTGCCTGATAAGCTGCCCTACCTGCCAAGGGAAGCGGTGATACGGCTTTTGGAGGAGCCGATCCGCAAGATCGACGGCAGCAGCCGCTATGAGAAGGAACCCCAGGTGCTTTCCGGGGTATATGAGCTGACAAAAGGCAATCCCATCCTGACCCAGGCGATCGCTTACAGCCTGGTAAACAAGCTCAACGAGAGAGGACAGGAGGATGTGACGGGAGAGCTTTTAGCGGAAGTGGTGGACGAGATTGTAAGAGAGAACCATAACACCTGGCGGGCGCGTTTTTCTCCGCTGATGAACTGCGAGACGGCAAAGGGACGGTGGGAGGAAGCGGATGTGACGGAGCTCTGCAAGGGCCTGGAGAGGGCAAAAGAGGAGGGGGACGATGCTCTGGAAGCTTTTTTGCAGGGGCTTTCAGAAAAGGAAAGAGAGGTTTATACCGCCCTGAAAGAGCGGGATGTGATTAAGCTGGATGAAAAAATGCTTCCGTATGTGGAGGTGTCGCTTTTTGGAAAGTGGTGCCGTTATGAGTGACAGAGAGGGCGCTTAATACCGGAAGGACGGAGGCTGTCCGGGCGGCTTTAAAGACAGTGAGAATTTGACATATACTGACTATTGTGATAGTATAAAAACAACTATCACAATAGTCTTTTTTATAAAAAGAGGGAGAACTACACAATGATAAAACTATTTGATTCGGAACGAAAAGTCATGGAGGTGCTGTGGCGGGAAGGGACGCTCACGGCAGGGCAGGTGGTGAAAATTCTGAAGGAGGAGATCGGATGGAACCGGAACACAACCTATACGGTGATCAAGAAGTGTGTGGAAAAAGGGGCGATTAAAAGGAGCGAGCCGGGATTTGTATGTGAAGCCCTGATTTCAAGGCAGGAAGTGCAGGATTATGAGACGGAGGAGCTGATCGATAAGATGTTTGACGGCTCCAAAGAAAAGTTTTTCGCAGCCTTTCTGGACGGAAAGAAGCTTTCAAAAAAGGAAGTGGAGCAGCTCAGAAGGATGATTGAGGAATGCGCAGAAAAGGAGGACTGAAATGAACCTGGTGCAGATGAGTTTAACGGCAGGGATTTTGATCCTTGGGATCATCGTATTCCGCACTCTTTTTATACACCGTGTTTTCAAAAAGGTGATGGTATTGCTCTGGGAGATAGCCATTTTGCGGCTGGTGCTTCCGATTGCGGTTCCTCTGCCCTTTCCGGGAATCGGCGATCTGGGAGCGGTCAGACTGAACGCGGAGCGGTTTCAGATCGTGGAAGGAGCGGTGGTAAATACTGCGACGGAAATAGGGGGCTGGAGGGTGGCTTTGGACCCTGGGGCCGTAGAGTCGGAGGGGGAAAACACGGTTGTGGTATCCAGCGCGAAGATGATCGACCAGGGAAGTTATATTCTCTGGGGAATCTATGGGGCGGCAGCCCTGGCCCTGATTTTGGGCTCTGTTTATCTTTATTTTCGGGACAGCCAGTCTTTCCGGGAAGGGCTTCCCATGCCGGAGGAGGAAAGGCGCCGCCTTCTTCTGCTGCTGGAAGAAGAGGACAGAAAGCGGATGAGTAAGGTGAAGCTGCGGGTATCCGACCGCACTGCGTCTCCGGTAACCTATGGCGTGCTGCGTCCGGCCATTGTTTTTCCCAAGGGCTCCCTTCAGAATCCGGAAAAGGAGATTTCCTTTTGGCTCTGTCATGAGCTGGTGCATATCCGGCATCATGACAACCTGAAAAAGCTGATTGCCCATGGGGCTTTGTGCATACACTGGTTCAATCCGCTGGTGTGGCTGATGTACTTTTTGTTTAACAGGGATATGGAGCTTTTGTGCGATGAAGCTGTGGTGCGGAAAAAAAGGGAAAGCCGCAGGGATTATGCCCTGGCCCTGCTTTCCATGGCGCAACGCAAAAGCCTGGGCTTTCAGACGGGCCTTGGTTTTGGGAAGAACGCGGTGACGGAGAGAATTACGGCAGTGATGAAAGTGAAGCAAATGACCTGGAAAGGGATTCTGGGGGCGGGGGCGGCGCTGGTAATCGCCCTGACGGTTTTTGGTTCCCATTATGTGTCCTATGCCAGCGAGGCGCAGACTCTGGAAACCTTTGAACTGGCAGAATACACCGTGACTGCAGATGTTGTTCAGGAGCAGGAGTTTTCCTATGAGGCGGCGGAGGCAGAGGCGGTTTTGGGAACGGCCCGGGAAGTTGGGGATACTGCAGAGACTGCGGAAGCTGCAGAGTATGTGACAGCCACGTACTCCGTATCGGCAGAGGCGGCGGACGAGGAAGGCCTTGTTGAGGAAGCCAGCCAGGTGTCGGAGGATACTTTGAAAAGTATTGAGGAAGTAATTGGGGAATACCGGGAATTCGGGCTTACCATGAGAACCGGGAGAGGCGACTATCAGCTCTATTATGAGGAGGAACCGGTCTGCTTCTTTGCAGATAACACGATACCGGAGGAAGAAGGATTTTCGGGGAGGCTTTTTATGCGGCCTGCCGGCAGGAGAAACGGCAGGACAGGGGTGATTACCCAGCGTGACCAGAATGGGGAAATCACCGGACTGAAACATCTGACGGAGGAGGAGAGTGAAGCGTATACGGGGAGGTGGAGGTAGTTGCTTGTTTCAGTATGATAGGAGGACGCCCGGATAACAGTTCAGTTCTTCGTCGCCGCGCTCCCGCTCTACAAAAACGTAGCGGTGCTAAACTCGACAGAACCTCGTTAAGCACCGACGTTTTTGTAAGGGCTCCTACAGAACTGAACTGTTATCCGGGCTGTGCTTCTTTCATCTCTGCAACAAGCAACAACAGTAGTTAATTTTTTGTAGCGGTAAGTGGTATCCGGCTTAAAAAGAAAAAGTATTTGACATAATATGACTACTGTGATAGTCTAGTGATAGAGACTATTGCAGTAGTCGTTTTGCTTTTAAAAAGGATGGTTTGCAAAAGAGACTATCGCTTGTTTAGGGAAAGGAGCTTTCAGGATATGAAGAAGTTGTCTGTAAAAAGAATGTTGTGTCTGACAATGGCGGCAATGCTTTTACTCTCGTCGGGGTGCGGGAATGGGGGAGATGGGACGGGAGGCGAGTCTGATTCTCCGGGAAGTACGGCGCAGAAGGAAAGTGGGGACGAGACTGGCGGGGAGGCGGCTATGGGCCGGTATCTGGAGGAAGAGATTGATCTCTCGGGGGACTTGGAGGTGGTACGGGGGCTGCGCAGGATGCCGGACTTAAGGCTGGTGATCGAAGATACCTATCAGAATTTTCAGGTATCGGAGGATCAGGGGGTTAGCTGGAAGGCGGAGAGCAATCCCTGGCTGGAGAAAAAAAGAAACTCGACTTATTTCCTGGACGCCAAGATGGCGCCGGACGGTACTCTGGCCGTGATTTACGATGATTACCCGGAGGGCGAAGGAGAGAATCAGGGAGAGGAAGATGAAGAGGATGTGCCGGAGGGGGATGCGTCTGAGGAGGATAGCGCCGGGGATGCGGCATTGGATGAGGAGATCGAGACAGCTTCGGGATCTGCCGAATCCCTGGGAGCAGGGGAAGAGGAAACCGAAGAATCTATGTTTCAGCTTTCTCCGGAATGCGCCCTGATCCGTCCAGACGGCACGGAGGTGCCGGTGGAGTATTCCATGACAGAGGAGGAACTCTATCCTACCCACTTCTGGATTTCTGACAGCGGCCGCTTTTTTATGACGTCCTACGGGGAAAATATCTATGAAGTCATGGAGGACGGCAGGAGCGAGCTGTTTCTGACTCTGGAGGGGAGCCCCCAGCTTGTGCAGTTTGCAGGGGATTTGATGATTCTGGACGGCTACGATTTTCAGGCGCCTCTGCTCTATGACATGGAAAAAAAGGAATATGTGGTGGATCAGGCGTTTGCGGATTTCGTAGAGGAAAATTATGCAGACAGGCAGTTTAACGGCGGAAGCTGGTATGATTTGTTCCTTTTTTCAGGGGAAGAGGAAACTCTTTATCTGGCAGGGAAGAAGGGGCTGCACCGCCATGTGATCGGACAGGAGGAAACGCAGCAGCTGATCGACGGCGCGATCTCCCGGCTGGGAAGTCCCAAGTACGGCCTTGTGGGGATGGTTATGCTGGAAACGGAAGAATTTCTTGCTCTTTTTTCCGGCGGAAAGCTGATCAGATTTACTTTTGACCCTGATGTTGCTGCGGTTCCCTCAGAAAGGCTTAAGGTCTACAGCCTGACGGAAAGCTACGATGTACGGGTGGCGGCCACGGCTTATCAGGTACAGAATCCGGATGTTTTTGTGGAGTACGAGACAGGCATGGAGGAAGGCGGCGCGGTGACCAGGGAGGATGCGCTTAAGAAATTGAACACGGAGATTATGGCAGGGCAGGGGCCGGATGTGCTGATGCTGGACGGCCTCCCGGTGGATTCTTATGTGGAAAAGGGACTTCTTGACGATCTGAGCGGACTGGTAGATGAGCTTGGGGAAGAGCTGTTCGGGAATCTGATCCGCGCCATGGAACGGGAGGGAGGAATCTACGGGATTCCCACCCAGGTTCAGTTCCCGATCCTTCTGGGAAAGGAAGAATATATCTCCGGCATGAAGGATCTTTCCTCGATTGCGGACGGGATAGAGAAGCTTCGAAGGGACAATCCGGGGAAGGATTTGCTGGGGACTTGCTCCGAAAAAGGGATTATGAAGGTGTTTTCCCCTGTCAGCGCTCCTGCCTGGAAAGGGCAGGACGGGGAGATGGACACAGAGGCGCTTTCTGAATTCCTGACCCAGATGAAACGGATTTATGAGGCCCAGACGGATGGTTTGGGAGAAAAAGAAATAGAGAGGTATCTCTCTGACAGCGAGTATAACGCCCGGGAGTACGGAGAAGACTGGCTCTACGATCTGTCCTTTTATGGCGGTATGTCTTTGGATTATATCGGAGGTAACCTGCAGCTTTTGACGGGAACCAACAGCTATCCTTACGGCTATTTTGAGATGACCTCCGTGCATAAGGCCAAAGGCTTTGAGGACGCGCGGCTGATCCGTATGGAGGGCCAGAGCAGCAATGTGTTTATCCCTCAGACGATTCTGGGAATCAATGCGGCCTCCGGGAAAAAGGAACTGGCCCGGGACTTTCTTAAGCTGTTTTTGGGAGAGGAAAATCAGGAGGCGCTGGGAGGATTTGGAGTGAACAGGAAGGCTGTGGATCAGCTTTTTAAGCCGGAGGAAAAGTATCTTGGGGAAAACGGAGAATATGGCTCCATAGCAATGAGTGATGGGGAGGGGCTTGAGGTTTACATGGAGGTCTATGTGTCCACCCAGGAGGAGCTTGCGGTATTCTATGACTGGATGGAGTCTGCCGTTACCCCTTACATAGCGGATCTGGTGCTGGAAAAAGCAGTATTTGAGGAGGGCTCGAAATATATCCTGGGAGAGGGAAGCCTTGAAGAAGCGCTGGATGCAATAGAACAGAGACTGGCGATTTATATGGCAGAGTAGGGATTATGAGGAAAAAAAGAAGATTTTTTTACCTGTTTGTGTTTCCCGGTTTTTTGGGGATTATGGTTTTCGTCCTTCTTCCTTTCATGGACGTGGTGAAGCGCTCCTTCACCACGGCTGTGACGGGGGAATTTAACGGCGGAAAAAACTATCTCACGGTTTTTCAGAACCAGGCGTTTCTGCTGGCAGTGGGAAATACAGTGAAATTTACGGCGGTGTGCATTCCGGTTCTGGTTTTGCTGGGGCTTGCCGTGGCCCTTTTGCTGAGTTCCCTTAAGAAGAAAAGCAGCTTCAAAGCCCTGTACCTGTTTCCCCTTGCCATGCCTACCGCTACGGTGGTGATGGTGTGGAAGCTTGTGTTCTATCAGCAGGGATTTCTGAACCTGGGGCTCACCAGGGCGGGGCTTTTTACCGGGCTGTGGGGAGAGATTCGCAGAGATTACCTTGGAAGCTCAGCCGCCTTCTGGGTGCTGAGTGCAAGCTACGTTTGGAAAAATCTGGGCTATACGGTGATTCTCTGGCTGGCCGGCCTTGGGGGTATCTCTAAGGAGATGGAGGAGGCGGCCAAGGTGGACGGGGCAGGGAGCCTGCAGCGGTTTTGGAGGATCGTGCTGCCGAATCTAAAGGGAAGCCTTTACACCATCGTGATTTTATCCTTTTTAAATTCCTTTAAAATTTACCGGGAAGCCTATCTCACCGCCGGGGCTTATCCGGATCAGAGCATTTATCTGCTGCAGCATCTGTTTAATAACTGGTTTGTGAATTTGGAGCTTGACAAAATGGCAGCGGCGGCAGTATGCACGGGAGGCGTTTTAATGATTGCGATTCTGGCGCTGCAGAGGCTGTGGGAGGATTCATAAGAGGATGCAGACAAAGACAATGAGAAAAAAAGGCAAAGACAGGATGAGAGAGAAACTATGGAAGCCTACAGGCAGAGTTCTTGCTGTGGCCCTGCTGCTCTTGCCTGCTACGCTGGTGATCTTACCGATTTTGCTGCTTTTGTCCGGCTCCCTGATGGATGCCTGGGAGCTGGGGGGATATATCGGCACCGTGTTTACAGGGGGAGAGGAGTTTATCAGCTGGAAGCTTCTGCCCGACTATCCCACCTTTGCAGGTTACAAAAGGCTTTTGTTTGAGACACCCCAGTTTTTCGTCCTGTTCTGGAATTCCATGAAGCTGGCGGGGTGCATCCTGGCGGGACAGCTTCTTGTGGCGGTTCCGGCGGCATGGGGCTTTGCCGTATATCCGGTAAGGGGAAGCAAGGCCCTGTTTGCCTTCTATGTGGTGCTGATGCTTCTGCCCTTTCAGGTAACCATGCTCTCCAGCTATCTGGTGCTGAACAGGCTGTCTCTTCTAAACACCCATCAGGCAATTATCCTGCCGGCCATATTTTCCACTTTCCCGGTATTCTTATCCTACGGCGGGTTTAAGAGTATTCCTTACCAGATCCTGGAGGCGGCCAGAGTGGACGGAGCCGGGGAGTTTACCATCTTTGTAAGGCTTGGACTGCCTCTTGGAAAAAGCGGGCTTTTGTCAGCCATGGTGCTGGGATTTTTGGAGTATTGGAATTTGATGGAGCAGCCCATGTCCTTTTTGGAGGATAAGGCCCTCTGGCCCCTGTCCCTGTATCTGCCGGAAATTACCTGGGGGCAGGCGGGCTTTGCCTTTTGCGCCAGCGTAGTCACCCTGATCCCGGCTGTGTTTGTCTTTATCATCGGACAGGATTATCTGGAGCAGGGAATCATCTATTCCGGGCTGAAGGAATGAAACAGAAAGGAGTAAGGTTGTCGGGATGAAAATTTTCAGGATGAAAAGGGTGATAGCGGGATTTGGTATTTTTCTTGTATTTATGGCGCTGTGTACGCTGATTTCGAAAAGTGTGTACGCCTATCGGCTTCCCATGGTGAGTACCCTCACGCCGGAGTCGAAATACGTGGAGCACAAGGTGGAAGCGGAAGGGATTGTAATTGCCGGAGGGGAAAGGCCTGTGACCTATGAGCCGGGCTTTCGGATCGCATCCATGCCGGTAAAGGTGGGGGATCGGGTAGAAGAAGGGGATGTTTTGTTTCAAATTGATTTGGACGATCTGGAAGAGATGATCAAAGAGAAGGAGGCTGAAATTTCCCAGGTATCCCTTCAAATTAATGCCATTTTGGAAAATCAGGCCATTGCAGATCGGAAGAGCGTCGTGTAGGGAAAGAGTGTAGGATAGGGTGTAGATCT
>CAJTVL010000085.1 GCA_910579425.1 uncultured Lachnospiraceae bacterium | reverse complement strand
CTACCTGACCCTGCAGCTTTTGGAGCTTGGGAAGCCTGTGGTGCTCGCCTTGAATATGATGGATGTGGTGGAAGAGCGGGGGATGGAGATCGACCTCCACCGGCTTCCGGAGCTTTTGGGGGATATTCCGGTGGTTCCGGTATCCGCTGCCAGACGAAAGGGGCTGGATATTCTGCTCCACGCCGTAATCCACCACTATGAGGAGGGCTCCAAGGGGGATGTATTTCATTACAGCCAGGAGATAGAAGAAAAGCTGACTGAGCTTACCCGGATGATGCGGACAAACTATCCCACCCATTCCTCTGCCAGGTGGCATGCTATTAAGCTTTTAGAGGGGGATAAGGACGTGAAGACGGATCATCCCATTGAGGTCGGCCATATTGTGGACCGCAGCTACGAAAAAGAGATTATACAGGCAAAATATGCCTTTATAGAGGGAATTGTCAGGGAGACATTATTTTACCGCAAAAAAAACAAGGACGGTACGGATCAGGCGGACGCCCTGCTGACCCATCCCCTGTGGGGCGTCCCGATTTTTTTGTGCATCATGGCCCTTGTGTTTTTTCTGACCTTTGCCGTGGGGGACTGGCTGAAGGGTTATTTTGAAGATTTTCTGGAGGTTTTTTCCGGACAGGCCCATAGTCTGCTTTCGGCAATTCATGCGGCAGACTGGCTGAACTCCCTGATCGTGGACGGTATTATTGCAGGGGTGGGAGGGATTCTTACGTTTATTCCCAATATTGCTATTTTGTTTCTCGCCCTGGCCGTTTTGGAGGACAGCGGCTATATGTCCCGGGTAGCCTACGTGATGGACGGCATTATGGGAAAGGCGGGGCTCTCGGGGAAAGCTTTTCTGCCCATGGTTCTGGGGTTTGGGTGTACGGTTCCGGCGATTATGGCTTCCCGTGCCTTAGAGACCCAGAGGGACAGGAGAAGGACCATGATCATTACCCCTTTTATGTCCTGTTCCGCAAGGCTCCCGGTATATGTGCTTTTTTCCGGTATGTTCTTTGGAAAATACGCTCATATTGCCGCCTTTTCCATGTATGTGATCGGTATGCTCTGCGCTATTCTGGTGGCAAGAGTACTACATGTCATGGAACAAAGGCGGGGAGAGGCGGAAAGCGACAGTCTGCTAATCGAGCTTCCCGAGTATAAAAAGCCCAACGGGAGGACGATCCGGATTTATGTGTGGAATAAATTAAAGGATTATCTCTCCAAAGCGGGAACCACGATTTTTATCGCCTCTATCTTAATCTGGGCTGTGCTGAATTTCGGCCCCCAGGGAATGATCAGTGACCCCTCGGAGAGCTTTGGCGCCATCCTGGGCAGATGGCTGGAGCCCCTGATGCGTCCGGCGGGGCTTGGTATGTGGCAGATCATTGTCTCATTGATTGCCGGGATTTCCGCAAAGGAGGTAGTAGTCTCAAGCTTTTCCGTCCTCTTTGGGGTAGGGAGTTCAGAGGCGGCTTCCGGCATGGATATGGTGGTGGAAAATCTAAAGAGTATCGATCCCGGCTTCGGCCCCTTAAACGCCTACTGTATGATGTTGTTTGTGCTTCTTTATGTGCCCTGTGCGGCGGCCATGGCGACCATACGCAAGGAAAGCGGTTCCACGGCATTTATGGTAAAGCTTGCCATTTTCCAGATTCTGTTTGCATGGACGGCGTCAGCTTTGGTATTTCAGATCGGAAGCTTATTTATTTTATAAAAGGAGGGCATCTGCCAAATGAAAAGCGCGTATTTTTACGGAAAACATGATTTGAGGGTCCAGGAGGGTGAAATCCCCGGGGTAGGAGAGGAGGAAGTGTTAATTCAGGTAAAGGCCTGCGGAATCTGCGGAACCGACGTCCATATTTATGAGGGCGACAAGGGCGCGGCGGAGGTGACGCCGCCCACGATTTTGGGGCATGAATTTGCCGGAGTCATTGTGAAAACAGGAAGCCGGGTGACGGACTTTAAGGAGGGCGACCGGGTATGTATTGATCCCAACTGCACCTGCGGGGCTTGTGATTTTTGTAAAAACGGACAGGTACATTTCTGCCGGAATATGATCGGCTACGGAACCACGGTAAACGGAGGCTTTGCAGAGTACTGCGCGGTCAGGCAGAGCCAGGTCTATAAGCTGGGAGAGCATACCAGCTTTGCCCAGGGAGCCATGACAGAGCCTGTGGCGTGCTGCCTCCACGGGATTGACCTGTGCGGTATTGAGCCGGGGCATCAGGTGGTGGTGATCGGGGGAGGCATGATCGGCCTTTTGATGCTGCAGCTTGCAAAGCTGGCCGGAGCAGTGAAGGTGGCTCTTTTAGAGCCGGTAGAAAAGAAACGAGAGATGGGAAAAGCCCTTGGGGCTGACGTATGCATCGATCCTTTGAACGAGGATGTGGAGGCAAGACTAAGGCAGGAGGGGATGACCTGGATCCGCTGTGTGATCGAGTGCGCAGGTCTTCCCTCCACCATGGAGCAGGCCATCCGCCTGGCCGGAAAAAAGGGAACTGTGATGATGTTCGGGCTTACCAAACCGGACGCCGCCATTTCGGTAAAGCCCTTTGAAATTTTCCGGAAGGAGCTCACCCTTAAGGCCTCTTATATCAATCCCTGTACCCAGCAGCGGGCCCTTTCTCTCATCGATTCGGGGCGTCTGGATGTGGAGAGTATGGTCTGTAAGCAGATCGGGCTGGAGGAGCTTGAGGAGGTGCTCTCCGATCCGAAGAAGAGAGCGGAAGGGAAATACATTGTAGCCTTCGAGTAGGAAACGGAATTTTACCTTTCTTGTTGAAGCAGCGGATGTCCGCAGGACCGGGCATCCGCTGTCTGAGCGCGTGCCATGGCACGCAGATGGGAGCAGGCATGGAATTGGGAAAGATGCTGGACGGAGAAAATAAGGCCGGTGCGGTGATGATGTTGGATGACAGGCCGGGGGAGCTTCTGGAGGAGGCCAAACCCTTTATTAATCTTATGATGCAGTATAAATGCGCCATTATGGAGGTGGAAACGAAATTCAGGGTATTGGATGCGGAGTTTTCCCTGGAGTATAACAGGAATCCCTTTGAATCCATTAAGAGCAGGCTCAAAAGCCCTTTGAGCATTTATGAAAAACTCAGGAGAAAGGGCTATCCGGTGACGGTGGAAAATATAGAAAAGCATTTGAACGATGTGGCGGGGATCCGGGTGATCTGCTCTTTTCCGGATGATATTTACCGGCTGGCCGACTTGATTTCCAAGCAGGACGACATTGAGGTGCTGGGCAGAAAGGATTACATCAAAAACCCCAAGCCCAATGGCTATCGGAGCCTTCACCTGATTCTGGGTATTCCTATTTTTCTTTCCAGGGAAAAGAAATTCATGCGGGTGGAGGTGCAGCTGCGCACCATTGCCATGGATTTTTGGGCCAGCTTAGAGCATAAGCTGAAATACAAAAAGGATATAGCGGACGGGGAGGACATTGCGGCACAGCTCAAGAACTGTTCAGATTTTATTGAAGCGCTGGATTACCAGATGCAGGGAATCAGGGACAGGATCGATGCGGCGAAGGGGGATTGATATTGCAATTGAAATAAGGGATAATTATGGTATAATTTACCCATATCAGAGAGGAGGTATGTAATATGCCGCAAATCATCCCTATTAAAGATTAAAAAAATACTTCGGAAATTTCCGATATGTGCCATAAATCAGAAGAACCAATTTATATCACAAAAAACGGTTATGGAGATATGGTTATTATGAGTATGGAAATTTATGAAACGACCATGCATCAGCTGTCTGTATACAGAGATATTGAATTGTCAGAAAAGCAGATAGAAAGCGGACAGGTCAAAGATGCCAAAACTGCTTTGGCAGGAATGAAGGCAAAGTATGGCTTATAAATTAGTGGTTACAGAGCATGCGGATGAATTACTTGATCATATTTTGCATTATCTGATTTACAGACTGAAATGAGACTGTTGTGGGGAAGATGAATTATACGATAATATTTAGCGTCAGTGTGGATGTAGTGAATATCGTCGGAGTATTTCATCAGTTAGAAAATTATCAAAATAAATTACGACAGTGGGGTTAAACTGTGGAAGGGGGATTCAATCCCCCTCCGACATCCGTTAACCAATCCCGATCTCTGTAAAGACATATTCCGGCGCTGCCGGATTTTTTTATTTTCCGGTGGATATTTTCCTCCGAAAGTTTCGAGGCGGAGGGCGTTAAAATAGTGTTAAGGAAGTTGGGTTGTTACTTTCCGCATTTGTGCCAGAGGACGCCCGGATAACGGATCGGTTCTTTCATCTCTGCGGTAAGTAACAGTTCAGACAGTTATTTTAGCAGGTGTTGTCATTTATATAAGGAAAAATAAATAGCCAAGAAAGTCGTGATAGGCTATAATGGAGACAGAGTTTAGGCAGGGGAATCTTTGAAGGGCGGAATGAGTTATGAAAAGGAACAGAGGAAAAAGGCCGGTACATCGGAAGGTGGATTTTGAGGAAGAACTGGATTTGGATAAAGCGCAGAAGGGGCGGTTGATTGCGTTGGCGGTGGCAGGGGTTTTGCTTGTCATTGGGCTGGCAGCTGCTTTTTTCCTGTTTTTGGAAAGCGGCAAAAGTCGCAGGGAGGCGGTGGAAGCTCAGATCGAAATTCGCTCCGAGAAGCAGCCGGAAGCGGCAGAAGAGGAGACACAGGGGGAATCCGGGCTTTCTCAGGAGCAGGACCGGCAGGAAGGGACTGCTCCCGGGGAAAGTACAAGCGATATAGAAGATACAAAAGAGGGCGGTCAGAATCCTGTGCCCGGTAAGAGCGATGCCGGCCAGGAGCAGGGGCAGGTCAGTGTGGGAGCGCTGGATGATGCCCAGGATCCACAGGAGGACGGGGCGGCCGGAAATGAGGGAAGCGGCGCAGAGGTTACGGTGGTTCCCATTGGAAAGGATGAAACCGCTCAGATGACCATGGGGATTGACGTATCAAAGTATCAGGGAACCATTGACTGGGCAAAGGTAAAGGAGTCCGGTGTGGAGTTTGCCATGATCCGTGTGGGATACCGGGCGAAGTCCACAGGGGAGATTTTTGAGGATCCCACTGCCAGGTACAACATGCAGGAGGCCCAGGCGGCAGGGATTAAACTGGGAGCCTACTTTTTCTCCTCAGCCGTAACGTTGGAGGAGGCCAGGGCGGAGGCGGCCTTTACCAGCGGGATCATTGCAAAATATAAGATCACCTATCCGGTAGCCTATAACTGTGAAGATTTTCTCTCCTCCGACAGCAGGCAGTACGGACTGGACCGGCAGACAAGGACGGCTCTTGCCTGCGCTTTTCTGGATGAAATCGCATCGGCGGGCTATACGCCCATGTTTTATGCGGCCAAGGGAGAGTTGGAGGGCAGCGCGCAGTGGGATACCCAGACTCTGGCGTCAAAATATAAAATATGGGTGGCCCAATATCCGGCCTTGGCCTATCCGGAAACGGAGGCTTCGGATTATACGGGCACTCATGCCATGTGGCAGTATACCAGCCAGGGAACGGTGGCAGGGATTTCTAAAAAGACCGATGTAAATATCGCCTATTTCGGCTATACACAGGAGGCCCGGGCCAAGGACGAAACGCCCGCGCAGGCAGTGGTGGCCAATCCGGAGGTGGGAATTATTTTTACGGAGGTGAATGAAACCGTAACGGCCAAGCAGGAAACCAACCTGCGCTCAGAGCCCAGTACCCTGGACGAGGGTACCATAGTGGGCAAGCTGGTTCACGGGGACACGGCCACCCGGACGGGAATCGGCCACAATGGCTGGTCAAGGGTGATTTATAACGGCCAGACCCTGTATGCAGTGACCAGCTATTTAACTACGGATATGGAGGATACAGGGCAGCAGGCTCCTGTCCAGGGGCCGGTTTACACGCCGGTAAATGAGCAGGTAACAGCCAAGATAGAGACGAATCTGCGCTCGGAGCCTTCCACGGCCAGCGAGGATACGGTAGTGGGGCTTTTGCATAACGGGGAGGTGCTTACCCGGACTGCCGTGGGAGATAACGGCTGGTCCCGGCTCGATTTTAACGGACAGACGGTTTATGCGGTCAGCAGCTTTTTGACGCCGGCGCAGTGACGAAGGGGCAGGTCAGAAAGCCGCAGTGAGACCAGATATTTAAAGGGAAATTGTGCGATGAAGATACAAAATAATTATCACGCTTATTCGGGCGGGGAATATCAAAAATCCCATACTTATTCCATGCCGGAGAATTCCAGAGGCTCCGGGGCGGAGACGGAGGACGGCGAAAAAAGCAGCCGGGCGGCTTACGGACCGGCAAAGGGAAAGGAAGCGGACATTTTTATCCATACTCCCGAAAGCGGGAAAGAGCAGGGGAAAGGCTCCAAAAAGGGCGTCGGCCTTCTGCGGGAGTTCTGGGACGCCATGGGGGATGAGTCAAAGGAAGGAAAGACAGCCTTAGAGGAAGAAGCGCAGGAAACCGGGGAACAAAGGGAGATTTATGGGATTCCTGAGGTTTTCGGGCAGTTTTTTTCCCGCCGTGTCACGGTAAATTGGATGGAATTTAAGGACAAAGTAAAGGCAGGAGCCGATGTGGCCTTTCAGAGTTTTGAAAAAAAGAAAGACGATTTTTTCGCCCTTGCGGATCCTAAAAATTTTTTTCGGAAAAATTTCCGAAAAAAGAGAGAAGAAAAGCAGAAACGCCGGGAGCTGGCAGAAAAGAGGGCAAGAAGGCAGAAGGATATTCTGACGGCAAATACGGACAGTCCTCTGATGGACTCCTACAGTAAGAGCGGCGAATACTGTAAGCTGAACGATAATCTATCTTACCGCAGAAAGCGCATGGAGGAAAACCGTAAGGCCTTTTCGGAAAGAAAGTCTTGATAAAACGCCGGGAAAACGCTATACTTAGGGCTAATAACGGTTTCAATGACGAATCACACAATTGGGGAGAGATTACTATGGGGTACGATACAATACCATACGAAAAAAGAATGAAGGAAAATATCAGGAATTATACGCTTTCCAATCTTTATGATATGGAAATTGTCAAAAGATATTTGAGCAATCTGGCGGAAGTGCTGAAGCTGAATGTGCTTTTAACAGACCGTCACGGGGAGAAGGAGGTCGCCATAGGAGAGGGCTTTTTGGGGTTCCACCCGGATGTGGTGGGAGAGCCGGGGCGGAAGCTGCGCATTCAGAACCGGACCATCGGGCATCTCTATGTAAAGCATTTGGCGGGAAATACGGACAACAGGCTGGCAGATGAGCTATTAGACGGTACCGTTGCCATATTAAGCAGGCTTGGGGAGGAAGCTTATCTGCGAAGAGAAAGCAGCATCTACCTGGAAGAGCTGGAAAAACAATTAGAGGACAAAAAACATATCGTGACTCACAATGAACGGGAAGATATTCTGACCGGCGTCTTTAACCGGATTTATTTTGAAAACAGAATGAAACTGATTGACCGCTCGGAAGTGATTCCCGTAGCGGTGCTGAATGTAAATATTAACGACTGGAAGTTTGTGAACGATCATTTTGGAGACGAGGAAAGCGACCGGCTGATCCGGGTGATCGCAGATATTCTTCAAAAGGAGGCGAAGCCCGATTTTGTCATCGGCAGGGTGGACGGGGACGTGTTCGGCGTGCTGATTCCCATGGCCCAGGAAGGGGAAGCGGAAGATTATAGGAGGCGGATACAGGAGAAGTGCCTGGCCTTTGAAGATTCTGTTTTGGCCCCCTCAGTGGCAGTGGGCATGGTATATAAGACCAATATAGAGGAAACCTTAGAAGAGCGGCTTTCGGACGCGGAGTACGAGATGTTTAACAATAAGTTCGAGATCAAAAACGCCCCGGGATATCGGGAGAGGCTTGAAAGAGGATTAAAATAGCAAAAAGAGCTGGCCAAAGGCCGGCTCTTTTTTATAATTCTAAACTGTTTATTAAATCCTCTTTTTGAGGTAAAAATAAGAAAACAAGAGAAAAAAAGAGATATAAAGAGAAAATGAAAGATATTTCAAAAAATACTCTTGTAAAAGCAGTTGCAAAGGAGCGCATATGAAATTAATATATGCATTAGAAATTAGCACTCGATATAAATGAGTGCTAACAAGAAGCTAGGGGGAACGGTACCGGCAGATGAATCCGCCAGGAAACCGGGCATACCTTTCCGAGAGAGAGAGTAAGCAACTATAAATAAGGAGGCATTTATAATGAAGTTAGTACCATTAGCAGACAGAGTTGTGTTAAAGCAGTTGGTTGCAGAAGAAACCACGAAATCAGGCATCGTCCTGCCGGGACAGAATAAAGAAAAGCCCCAGCAGGCAGAAGTAATCGCTGTAGGGCCCGGCGGCGTAGTAGAGGGCAAAGAGGTAAAGATGGAGGTTAAGGTTGGCGATCAGGTAATCTACTCCAAATATGCAGGAACCGATGTGAAGATTGATGAGGAAGAGTTCATCATCGTAAAACAGAGCGATATTCTTGCAGTGATCCAGTAAGATAAAGAAGCAAAAAGCTATCAACAGTCAGAATTATAGAAAATCAGGAGGCAAAAATCATGGCAAAGGAAATTAAATACGGGGAAGAGGCCCGTGCAGCGCTTGAGTCAGGCGTAAACCAGTTAGCAGATACCGTCAGGGTAACCTTAGGACCCAAAGGAAGGAACGTAGTTCTGGATAAGTCTTTTGGAGCCCCCCTGATCACCAATGACGGTGTTACCATTGCAAAGGAAATCGAACTGGAAGACGCTTTTGAGAACATGGGCGCTCAGCTTGTAAAGGAAGTAGCCACCAAGACCAACGATGTGGCAGGCGACGGAACCACCACAGCTACCGTTCTGGCGCAGGCAATGGTAAACGCGGGGATGAAGAACCTGGCAGCAGGCGCTAACCCGATTATTTTAAGAAAAGGTATGAAAAAGGCAACTGATTGTGCAGTAGAGGCAATCGCAAAGATGAGCTCCAAGGTAAACGGCAAGGAGCACATTGCAAGAGTTGCGGCAATCTCCGCAGGGGATGACGAGGTTGGCCAGCTTGTGGCCGACGCTATGGAAAAGGTTTCCGGAGACGGCGTTATCACCATCGAAGAGAGCAAGACCATGCTTACCGAGCTTGATTTGGTAGAAGGTATGCAGTTTGACAGAGGCTATATTTCCGCTTATATGGCAACGGATATGGATAAGATGGAAGCAGTTCTTGAAAATCCCTATATCCTGATCACAGACAAGAAGATTTCCAATATCCAGGAGATTTTACCGCTCCTTGAGCAGGTAGTACAGTCCGGCGCGAAGCTTTTAATCATTGCAGAGGACGTAGAGGGCGAAGCTCTCACCACCCTGATCGTAAACAAGCTGCGCGGAACCTTCAACGTAGTGGCGGTTAAGGCTCCCGGCTACGGCGACAGAAGAAAAGCAATGCTGGAGGATATTGCAATCCTTACCGGCGGCCAGGTGATCAGCGAAGAGTTAGGTCTTGACCTGAAAGAAACCACTTTGGATCAGCTTGGACACGCAAAATCCGTTAAGGTTCAGAAAGAAAATACCGTGATCGTTGACGGAGAGGGCGACAAGGATGCCATCTCTGCAAGAATCAATCAGATCAAGGGACAGATTGAAGAGACCACCTCTGATTTTGACAGAGAGAAATTGCAGGAGAGACTTGCCAAACTGGCAGGCGGCGTAGCCGTAATCCGTGTGGGCGCGGCTACCGAGACAGAGATGAAGGAAGCAAAGCTTCGTATGGAAGACGCTCTTGCAGCTACCAGGGCAGCAGTGGAGGAAGGCATCATCTGCGGCGGTGGTTCCGCTTATATCCATGCGGCTAAGGAAGTCGGCAAGCTGGCGGAAACTCTGGCAGGCGATGAGAAGACCGGCGCTCAGCTTGTTCTGAAAGCATTAGAGTCTCCTTTATTCCACATTGCAGCCAACGCAGGCTTAGAGGGCAGCGTGATTGTAAATAAGGTAAGGGAGTCTGAGAGTGGAGTAGGCTTTGATGTGCTGAAAGAAGAATATGTGGATATGATCGAGGCAGGCATCCTTGATCCCGCTAAGGTTACAAGAAGCGCTCTGCAGAATGCAACCAGCGTTGCTTCCACACTCCTCACCACAGAATCCGTAGTTGCCAACATCAAGGAAGATGCACCTGCAATGCCTGCAGGCGGCGGAATGGGCGGTATGATGTAAGAGTCCCTAGGAAAATATTCTGAAAAAATGTGGCAAAATACCCAAAATATCATTAGAGTACTGAGAGCAGATATGCTATAATAAGAGCGTATCTGCTCTTTTTCACCGTGCAGGACGTTTCCCATT
The DNA here is from genome assembly GCA_910579425.1 of uncultured Lachnospiraceae bacterium. Lineage (GTDB taxonomy): Bacteria > Bacillota > Clostridia > Lachnospirales > Lachnospiraceae > Suilimivivens. The sequence continues at coordinate 6,279 of CAJTVL010000085.1, read as the reverse complement.
CAATATTTAAGGAGAAGGAAAATGAAGGGTATTTTGGAATACATAAAACCGTACAGGGCCTTTATGCTGCTTACATTGTTTCTTAAGTTTGTGGCAGCCATGATGGATTTGCTGATTCCTTCCCTGCTGGCAAGGATTATTGACGACATTGTACCAACCGGCCAGGTGCGACTCATTTTTTTGTGGGGAGGCGTGATGTTAATCTGCGCTGTTTTTTCCGTGACCACCAATGTAACTGCCAACCGCATGGCGGAGATTTCCGCCGGAGGGATGACCAGGCGGCTTCGGCATGATCTCTTTTCAAAGGTGACCTATTTGAGCGCCAGGCAGATGGATGAATTTACGGTTTCCTCAGCGGTATCCCGGCTGACCTCAGATACCTATAATGTAAACAGGATGCTGGCAAGGATGCAGCGTCTGGGAGTGAGGGGGCCGATTCTGCTGATTGGGGGAATTCTGATCACCATGAGCATGGAGCCCAAATTGACTCTTGTGCTGGCAATGGCCCTTCCGTTTATCATACTGATTGTCTGGATTGTCACCAAGAAAACCATTCCTGTCTACGGCAGGCAGCAGAAGGTGCTGGATGAGATGGTCCGTGTGCTTCAGGAGAACATCACGGGGATCCGGGTAATCAGGGCCCTTTCCAGGACGGATTACGAGAAGGAGAGGTATGACGGGGTTAATGAGAATCTGGCAGAAATTGAGCAGAGGGCCGGAAGGATTTCCTCGGCCAGCAGCCCCTTAACCACCCTGGTATTGAATCTGGGACTTACGGCGGTCATCCTGACGGGCGCATATCTGGTGCAGAAAGGGGAAGCCGGCCCGGGGGTGATTATTGCGTTTTTGAGCTATTTTACCATTATCTTAAATGCCATGCTGGGGATTACCAATATTTTTGTGATGTGCTCCAAGGGGCTGGCTTCTATGAGGCGTATCTTTGAGATTATGGAGGCCCCGGAGGAGATGCCGGTGCAAGCAGCGGAAAAAGAGGAAGAAAGAGGGACGAAAAGAGAAGAAGCTGCGCTGGTGGAATTCAGAGACGTGACCTTCTCTTACAATAAGAAAGGAGATCATCTCTCCCATATCAGCTTTGCGCTGAAAAAAGGGGAAAGCCTGGGGATTATCGGCGCCACGGGAAGCGGCAAGAGTACCATTGTCAATCTGCTTCTGCGGTTTTATGATGTCAGCGGAGGGAGTATATGGATTGACGGAAGGAGGATCGACACCATTCCCTATCCTGAGCTGCGGGGAATGTTCGGGGTGGTGTTTCAGAATGATTATCTGATGGCCGCGTCCATGGAGGAAAATATTGATTTCTTCCGGGGGCTTTCCAGGGAGCAGATTACAGAGGCGGCGGGCCATGCCCAGGCGGAGAGCTTTATCAAGGAAAAGGAGGGCCGGATGGATGCAAAGGTAGCTGTCAGGGGAAACAACTTAAGCGGAGGTCAGAAGCAGCGTATCATGATTGCAAGGGCTCTGGCGGCAAAGCCCCGGATCCTGATTCTGGACGACGCATCCTCGGCGCTGGATTATAAGACGGATGCCCGGCTTAGGAAGGAGCTTCATGCGCATTTTGCCCAGACGGCCACCATCACCATCGCCCAGCGCATTAGCTCCATCCAGGGAGCGGATCATATCCTCGTTTTGGAGGATGGGAAAAGCATCGGTTATGGGACGCATCAGGAACTTCTAAAGCTATGCAGCGAATATCGGGTGATTTATGAATTGCAGATGGGGGAGGAAACCATGGGAGGCGCAGAAAAATGAGGGAAAAGAGAGTCCCCAGGAAATATCTTTTTTTACGGTTATGGCGCTATTTAAGCAGATATTATGTTCTGATCGGGGCAGGGGGAATTTTGATGCTTTTGTCCAATGTGCTGGCACTTTTAGGGCCCAAGCTCTCGGGCAAGGCTATTGATGCCATCGGAATCAGGGCAGGCGGCGTAGACTTTGAGAAGGTTTTTTATTACGTGGGCTGGATGGCGGTGTTTTATGTTTTTTCTGCCTTTTTTTCTTATCTTCTGTCGTTGTTGACGATTCGCCTGACCAGGAAAGTAATTTACCAGATGCGCAGGGATGTGTTTGAAAAGCTGTCAAGACTTCCGGTGTCCTTTTTTGACAGGTATCAGACCGGTGACATCATCAGTATCATCACGTATGACATTGACACGGTAAACCAGTCCCTGTCCAACGATCTGCTTCAGATTATGCAAAGTGTGATCACAGTGCTGTTTTCCCTGGTAATGATGTTATCAATAGCTCCGGTTATGGTACTTATTTTTGTGATTACGATTCCCATCTCCGTTTTGCTTACCCGGTTTATTGCCAGCCGCTCCAGGCCTTTGTACCGGATCAGATCAAAAAAGCTGGGCGAGCTTAATGGCTTTGTGGAGGAAATGTTAAACGGTCAGAAGACTACCAGAGCCTATGGAAGAGAAGAACAGGTGATTGACGCCTTTGACCGGAAAAACGGGGAAGCGGTAGAGACCAATACGAAGGCGGAATATTACGGAACCCTGGCCGGACCTTCCGTAAATTTCATGAACAATACTTCTTTGGCGCTGATCAGTGTATTCGGCTCTCTTTTGTATTTGAGGGGCGGAATCGGGATAGGAGATATTTCGTCCTTTGTGCAGTATTCACGGAAGTTTTCCGGTCCAATCAATGAGACAGCCAATATTATAGGAGAACTTCAGTCTGCCTTTGCGGCGGCGGAGAGGGTGTTCCGCCTGATGGATGAACTGCCGGAAAAGCCGGATGAGGAGAGCGCACGGATATTGCAGGAGGTATATGGGGAGGTGGAGATCAGGGATGTCTCCTTTGGCTATACGGCGGGAGAACAGATCCTGAAGGATTTTAACCTTCATGCCCGGGGAGGGGAGCAGATTGCCATTGTGGGGCCGACAGGCGCAGGCAAAACCACAGTCATCAATCTTCTGATGCGGTTCTATGATGTGGACAAAGGCTGCATTTTGCTGGATGGAGAGGATACCTACCGGATTACCAGAGACAGCCTGCGGAGTGCGTATACTATGGTTTTACAGGATGCATGGCTGTTTCACGGAACCATCTACGAAAATCTGACTTATGGAAGAGAGAATATTACAAGGAAAGAGGTAGAGCAGGCAGCAAAGGCCGCCATGATTTATTCTTATATTGAAAAGCTTCCGGAGGGGTTTGAAACCGTGCTCAGCGACAATGGCGTCCATATTTCCAAGGGACAGAGACAGCTCCTGACCATTGCCAGGGCTATGCTTTCCGATGCCCATATGCTGATATTGGACGAGGCGACCTCCAATGTGGATACAAGGACGGAAATGCAGATACAAAAGGCCATGCGCAGTCTTATGGCGGATAAGACCTGTTTTGTGATTGCTCACAGGCTTTCTACAATCCGCAATGCTGATTTGATTCTGGTGGTGAAAGACGGCAGGATTGCCGAACAGGGAAATCACCGGGAACTGCTGGCCAGACGCGGACTCTATTATCAGATGTATCATGCGCAGTTTGAGGGGGCGGAGCAGCCCCTTTAGATACAATCACAAATCTTATCATGATCAGCGTCCGTATTAGCAGTCTGCTGCGCAAGACGGCAGGCACAGAGGTCTAAAAGGCATTGCCGCTGATTCAGGCAATGCTTTTTAGTTTTTTGCATAAAATGCTTTTGACAGCAAACGTTGACGAACCGGCTAAAAGCATATATAATAGCTTAAATAAGCGAGAAAAACGTGGTATTGCTATATGACGGAAGAAAAAGATACAAACCAGGCAAAAAGCGAATTAGTGATCGACGATGGCAGAATAGAGGCCATTGAAGAATTCCAAAGTCCCGGGCAATTATACGGGGACTTGGTTTTGCGTGTCCGGAAATATCATCCTTCCGATGACATTTCATTAATAGAGAAGGCCTATAATCTTGCGAAGAAGGCCCACGCAAACCAGGTGCGTAAATCCGGCGAGCCCTATATCGTCCATCCTTTGTGCGTTGCTATCATCCTTGCGGATCTGGAGATGGACAAGGAGACAATCGCGGCAGGGCTTTTACATGATGTGATCGAGGACACCATCATGACGGAGGAGGAGATCATAGAGGAATTTGGCAGGGATGTGGCCCTGCTTGTAGACGGCGTGACCAAGCTGGAACAGCTTAAATTTACCAGTGAAAACGGGGATAAAACCCTGGACCGGCTGGAAATGCAGGCGGAAAATCTGCGGAAAATGTTTCTTGCCATGGCAAGGGACATCCGGGTAATTATCATTAAGCTTGCCGACCGCCTTCACAATATGCGGACGCTGAAATACAAAAGCCCGGAAAGTCAGCTTCGGATCGCCAGGGAAACCATGGAGATCTACGCGCCCATTGCCCAGAGGCTCGGTATTTCCAAGATTAAGGTGGAACTGGATGATTTATCCCTGAAATATTCGCAGCCGGAGGCTTATTATGATTTGGTGGATAAGATCGCCGCGCGCAAAAGTGAGCGGGAAGCTTACATTCAGGGGATTGTGGACGAGGTGAGGGTGCATATTGTAAATGCCGGCATTAAGGCCCAGATTGATGGGCGGGTGAAGCACTTTTTCAGTATCTACAAAAAAATGAAAAATCAGAATAAGACCATCGACCAGATCTATGACCTTTTTGCGGTGAGGATCATTGTGGATACGGTGAAGGACTGTTATGCGGCCCTGGGAGTCATTCACGAAATGTACAAACCCATTCCCGGGCGTTTTAAGGACTATATCGCCATGCCCAAGGCGAATATGTACCAGTCCCTGCACACCACGCTGATCGGCAACAACGGGCAGCCCTTTGAAATTCAGATCAGAACCTACGAAATGCATAAGGCGGCGGAATACGGGATCGCCGCCCACTGGAAATATAAGGTGGCCTCGGACGGTAAGAAAATCGAGGATTCCGAGGAGGAGAAGCTTTCCTGGCTGAGACAGATCCTGGAATGGCAGCAGGATATGTCCGATAACAGAGAATTTTTGAAGCTGTTAAAAAGCGATCTGGATCTGTTTTCGGACAGCGTTTACTGTTTTACCCCCACAGGGGAGGTGAAAAATCTTCCGGCGGGCTCGACCCCCATTGATTTTGCGTACAGCATCCACAGCGCGGTAGGAAATAAAATGATCGGCGCAAGAGTCAACGGCAGACTGGTGACCATTGACTATGAAATTAAAAACGGCGACCAGCTTGAAATTTTAACCTCCCAGAATTCCAAGGGACCCAGCCGGGACTGGCTTGGCGTGGTCAAGAGCACCCAGGCGAAGAATAAAATTAATCAGTGGTTTAAGAATGAATTTAAAGAAGAAAATATCGTTAAGGGCCGGGAGCTTTTAAACGCTTACTGTAAATCCAGAAATATTAATGTGCCTGAGATCATGAAGACAGAGTACATGGAAGTGATCATGCGCAAATACGGGTTTCGGGATTGGGATTCCGTACTTGCGGCGGTGGGACACGGCGGTTTAAAGGAAGGCCAGATCATCAACAAGATGCTTGAGGTTTACGATAAGAACCACAAGAAGGAGCTGACCAATGAGGAGGTTCTTGCGGCGGTTGCGGAAAACGATTTTTCCAAAAAACCGGTGCAGATTAAATCCAAAAGCGGGATTACGGTGAAGGGAATCCATGATGTTGCGGTGCGCTTTTCCAAATGCTGCTCCCCTGTGCCCGGTGATGAGATCGTTGGCTATGTGACCCGCGGGCGTGGAGTGTCGATCCACAGGACAGACTGCATCAATGTAATTAATCTCCCGGAAATGGAAAGAGTACGTCTGATCGATGCAGAGTGGGAAGGCTCTCCTGACGAGACGGGGGGTGAAAAATACCTGGCGGAAATTAAAATTTTTGCCAATAACAGGAATGGTCTTTTAGCGGACATATCCAAGACCTTAACCGAAAAGAATATTGATATTCTCGCGCTGAGCACAAGGGTGAGCAAGCAGGGAACTGCAACCCTGTCCACCTCCTTTGAGATCAGCAACAGGGAAGAACTGAATCATATTATCGATAAGCTCAGTGCAATTGAGAGCGTATTGGATATTGAGAGGACTACAGGATAAAGAAAGGGAGCTGTAAAATGGCAAATTTAAAAATCGGCAGGATTATGCTGGGAATGTGCCAGACAAACTGCTATTTTGTGTATGAGGAAGGAAAGCATAAAGCGCTTGTTTTTGATCCTGCGGACAAGGGGGAGTATATTTACAACGGTCTGAGGGACAAGGGCTTTTCAGTAGAGGCGATTCTTTTAACCCACGGGCATTTTGACCATA
>CAJTVL010000084.1:2509-16807 GCA_910579425.1 uncultured Lachnospiraceae bacterium | reverse complement strand
AAGGCTTATTTCCTGCATGATTTGTGCGAATTATTTTTTCCTTTCAAGGCTGTTTATGACTGCTTCTCACTGCTTATCCCAGGCTTTATAACTTTTTGCCGCATTTCTGACAAAATCCGCCATCCTCTGCAAATCTCTGTTTTTTTTATCCAGTTCTATGGCAGAAAGCTTCACGCTGTGGCAGAGCCCGTCATGTCCTTTCATATAAAAAGGAATATGATCTGCAGCCTCGCGGATATTCTCCGTCAGTTTTCTCAGGGAACCGCAGATCTGCTCCAGCCTCTGCGCCTGTCCCATCAGCAGGCCGTAATCCGCCCAAAGCTCCAGGCTTCCGGCAAGGCCTGTCAGAAAAGCATCCTTCCGCCCAAGGGCCTGTAAAAGGGCTTTCCCCTCCTCCCCCTTCATCAGGCTCCCTGCAATCAGCGGGATTCCCTGAAAGGTAAAATCCTTAAGATCCGATAAGGTAAGCTTCTCCCCGTTCAGTCCTCTTTTGCTCTCGCCGCCAAAGGCCTCCATCATCTGCATAATGACTGCGGCGCAGCCGTCTCTTTGCTCTGTCTCAAGCGCCATAACCTTTGCAGAGAGCGCTGAGGCATACCTGCCCAGCTCTCCCTGCCCGCTTGTATCGCTGTTTTTTCTCCCGTGAAAAACGGTGACATAGCTTTTTGCCGCTTTATCATAAACAAGGGTGGCAAACATATACTTAATGTCATGGTATCCTGCAAAATTACTCTTTTCCACCGGCGTCCTTACATATCTGATCTGGTCTTTCGGGATCACCGAATTTCCCAGCACACTGACATAATCGTTTTCCCCATGAATGCCGTAAAGCTTCCTGCGCCGCCTCTCATACTCCTCTTCCCCATACCTTTCCTGCCACCTGGCAATGGCGTCCTCCGAAAAGCCCTGCCCGTCCACGGAATAACAGACATCCACAAGAGCGTCATATCTGGTTTCCATGGCGACAAACTGGGCCTTGTTTCCCCCCTTCGAGTGGCCCGTCACCACCAGATGATCCCGCTCTCCAAGCTCTAATGCCTCCACTACCTCTTCAAAATAGGAAAGAGCCCTCTCCTGCTGCATGGTGGAAGCGCTTGTCATGCCAATGCCGTTGTCCGGCCATTCTCCGTCTCCTGTTCCCCGGTAAACCACGTAATAGCTGTTTTCCCCAGGGCTTTTAAAGGTACAGGCTGCCGTCCCCGAATCATATCCCATATTGCTGCTCTGACAGTAAAGTGTCATTTCCCCGATCCGGGGATTTTGGGCCGCTTCCTTAAGCACGGTATATTCTCCCTGGTGAATACCGCCTCCCCCATAATCCGGATGTTCCTCCAACTCCTTTAAAATTTCATTGATGGTAAGCCCTTCCCTCTCCTCTTTGTAATCCAGATACATATAGGTATCCAGAACCATACTGATCTCCTCATCCGAAATTCTTTCGCCGATCCCCGCTTCCCCCTTTCCGCCCGTCTTTTGTCCCGACGGCTTCCTTCCGCCTCAAAATTACCTCCATAAAAGCTGCTTCCATATTTAAAACTGCTTCCATCTCAAATAGGCAGGCTCTCCTCCCTCCTTCAGGGAAAAAACAACCTCCGCCATGCTCTTGTAGCCCTGATGAACATCTCCCATAAAATGCTCCGCCGTGATCATCTCGTACATTTCCTTCCCCGCCGGGTAGCTGACCGCTCCTCCGATCACATAATTTTCCCGGCATAAGGCAGTCAGAAACGCGTCCATCTGCCTTTGTCTGTCCAGAGGGCTGTCTTTGACATAGACATAAATCTTCACCATGGACAGGGGATGCCGCAAAAAGGCATCCACCTCCATATCTGCCGGGAATTCAGGCGGAAATACCAGCTCCGGAATTTTGTAATAGACTTTACATTCTCCGAAAACCTCTCCGGCAATCTCCCCTATGGTTTTTTCAATCTCCTCTTTTAGGAGATACGCAAGATAGTTGTCCTGAAAAACAACCTCCTCCCGCCCCATGGCGCGAACCAGAACGCTTTCGTCCGGACGGCTTTTACTGTGCATTCTCCGCATGGTATAGGCCTTTCCGGTCTGTCCTGCGCAGGCCTCCTCATCTGCAAAGTCCTCCCCGTATTTCTCCTTCATATAATCCAGCATCCGCTCCGTCTCTCCTTCCCGGCATGAAAACAAAATCCCCCAAAAAACCGCTGTCCAAAGCAGGCACAGCCCAAGTATCAGACCTTTTCTGCTACACCACAACATTGGAATTTAAGCTGCCTCCCTGCTGGGCGTTGCCGGCTTCCGCCTTCTGGTACTGGCCTGCCATTTCCTGGAGATCCTTTACATGCTCCTGCACCATCCGGTAGAGCCTGTCCATATCCGACTGCAGGGATTGAAATTTGTTTCCATAAGCCGAGGCGGCTTCTCCCTGCCAGACCCCCTTCATACTCTGAACCTGTGAGATCATTTCGCCGGTAAGATTTTTGATCTGATTACCCGTAGCGGCAAAAGCCCCTGAGGTCTGAATTAATTTTTCCGGTGTAACTTTTAAAATACCTTCCATAGCTTCCCATCCTTTCTGCGCGGCCGGACGATCCGGCTGCCCTTACAATTTCTCTTCATGGTTTTCAGTAGCTTCTTGCGGAGGCGATTTCTCTGTTTCTCGCCTCTGCCTGCTCGTATCTTACGGCAATCTCCAAAAGCGCCTGCACATACTGGCTGATCAGATGATGAAACACATCCATCTGCTGCCTGTCTCTTGTAAATGCCTGGTGGAACGTATCCCTGGCTCCGCCCTCCCACATACTGCAAAGAGCGCTCTCCTGTTCGGTCAGCTCCTGCTGCTTTGCCTTGAACCGGCTGTTAAGCTCCGATAATTTCCCGGCCTTGTTTCTGAGTTCCCTGGGTGTTACCTGAAAAAATGACATATGAATTCTCCTTTCCAAAACGGACTTTCTGTCTCTTTAACTATAAATTCTTGTTGCTGCAAGCCGGATATTCATCATTTCTGACTGATACATTTTTCTGGCCCGGTCTTCCATTTCTTTTGCTATTTTTGAAATCCGATCTGCCTCTGCGCACAGGCTGTTGCCTGTCCTTCCCTCCTTTTCGCCCAGAATATCTGCGCATCTGCCCATCCAGCATGCTCTGTTTTCACGGACCGCCTGCAGGAGCTCCTGCTCCCCTAACGCTCTCAGGCTTTTGGACAGGTCGGTCAGGCTTTCGGCCACTTGCATGATCTGTGCAAAATGCATCTCAATTATCTGCGGTGACATTTGTGTTCTTCCTTTCTGCCTCTTCATAAACAGCTGCAATCTCGCCAAGCTTCCCGATATGGGTTTTCAGCCTTCGGAAGGCTTCGGACTGCTCCCTGCCCAGCGAAACGAATTCTTTCTGCAGCTTTCTCACCGGCTCCCCGGAAAAATGCCGGGAGAACTTTTCCGTTTCCATAACGGCTGCCTGAAATTCCTCCCACGCCTTAGACAGCATGGCTTTCCAATCCTGCTCTTTTACAAGCAGCTCCTTAGATGTAACTGTTATTTTTTCTGCCAACTTCTTTCGCCTTTCCTCTTTTTGCTTTTACCCGCAAACAGCAATTGCTTTGTGGTTTGCTATAGCCTTTCCGCTTCCCCGATCAGCGCGTTTTCAGTTTGAAACAGCTTCTTAGCCGTCTCCTGCGTTTTTTGAAGCAGCTTTGTCATGGCCTCCATCCCCTCCCCTATGGCTAGGAGCTCTCTGAGAAATTCCGTTTCCCATTGCTCCTTTGCCGCGCCCTCCCATATGCCGGAAAGCCGCCTTTGCTCAGCCTCCAGGCATGAAAGCTCATCCCTTGCTTTTGTAAGCCTTAACTGAGTTTCCTCCATCTGACTGTGAAAGCCTGCGGACATTAGCCGTATTTTTTCCTCCATGAAGCCTCCTTCCCTGTCCTTTTTGTCTTTCAGATTAAGAACAGCCGATCCCCCGCCTCCACTCCCTGTTCCTTCAAAGTCCTTTCTTTATCCAAAAGGCTCTCCCTGCGCAGCGCATAAAGCTGCATCCCCTCTTCCTCCTTCAGGGATACCTTCTCCTTTTGCCCGATCAGTAAGACGATTTCCTTTAAAATCTCCTCCGCCCTGGCCTCCTCATCCAGCTCAAATTCGTAAACCTGGTCCATCACAGGACTCTGAATATCCACTAATATCATTTCCTTCTCCCTTCCGCCCCTTTCAGCAGGCATGTCTGTCAGGAGGGCACTCTTATCCTGCAGGTACTGCTTCCGGCCCCTTCCTTCAAATAGCCTGTCCCCGGAGCCTCCCGCCGGCTTTGCAGGGCATAGCTTAAGTCGTCAAAGGAAAGGGCTCTTTGATCCGCCGCATTTCCTCCCAGATGGATTCCCTGCTGCCATGTAATCATTTCCCTAAAAAATCCGGTTCCTGCCGCCTCATAATCTCTTTCCGGATGATAAATTCCTGCCAGGAAGCCAACCGGCCCCTTTCCCACGGCCGCCTGTTCCCAGAACCTGATCTTTTCCTCCCTGTCCGGGGAATTTTGATACAGGAAACGGCAAAAATATCCCAGATTTCCAATCAGGACACCGATCCCCGGAGCGCCGGCTTTTTCCGGCCCGCTCTTCTCACAGGCTCTGCGCCAGTCCTCCGCTTCCGCACCGCCCTGTAAATAGATCACACCCGGTTCTTCCCGAAAGCGGGCCAGAGCCCCCTTCTCATCCACCACCACAACCTCTCTGCCGCAGTACAAAAGCCCTCTCAACAGTACACTTAATAGTGTGGTTCTGCCTGTTCTCTCTCTTCCCGATACCAGAAAGCACACCGCCCTTTCCGGAAGAATCCCTTTTATTTCCCCGGTGGTAAGGCTGTAGCCCAATGGAATCCCTCCCTGCCTCCAGTCAAAATCCTGTGCAAGCTTTTCAAACTCGGCCTTCTCTGGCAATACCGGGAATTTCAGGGGCATCGCCGCTCCTTCTTTTTGCTTCTCCCGGGTTTTTCTTACACCCTGTTCTCTTATTCTGCCGCAGTAAGCATAATCCTCCTGCCCCGGCCCGATGACTGCCGCCTGGAACTCCAGCACTCTTCCGTCTACCCTGCAAAGCCCTCTGCCTTTGGCATTTTCCTGGGGCAGCACAGGCAGGGAATACTGTCTGAGCACGTCTGCGTACTGAAAGCGGTCGCTCATCTCCAGTGTCAGAGTGGTTCTGATCTTTTCAAAGAGCTTTCCTCCTATCTCCCCTGCACCGCTGGCGGTTAATATCAGGTAAATCCCCAGAGAAAGGCCCTCTGCCGCAAGCTTTTGGAACAATTCCTCCTCTTTCTCCTCCCATATTTTTTTGAGTCCTCCCAGATTGTCCACTGCCAGAAAGAGATAGGGAAGCTTTCCCTTTCCGGATTTGTTATATTGTGTGCAGCTCAGACCTGACAGCAGCGCCTTTCTCTCCTGAATCAATCTCTCCAGATGGTAAAAGAAGATGTTCTTCCCCTCTTTTTCCTTCAAAATCCCAAGGCAATGGGGCATGGCGGAAAAGTCCTCCAGATTTTCCTGCCCTATATCCACTGCCAGAAGCTGCACCTCCCAGGGTTCATGGCTTTCGCAAAGCTGCCAGAGAAGCGTCTGCATAAAGGTGGTTTTCCCGGTAGCCGGCCCTGCGCAGAGAGCCAGATGTCCCTGGAGCGTCGGCCGATAGGTCAGCACAAACCGGCGCTGGTTCCCGGGATCGTCACAGAGCCCCAGGATAAGCAGCGGCTCCCGCCCCGGCTCATTTTGCTTTTGGCTGGCAAGATCTCTGAGTAAAACCTCCGCCGGAAGCTCCGGAAGCCACAACGCATCTGCCCCTGGATAGCCAAGCTCCTTTGCCGTGTGAATCAGATACTCCGTCAAAACTTCCATCTGGCTGCGCGTCCCTGCCCTTTCCTTCTCTCTGGCCCCCGTGGTGCGCCTTCCCGTATTTGACACAAGGGCTGCTTTTACGCGCTCTCCCCCGCCCTCCTGATAGCTTCCGCCGCAGTAGCCAGCCTGGAAAAGCTCATAATACTCATGATTCCCGATCTGCAGATAGCATTGCCCCGGGGCGGTAAGGAAAGCCGCGTCTTTATTGTGGAGCATATCCATGCTGTCCTGCACATCCTGCACCCGCAGGCACAGATGGAATCTGGCGTTGCTCCATATTTTGTCGTCCACTGTCCCGGCCGGCTTCTGGGTTGCCAAAATCAAATGCATCCCAAGGCTCCTGCCCACCTGGGCAAGGGAGATGATCTCCTGCATAAACTCCGGCTCCTCCTTTTTCAGTTCCGCGAACTCATCTACCACAAGCAGGAGATGGGGCATTGCCTGCGTGACCGCTCCCTCTCTGTACAGTCTGGTGTAAGCGTCGATATGGTTCACCTGAGAGCTGCTCAGCAGCTTTTGTCTTCTTTTATTTTCACTGGTAATGGCTGACATTGCCCGCCTGATTTGTTTTCCCGACAGATTTGATATGACTCCCGCACAATGGGGAAGATGTTTTAACAGATTTCCGGTTCCGCCTCCCTTATAATCAATCATAAAAAAGTTGACGTCACAGGGACTGTAAGATACCGCCATGGAAAGAAGATAGGTCTGCAAAAGCTCGCTCTTGCCCGAGCCGGTCGTTCCGGCAATCAGGCCGTGGGGGCCGTGAAATTTTTCATGTACGTCCAGACTGATGAGATTTCCTCCCTTCCCAAAGCCTACAGGGGCTTTCAGCCTCTCCCCGGTTCTGGCATTCATCCATCTCCTGCCGCATTCCAAATCTTCCACCCGGTCACAGTCGAAAAGCTCCAGAAAACCCACCTGCTGCGGAAGCCGGCCGTTTCCGGCACTCTCCCTCACCCGAAGCCCGGCTGTCCTTCTGGCATACTGCTGTGCCATACCTGCCGTGCAGCCCTCCGGCAAAAAAGCCTGCTGTCGGGCCTCCTCCCCCAGATACAGAATTTCCCCCTCTTTTCCGGTTCCCGTCACAAAGACCCGGCAGCTTTTGGGCATCTCTTCCCGGTTCTCCCCCACAAATACCGCGCTGGCCGGATGCGGATTTTCCGGCTCCGTAAGATATTGGTAGAGGGGCTCCCCCCGGATCAGCTCCGGCGCAAGCACCAGCACAAGATACCAGGGAAGGGAAATCCCCTTCTCTTTCTCCGCATCCTGCCCTTGTGCCGCGACCGCCTTTGTAAGCGCGGGGAGGATCTCTCCCGCCTCCTTTTCGTCACCGGCCAGAAGCCGCTCTCCTGCATCCTGTGTCCATACGTGAGGCATCCACCTGAGAATTTCTGCAAGCCGGTGATCCATATGCCGCTGTTTTTGGTAGAAGCAGGCGATTTTCACCTCCGTATAACAGTGGCAGGCCGCAATCTGCAAAAGCAGCGCATGGAGCATTTCGCAGGTTCCCTCTCTGTCAGAGCCGGTAATGACGCCCAGTTGCCTGGTTTCATAAAAGTCGATTCCCACCGGAACCTGCCTGAGCAGGAAATACTTCTGAGCCAACTCCCTGGCCCATGCCGCATGCTTACCTTCCACAATATTTTTTCGATTCTCGGAAAGCCGTATCTTCATTTGAAAGGGGATGTCCCCGGAGCCCAGAGGGAGAAACAAAAAGTCCTTCTGGCGATAATACCGGTCCCACAAAACCTGGGGCGTCTTCCCCGCCCCGTCCTCCTCTTCCCCCATGAAAGCGGAAATCCGGGGATATTTCTGCATGAGGATACATCGGTTTTTCTCCTGACAGTCAATGAAGTACTGCTCCGTTTCCCTCAGATATTCTCTGTATTGACGCTCCTTTTCCCGTCCCTCCTTCCTCCCCCTGCGTTTTCGATAGCCATATCCCGCTATGCCCCAGAAAAGAGCGAGCAGGGCGCTGCATCCGCTCATGGCGACCGACAGATAATAAAAGCCTCCGCCCCCGTCTCCCATATAGCGGCTGCCAAGCTCGGCCATAAGGAGCATGGGAAGCACCATGGTAACGGAAGGCCCCAGCGTCAGTAAAAGCGGCTGTTCCTGCCAGGGGGCAGGTTTTTCCGGCAAAAGAATCTCCACCTCTCCCGTGCAGAGCCTCTCCTCCTGCCTGCACCTGCGTTCAATAAGCCCGCCTTTTTGACCGGCTCCTCTGGTAACCGCTAAGACCTGTCTTTTTTCCCACTGGCTTCCTCTGCTCCTGGCCACGCGGCAAATACCTGCAAAGGACGCGCACACCAGGGTTTCTTCCAGCAGCAGAAGGCAAAAGGCGTAAATTTGTACCTTATCCCCTGAATGAAGGACTTTTTTTCCTGTCAGAGCCTGTCCATTGACATAAATCCCCGCTCCGGCCAGACCGGAAACGGTAACTCCCTGCTCCTCGAAGCTGATTTGCCCGTGACTTTCCTCAACCAGAGAACAGCACTCATAAAAAATCTGATTTCGGAAGGCGCTCCCGATCCTGATGTCCTCCCCCTTTTTTAAATGGATTTTCTCCGCCGGGTGCAGCTGCCGGGGCCTTTGGGTCAATAAAAGAAGCAGCTTTTCCTTCTCCTTTGTATAAAAATAGAAAGGACTTCCGTCATTTAACTCCTTCTCCCCAATCCGCCAGACACCGTCCTTTTTCTGCAGGGCAGGCGTCACATCTTCAACCAGCCCCGTATCCTCCCGGGATAACGTCAGATGATAAGTACCGGAAAACGGCTCCGGCAGGCGCCTGCAAGTACAGGTGAACCGGCTGAAAATAAACAGCATTTCGCCCAAACCTTCTTTATGTAATTTTTCTAAAGGCAAAAAACACTCCCTCCCTTCCTTTTTGCTTATTCTTCCTGCGGGAAAATCGTTGAATTTCTTCTGAATTGCAGATAAACAAATGTGATCAGAACTTTGTTATCAGATTAAAATGAAGTTTCCAAGAAAACTTACTGAGAAAACTTTTAATAGAAAGTAAAATTACATTAACAGATGGAAGGAGGAATGTCAATGGGGCAATGGAAATTTATAATTATTTTAGAAATTGGCCAACAAAATGGGCCGGGAATCTGTTTTCTTAGGATTCCCGGCTATCGTTCCGTCTGCCAGCATTTCTTAGCCGGACTGATTTTACAAGCCGGGATCAGACGCAATGTACCGTGTATTCCCGATTTCCGAATTCCGGAATATTCGGCGAAAGAGGAACGATAAATCGTGAATATGCATTACATATGTCTCTGTCTCATATGTCCGGCCCGTCTCACCTCTTTTTGGCGATCCATCCCTTTCCCAAAATCGAAACAACAATAAAAATAACGCCTGTAATTAAGAGCCAGGTATTAGGCCGGTAATCCCCGCTCATCATCGCGAACAGATTAAAGCTTCCCAGCCTGCTTTTCATTGTGAGATTCAGCACATAGTATAAAAACGCCGCCATAAGGGATACAGGCAGGTTGTCTGTGACTGCCGACGCAAACAGTCCGATTGCACCCAAAAACATGGCATCGGCAATCGTCCCTCCAATAAGACCGGCCGTGATTTCGCAGTCACGCACAAACATAAATAACGAGAAGACCAGAACCAACAGGATCATACTCATGACCGAATATGCCGCCCGTATGAAATAGACACAGGTAATGTCAATGTATTTCGATGCCACGACAGCCTGTATCTCCTTATCCTGCTCCGGCCAAAAGACCGGGGTGAGCAGAATAATACCGATGACTGAAATAAACATTTCAAGAGGAACGGCTGCGGCTTCATGGTCCAGGCCTGTGGTCCCAAACAGGACAGGAGTCAGCAGCAGCAGAAGCACAGAGGATGCAAGCCAAGGCAAAAAATTATGCCTGAAATTTACTTTTGCGATTTGCCAGACCTGTAAGGAACCTTTTGATTTTTCCCTCATCTCCAAATTTTCCTTTCCTTTTTTGTTCATATACCAGTAACGTGGCGGCCACAAGCAGCAATGCGGCGGCGGCCACAAGCAGCCTGTTCGCGGCGAGAACTTGAAATTCATCAAGATAGCCCCGGGTATTTCCCAATGAATTGTGACGGGGCATCAATTCAAACAGGGTATGCGCACCCCTTAATCTGCGCGCTCCCGCGTTTAAGTCAGTAAGCCACCACAATCCCTGTATCGCTATTGCCACAGGCGTCCCCGTGAGCTCCGTAAAAAACAGGCCGACCGCAGCCGCAATCATCACAGATGGAAGCAGCCAGCCAACCGCGTATTTCAGCGGCGCAAGATAATCCAGTTCCATATTGCCGTATTTGCCCCATACGGTCATATTAGAGAGATACGCCAAAGCGGCTGCAGGAAGCATTACGGCAAGAATAATGGCAAAGTACCGGGATAAAACCAACCTGCATGACGGAGTCCTCCGTACATAAATTAAGTCATTCATTTTTGCCCTCCTGTCTTTCAGGCACATGGAGACAGCAGGAAAAACAGGCAATATGGAAAGAATAATACCTGCGTAGTCACAGAACAGACGGGCATACGCTCCCGTGAATTTATCTTTGCCCGCGATCAGCTGATAGCTCTCAACCGCGTCTTCATAGTTCATCGCTGCATAACTGAATTCCAGAAGGCCATCCTCCGAGTAATTGGAGCCGCCCCCGATCAGATCATCGGCCTGCCTCATATACGCCCTGAATTCCTCATAGGAAATGTCGTCCGATAAGGATACTCCGCCGCCGGATAACTCTTCCGCAGGGATGCCCGAAAGCGCGGAGATAATTCCCGCCATCTTTTCCCAGTCAGCGTCACCCAGCTTTACATTTTTGTAGAATCCAATGGGATAAGCGGTATATTCATTGGCTTCAAACTCTTTCCAAAGAGAGCGGAACGCAGCCGGCATTATCAATTCCGGGACTTCCTTCTGCTGTATTCCGTAATCCTCTCCCTGCCCGGGCTCTGCAAGGATTTCATCGGAAAAATCCAATCCCCCCTGGGCAGCCTGGAATGCCGCCAGTGCAATCATAAATACAAAAAAAGTGATCGACCAAACGGTCTTCTTGATTTCTTTTCCTAAAAGCATGCTTCTTCACCTCCGATCGGTTCTGCCACAGCCCCATGATTCCAAAGGTAGAGCATATACGCATCCTCAATATTTGGCTCACAGCTCTCCGCATCCGGGGAGGGGCGATCGGATAAAAAACGGATACAGGTCTTGTCTTTCTGAGAATGCATACCGATGACGTTATATTCCTTTTTTAAGACCGGGAGGTCTCGCTTATCCACTGTCCTGGAAAAGACCTTTCCTCTTGCCATATCAAGCAAATCCGAGACCGTTCCGCAATACAGAATGCTTCCCTGGTCCAAAATGGCCAGTTTTTCACAGGCAGCTTCAATATCTCCCACAATATGCGTCGAAAGAATCACGATCCGCTCCTGTGCCACATCACAGAGCAGGTTCCGGAAGCGTATTCTTTCCTCCGGGTCAAGTCCGGCGGTAGGCTCGTCAACGATCAGAACCGCAGGGTCATTCAACAATGCCTGCGCGATGCCAAGCCTGCGCTTCATGCCGCCGGAAAGGGCCCTGACCTTTTTCTTCTCATATCCGGTAAGATTCACCTTTCCCAGCAGCATTTCAATGCGCGCTCTGCGTTCCCCGGCGGCAATTCCGGACAGAACGCCCAAATAGTCCATCGCCTCCCTTACACTCATGGAGGGATACATGGAAAAATCCTGGGGCAGATAACCGATGATCTGTCTGATTGCTTTTGCGTTTTCTATCGGGATGCCGCATACGGTGATGCTCCCGCTCTGTTTCGGAAGCAGAGTTGCAATCGTTTTCATCAACGTTGTTTTTCCTGCTCCGTTTCTCCCAAGCAGGCCGAACATTCCCTGCCCGATCGTCAGGCTGACATTTGACAATGCCTGCTTTTTCCTGCCGTAAAACTTGTTTAATTTTTTGATTTCAATAGAATTGTCCATTACCGGGACTCCTTTCCATTTGTATCTTTCTTCCTTATCATACAGGGTATTTTTCAACTTTTTATCAACAGACAAAAATTTCCTGCCGTTTCCGGCAGGAAATTTTTGTTTGCTCTTTATTCTTTAAAGGCCGCAATGGCTTTTGCACCCTTATCATTTGATATTCGCAGATAACCCCCGTGCTTTTCACAAAGGGTTTTGCATATATTCAGCCCAATTCCGAAATGCGTATGACCGGGTTCCTCTTTCCCTCTGTAAAACGGCTTCATTGCATTCGCCAAACCCTCCGGGGTAAATCCCGCGCCGTCGTCCGCGACCGTCAGCACAAAAAAGCCCCCCTGTCTGTCCATGGACACCTCGACCCTGCTTTCGGCATACCGCACAGCGTTGGATAAAAGATTCTCATACACCTGCATGACGGCTGCCGCGTCTACCGTCACGTGATCCGTGTCCCATCTGTTCCGGCGCAATACAAATTCCTTTTCCCCGCAGATCGTCATCCCTGTCATACGCATCTGTTTTTCCATCTCTTTTACTTCAGCAGCTCTTTTTGTAATCTCCACATCTTCCAGCTTCTGCAGGTCATTCATGGTATTTACATAATCTTCCAGCCGGATAATATGTCGTTTCATCATTTCGGCAGTGGAAATGATTTTATCCTCCGACATTTTAGGCGCATATTGAATCAGCATCTGGCTTTGGCCTTTCAATACGGTCAAGGGCGTCCTTAAATCGTGGGCAAAAACAGCGTTTAAACGTTTGCGTTCCTCAATCTGCCGCCACAGTTCCAAATAGTTGTCCTGCAGGGCGGCACGCATCTTTTCAAAAGACAGACAGAGACTGCCGAGTTCATTCTGCTCCGGCGCTTCCACAGAGAAATCCAGACGGTTCTCCGAAATATTCCCGGATGCTTCTGACAGAATACGGACCGGCTTTTCTATTTTCCTGCGATAAAAAAGGGTTCCGCATACCACAACACACAAAAGTGACCACAGCGGAATCGCCGTACACTGAAATAAATCAGCAGCGTAAAACAAAAGGAGATACCTTCCAGGAACCTCTCCCACGTCTCTTCCCATCCCTATGTTGCCGGCCTCCCCGATATACAGAATATATTCATTTGCGTCGGAAGAAAAGAGTCTGTTTGACACAGTGCCCAGTAACACGCTTCCCAGCAGGATGCACACGGTGCAAACCAGAAAATATTTTACAAAATCCCATTTTAATGACTTCCTTTTTTCATTCACTTTGCCCATTTGTAGCCCACTCCCCAGACGGTCTCAATATACGGCTTCATATCCTCTTTCGCAAACTTCTTGCGGATGCGCCGGATATGCTCCGCAATGACACTGGAATCCCCCTCGCTGTCATAATCCCATACAAGCTCATAAATCTGCTCCTTGCCAAAGACCTGACCGGCATGCTGTGATAAAAGTTCGATGATGTCAAACTCCTTTTTTGCAAGAGGGACTTGTTTTCCGTTATAATACAGGCTCCTCTCGGTATAATCTATGGCCAGCTTATCATCAAAACGGATTTTCGGAGACTCTCTTTGACGGCGTTCCCGCCTTAAATGAGCCGACACCCTTGCGCCAAGCTCCTCTATGGAAAACGGCTTTACGATATAGTCATCTGCGCCGGCTCCAAACCCCCTGATCTTATCGCCCTCTTCAATCCTTGCCGTCAGGAACAGAATCGGGCATGACACAAAATTCCGTATCTGCATACAGACCTCCATCCCATCCATACCGGGCATATTGATGTCAAGCAGGATAATGTCCGGCTGCATTTCAGCTTTTTTGATTGCTTCCGGGCCGCTTAAGGCAGTCAGCGTATCATATCCGTTAAATTCAAAGTAGTCCTTCAGCATAGATACAATGTCGGCCTCATCATCCACAATTAAAATTTTATCTCTCATGAGCCCACCTCCTTAACGTATGGTCACAGACACGCTGCTTGTCCTTATGACTTTGATTCTATCCCTTACTTTATCTAATCTATTTTTGTTACTTTTTCCCGAAAAACAATCATTACAGCTACTGATGTAACTATTAACACTAAAACTACTTGGAACAAATTCTCTTGATTAGTCGGGTTCTTCGTAATGACAAGCTGTCTGGCAAATAAAACAATGAGAGAAGCAACAATCGTTGCAGGAACAGACTTTCTTATCATTCCAATGACAAACGGCCACCATGACAAAATGCCGCAAATGATAGTGCTGGTAACTGCCATCGGCACCCATTCTGATAAATAAGATATCTGAAAAGAACCCTCCAGCATATCAAAAGCATAATCCATTCCGACGATATATCCACAACAGCAAACATATCCGAACAGCAATGAAACAGCAGTAAAAGCCATAATAAGCATCATTTTTATTACGATAAGCAATTTCTTGTTTAAAGGATAAGAAAACAGGATTGTAATGGTTCGCTGACTGTACTCACTAATCACCAATG
>CAJTVL010000084.1:0-2409 GCA_910579425.1 uncultured Lachnospiraceae bacterium | reverse complement strand
AAACCAACTCCATTTTTTACAAGCAACGCTGAGATTTCTTTTCCAGAAACAACGGTGCTATAAATCCTGATAATCGTATCGTCCACTACATCAAAATGTGACAGCCTCTTGTCTTGTTCTAAAAGGCAGGCGGCTTGTTTTACATTGTCCGTATTTATTTCAACGTATTCTGCCTGATATTCATGTATGTCATGGACAGAAATTTCTTTTAGGAGTTTTCC
The DNA here is from genome assembly GCA_910579425.1 of uncultured Lachnospiraceae bacterium. GTDB lineage: Bacteria > Bacillota > Clostridia > Lachnospirales > Lachnospiraceae > Suilimivivens. Next base: position 2,188 of record CAJTVL010000084.1, on the reverse strand, counting down.
ACCTGCAATAACGCCGATTCTGTCCGCAATCTGTTCAACTTCCGAAAGAATATGGCTGGAAATAAAAATAGTTGCCCCGTAATCCTGATGTAGCCGCCCAAATAAAAGACGCATTTCTTTTATTCCCTCTGGGTCAAGCGCATTGATCGGTTCGTCCAGTATCAACAATTCTGGTTTTGCTAAAATTGCCCTTGCAATGGCAAGACGCTGTTTCATCCCTAAAGAATATTGCGAAACTGCTTTTCCCTCAATGTTTTGAAGATTAACCAATTCCAAAACATCCTTTATACGTCTGCGGTTATGATAACCCATATAATCACAATGCAATTCCAAATTTTGTAGTCCTGTCATTTTTTCATAGAAATAAGGGTTTTCTATGATACATCCAATCCGTTTCAAACATTCATAATTCTTATCGTCCATTTTTTCGCCGAAAATATATATTTCTCCGGAATCCGGGCGCACTAAATTCAAAAGCATTTTCATGATAGTGCTTTTTCCTGCACCGTTTGGCCCAACAAAACCATAGATTTCTCCCTTTTTAACATGAAGATTTACCTTGTCAACTACAACTTTTCCCTTATAGGATTTTGTCAAATTTGATGTTGCAATAATACAATCCATTTTGTACGCCTCCTTTGTTGTTCTACAGTATACAAAACAGAATTCTCTTTTATCTGTCTGAAATCTAACTTTTTTCTAACTTTTTAAAATCAAGGTAAAAACTGTTTTCTGGCCTGGCTCACTGTCAACTTGTATATCAGCCCCCATTTGCAGCGCAAGATTTTTAGCAATCGTAAGCCCCAGCCCGCTTCCATAGTTTTTATGCGCTGTCGTGTAGTTCCTGTAAAAAATGTGTTCCCGCTCTTTTTCTGCTATGCCCTTGCCATGGTCTTCCACCTCTATCATGACCTTATCTGATATTCTTTTTAAGCGGAACGCAAGATATTTCCCCTCATTGCCATGTTTTATTGCATTATCAATTAGATTTTTCAGTATTCTGTTCAGTGCGGGGGTATCTGCATATGCATATTCCGGCAAAGGACTGATTTCTATTTCAACCTTGTATTTTCTTTCATCCAAAACATCATAATAATCCAATATTATTTCATGGCATATTTGTGTAACATTTACCATGCCAGGTTCCATGTTCATATCCCCGGACGTTATTTTTGACAGGGTAAAATATTCATTTATAGTTGCAACTAATTCATTTGCTTTACTATCAATTCTAATTGCCATTTCCATAATTTTCTCTTTCACCGGCATATCTGATAATTCTCTGTTTAATAATTCGCTATACCCCTTCAGAACAGTGAGAGGTGTCCGTAAATCATGCGAAATATTGGTAAGCACCTGCATCATAGCTTGTCTGGAATGTTCATAACTGACTCTCTGTGCATAAAATTCATCCAGTAATTTATTTAATTCTACTGAAAGCCCTTTAATTTCTGCATTTTCAGACGGGATTAAAATCTGTCGGTTTTCTTTTAAACAAGGAGCCATTGTAAACCATTCCCTGATATATTTGATTTCTTTGTCCGTTCTTCTGTTTTTTGACCATTCATATAAAAACATTGCGAATATTGTTAATGTAAGAACGATAAGTAGTATGTACACCAGTTATTCCTCCATTTTATATCCGATCCCCCATAAAGATTTAATATATGTGGTATCACTGTCTGAGGCCATTTTTAATTTTGCCCTCAGCCTGTTGATGTGCGTGTTCAACACGTTTTCATTTCCAAAATACGGTTCTTTCCAAATCAAATCATAAAGTCTTTCTTTAGAAAAAGCCTGTCCCGGATGAGAAGCCATTAGATTTAAAATTTCAAATTCTGTGCGGGTTAATTCCAAAACGATTCCAGCAACCTTTACGCTATGTGTTATCTGGTTAATTTCTAAATCCTTAATCCTTGTGACGGTTTCTTCCTGTTGGCTGTCATACCTTGTAGCACGCCTGATATTAGCTTTGATTCTTGCAGTAAGCTCAATTAAGGAAAATGGCTTTACCACATAATCGTCCGCTCCCAGATTCAAACCCATTGATTTGTCCGTATCATTGTCTTTTGCTGTAATAATTATAATAGGGACTTTGCTGATTTGACGAATAGCTTTGATTACTTCCATGCCACTTGTATCTGGCAACATTAAATCAATCAGAGCAAGTGCATAATCCGTATTTAAC
>CAJTVL010000083.1 GCA_910579425.1 uncultured Lachnospiraceae bacterium | reverse complement strand
TCACTGGTAAGAAGATTTGTAAACATATATACCAACCAAAAATATCTGCACCCATAACCCCGTTATTTCATATTGTAAAAAGAATGCCCGGCAAAGCCAGGCACTCATTGTTTCAGTCAATATCGATAATAAGGAATTCCTCCGCAGCAAAGGCCTCCGCCTCCACAGCAGATATTACAGATCAGGTTGGCCAGACAAAGCTTCATGCACAGGCCGTCCCCGCTTACATAGGGCCGGCTGTAGGTTCCCTGTCTCTGGCTGTACCACGCTCCGCCGTTTTCAAACTGATAAACCAGATTGCTGTACTCCCGGTTTCCCGGCTCTAAAGCCGCCGCACGTCTGGCATGTTCAAGGGCTGATACCTGATTGCCAAGACCGGAATGGGCAAGTGCGCTGTAGTAATACCACCTGGCATCTCTGACATTTTCCTCCATTCCGTCTAAAACCGTTCTCGCCTCCTTATAGTAGCCATTCCTCACATAATTCCCCGCAGCACGCAGATGGCCGTCCTCCTCATATCCGGTCTGGCCGCTGCCATAGGCGCCGCCAAATCCCCCGAAGCTGCCGAACCCTCCAAAGCCTCCGAAACCGCCATAACCTCCGGCGCTGTAGCCTCCGCCGCCTCTTGTGCCAGCACCGCCCTGATAGCTGTAGCCTTCCGTTCTTTCCTTCATAATCTGCTGGTAAGCCTGCTGTATTTCCTTAAACCTCTCCTCCGCCTGATCCTTGTGCGGATTATTGATATTTGCGTCCGGATGATATTTCCTGCTCAGGGACTTATATGCTTTTTTTATATCCTCTTCCGATGCGCTTCTGGAAACGCCCAGGATCTCATACGGGTCACGCATGTTCTACCCCCTGCCGGCCGCCGGCTCTCTCACCCTGTCCCTCTTCCCGCCTTTGTCTGACCATCTCGTATTTATACCAAATGCCGGAATACAAGATATTTCTTAATATCTCTACATTTTCAATCACCGGAAGCTTCTCAAACTCTTTGCAGCAGTCGGACATGATCATAGTCAAAATCGTTTTCATCTCTTCCTCAAAATCGGGATTGTCAAATTTTTTGATCAGGGGATTATAGCTCCCTTTTTTAATATCTTCTTCAATATCCTCATAGGCATCCATTAAATAGATAAATTTGCCCAGGCAGTTTCCCATTGCCTGAAGGCCCTCGCTCCATTCATCATCCTTCACCGCCATGATCTCGCCCATGATCTCCCCAAAAATCCCTGCCATATGGTCAATATCCTGATTTTGCCTTCCCTCCTCCTGGGAAAGCTCATGGAGCAGATGATCAATCCTTCTTGCCTTCTCGCCGTAACGGGAGCAGATGCTGCGATATGCCTTCTTCAGCAGCTTCCCATAAGCCAGCCTGGTTACCTTTCTCTCATCCGCCCAATCATCCCTGCACTTATAATAAGAGAAGAGCAAATTCATGTCTGCCCCGTAAAAACAAAATTCATTGCTCCTTACCGTGTGTTTCTCAAACGGATGGGCAGCGCACTTCGCCTGCCATACCCTGGTTTCCGGCTCATATAAGCTGCCAAGCAGCATCACAAGAAAGGTCATATCATAGGAAAGGCTTATCTGCCCTGTCATTCCATAGCTTTCCTTTAAGGCCTGGCACAGTCCGCAGTAATAGGAATGATAAATATCAAATTCTTTGAATTTCATATCGCCTTTATTAATGATAATGTATCCGAACATTGCCTTCTCCCGATTTGATATTGTCAGCTTTTTTTAATAAAGGTCTGCCCGCATTTCGGACACCGGATCTCGATCTTTCCTTTTCCTCTGGGAATCCTGATCTTCTGTCTGCAGGACGGGCATTTGTAGATATGATGGGTCTTCCTCTGGCCCATATCCCGCTTCCAGGTGGCCCAAAACTGCTTCACCTTGTACTCATACCGCAAATATACGGAATTTTCTGCCCTTCGCTTATTGTAGTTCTTAGAGAGCATCCTGTAATAAGAAAAGACAAGGCACAATATCCCCACAATATAAAAAGGACGAATTCCAAGCATAGACAGAACCAGACAAACGATCACCAAAATCATCAGGAAACGATTTAGCTGATCGTTCCCGTATCTTCCCTGCATAAACCGGTATAGCTTTTCTTTCATTTGCTCTCACGCCTTTCTGTTTTCCGTATATTGCAAATCCGTAAGAAAACCTGTGAATTTATCCTACTTCTTTCCTGAGCATAAATCAATTAACGCACTATAAAGGAATCTAAAGAATTTCTAAAATGAATGGGCAATTTAAACCTGTCCGGTTTATCTTCCGTCTTACAGCGCGGAGGAAAGCTTTCTGAACACATCCTCAAAAAGGGCATCCCGGTTTACAGAATAAACATACCGGATCAAATGCCTGTCCGGATCAAAGCTGTAATGATGGTCATACTGCGGAATCGGGCTGGGCACCAGTCTGTCTTTCATAAAGTCCTCTTCCAGCAGCCAGGCCACAGCCGTAATATCCCAAATCACTCTGGTCCAGCTCCGGTATGGGCTCTCGGCCGCGCCATCCCTCTCCACAATATCTACCAGATAGTCGCAAAGCTTATTTTTCCCCCGAAGGAACATTTCCAGTTCCCCTGCGCTGGTAGCGCAGGAAGAGACCACTCCGCTGCAGGGAAGCTGTACCAGCGCCGCGCCGCTGCCAAACACCACCCGGGCCGCCGCCACATCCTGCTGGCAGTTAAATTCCCGATTGTCCGGCCACTCATGGGCGTTGCCTCCCAGCCACACCACCACGATTCTGTCCCTGATGCGGGGTTCTAAGAGCAGGGCGGATGCCACGTTGGTGATTGCCCCGATTGCAACCACATATAAGGGATGGTCCGCAGAATATTCCATGGCAAGCTCTGCCAGCTTTTCTGCCGCCTCAGAAGGCACCGGCGTTTTTTCGTCCCTCATCCAGCTCCGGGATCCCCTGTACACCCGATCTGCATATTTTTGCTTTTCCGTCAGCTCCAGGATATGGTGGATTTCCTGAAAGCTTTTTTCCATGCCGTCCTCCGGTCCCTGAGATTTCCCGTTGTGGAAGGGAGCCGCACAGATTGCCTTTAGGCAAATCCTTGCGTCCTTTCCTTCCGCCAGACAAAGCAGATACGACAGGGCAAACTGATCGTCCACCTCGTTGTAGGTATCTGTATCCAGCACCACGTCGATCTTTCCTGTGGGTTTCGAAAGCCTTCCAAGTAATGATAGCTGCGCCTGGTTCATCATAATGAGTCCTCTTTCTTTCCGTCTGAAAAATATCACAGTTTCTGTTTAAGGAGCTGTCATGCTTCGCCGGACAGCCTTAGATTCAACAAAAGGCATAGCCACGAAGCTATGCCCTATGCCGAAATTTTCTTATGTTGTTTTCGCCGCCCTTTGCTGCAAACGGCAAATCCTTCTGCCGTTTACCCTATGTTCTTCCCCGGAACTCAGTCTTCTACGTCCTGGTCTGCGGCCACCGCTGAAACTACGGAGGATACCACTGAAACTACCACTGCGAAGATAATAATCAGAAATCCCCCGGCCAATAACATAAACTCCATCTCAACATCTCCTTTGAAAATACCCTGCTTTGCCGGTCGGCTCCGGCAATCCGCTGTCTTTATTTTACTAAATGCGGGGCAGATTTTCAATAGGAAAATGACAGGATAGATAAAATTTCTGTTTGACCGTCCCGTACCACTCTCACCCCTTAATAGCGCCGACCATAACGCCCTTTACAAAATATTTCTGCAAAAAAGGATATACACACAGGATCGGCACGGTTGCCACCAGTACTACACAGTACTGAAGCAGCTCTTTATAATAGCTCTGGGTAACCATCATATCTACCGTAGGAGTCTGACCGCTGGCACTGGCATTGAGCATCAGCACCTCGCGCAAAAAGAGCTGCAGCGGGAACATGCTCCGGTCGCGCAGATAAATCATTGCCTGAAACCACGAATTCCAGTGAGCAACCCCATAATACAGAACCATAACAGCAATTACCGGTTTACTTAAAGGCAGCACGATCCGGGTAAAAATATGCCAGTCGTTGGCCCCGTCAATCATAGCGGACTCTTCCAATGCATCAGGAAGCCCCTGGAAAAAGGTTTTCATAATGATCAGGTTCCAGGAACTGATGGCGCCGGGAAGCAGAATCGCCCACACGGTGTTATACAGTCCCATGGATTTGATCAGTGTGAATGTAGGGATCAGGCCGCCGCTGAAAAACATGGTGACCGTGACCATGATCAGCATGGGGGTCTTAATGGCGAACTGCCTGCGGGTCACACAGTAAGCACCCAGAGACGTCATGACAAGATTAATCAGCGTTCCAAATACCACGTAAAATAATGTATTACGGTATCCTACCAGAACATTGGGATTTTTTAATGTCATTTTGTAGCCTTCCAGCGTGGGAGTCCCCAGCGGTTTCCACAGAAAACCCGTATGCCCCATCAGCAGCTTGGGGTCGGAAATGGAGGCAAACAATACATATATCAACGGATATACCGTAATAAAAATCAGAAAAATCATAAAGAGATAATTGAACACATCAAAGGTTTTTTGACTGGGTGTTTTCTTGACGATCATACTTTTTCCTCCTTACCACAAACTGGTTTCATTGACTCTCTGGCTGACCCAGTTAGCTCCCACGATCAGAACCAGATTAATCAGTGAATTGAACAATCCGACCGCAGAACCATAGCTGTAATCCATCTGAACAAGACCTACCCGGTACACGTAAGAGGAAATGACGTCTGCAGTGGAATAGGTGATCGGGGAATACAAAAGAATAATCTTCTCATATCCCAGAGACATCATGTTGCCGATCCGCAGGATCAACATAATAACGATCGTAGGAGCAATCGCCGGTAATGTCACACTGAGCATTCTGCGAAACCTTCCCGCGCCGTCAATGGCGGCCGCCTCATATAGTTCAGGATCTACATTGGAAAGGCTTGCGAAATAAATAATAGAGCCCCATCCAAATCCCTGCCAGATGTTCGTGATAACATACAATGGCTGGAATGCTCCCGGACTGGCCAGCAGGTTTTGAGGCTCTTTTCCTGTAATGGCAGATATGACATAAGAAATAGGGCCGCTCTCTTTGGTAAAGGTACTGATCAGACCGCAGATAACCACCAGTGAGATAAAATAGGGCATATAGGTGATCGTCTGTGTAATTTTTTTAAATTTCATGCTGCCGATTTCATTCAGCATTAAAGCAAAAATAATGGGAGCCGGAAAACCGATAATCAGATCCAGCAGATTGATCTGAAATGTATTTTTTAAGAGCCTGCCAAAATAAATGTCCTTAAAAAAACGGGTAAAATTATCTAATCCAACCCATTCGCTTCCGAAATATCCCTTGCTGGGAACATAACGCTGAAAGCTGATGATCAGCCCGAACATAGGCAGAAAGTGAAAAACAAGATAATATATAATGACCGGAAGCGCCATAAGGTACAAAAGCTTATGATGCCTGATATTATCGATCAGGAAGCCGATTCCGGAATTTTTTTTCTTTTTTCTATTTTCCAAATTGGTACACCTCCTAGCAGAAAGAAACATCAAATATTGATAAAAAGGGCGCAGCCCAGTAAGCTGCGCCCACATCCTCATATCCCTCCGGATTACAATTGTCAGACTTTTTTGCTTAAATTTCCACACTCTTATCTGCTTAAATATCTGTCATGGGCTGCCTGATAGAGCTCGCAAAGCCTGTCGGTTCCCATTCCTTTAATCTCCTCCACAAAAGTGTCGAATTCATCAATCGACCTCTCTCCGGTAATAAACTTAAACATCATCTCATCACCGTAGGTTTCAATCTGGGTCAGAAGCTGTGAAATCTCACGGGCCTCATCTGTGGTCTGGGTCATATAAGGAGAAACCAGACCGCTGTAGGAAGTATTCTTAAACCAGGCATCCTCAGACCATGCCTGCTGTACCTGGGGAATGTCATACTGCTTCTTTTCCATGATAGTTTCCCATGAGCCCTGCAGGACATTGGCCGTATAACGCTGACGTCCGATCTCGTAGTCAAAATCCGGGTTATCTGTCATAAATTCTGTCCAATCCCGGTTCCCGTCGGCATCCTCTGTCCAAAGCGTATGCTCATCGGTATTTACCCCCCATGCCGTCATCATTATGGTTTCCGGCTTGTACAGATAATCCACAAATCTTACCGCCTCTTCGGGATGCTCACATTTGGCGGAAATATACCCCTTACGTCCGTCAGGATTCAGGATAAAGGTCTTCATGGTATCGATTGCATCCCCTTTATTCTTACGGGGAAAAGGAAGAGCGACAATCTCCAGATCAGGATCATTGGCCTGCCCTACCGCTTCCAGCGTAACGATTTCCCAGGAACCGCAAAGAATGGCTCCGGCTTCTCCTGCCTGGAATTTCTTCTGGGCCTCCGAAGTACTCTGGGTAAGGGCATCGGAGTTGATATAGCCTTTTTCATACCATTTATGCATAATCTCAAGGAATTCCTTATACTCGGGCGCCGTTCTGGAATAGATCACCTTGTCGCCGTCGAGATGAGTATTGCGCACGGTAACGCCAAGTCCGCTGGCAACCGGGCTGTAATCGCGGAACTGCCACTCCTTCATAGCCAGTGACCAGGGCACCAGTCCCTCTGCCTTAAAGGCTTCAAACATTTCCTCGTATTCCTCATAGGTTTCAGGAAGTTCCGTAATCCCTGCCTTATCAAGAATATCCTTGCGGACGAGGAACCCGCCATGTACACGCCCGTCCAGATATTCCGGTGCGAACACGGTTCCAAACCAAGTGATACGTCCGTCGTCAGACCAGATTCTCTTTTCACGAACCTCGGGGTCCATATCGTCCATCATATGATAATAGTAATAAGCCTTGCTCTGAATCAGTTCGGTGGCATCAAGGAGAACACCGTCGTCCATAGCTGCCGTAGCTCCTCCGGGATAAGAAGCGAAACCGTCGGAAATAATATCCGGATAGTCGCCGGAAGCAATCATGGTAGTAAAAAATGTTCCGTCGTCATTCTCAGGGGGATGAACAAAGTGAAGCTTGATTCCGGTTTCCTCCTCCATCTTCTTCACAATATCCATATCCTCCATGGAATTGTAAATCTGACGCGCTCCACCTGCAAAACCGCAGTAAATTGTAAGTTCCACATCACCGTCTGCAATAGGAAGTGTATTCTCTTCCACATGCCAGCCGCCGCTGTCCTCGGCTTCTGCGCCGGCTCCGCCATCCTGGGCGGGTTCCGCACTTTCGTCGCTGCCGGTATCCGTACTCCCGCCCTCCTGGCTCCCTCCATCGCCCGAACTGCCGGCCCCGCTGTCAGCACCGCCGCCGCAAGCGCTTAATGTCATAATCATTGCGAGCAGAACGCAGATCACGGACGCCCATCTTTTCATTTTTCCTTTTCTCATACTTTTCCTCCTAAAATTTGACAAATGCTTTTCCAAAACACTGCAGCCCGTCAGTTGTATCATTTTGCACACATTTATCCTTGATATTACATGTTTATTTTAGATACTTTTACCCGGCTTATTTTATTTCTATTTGCTTTTTGGATAGCACTTGCCTTTTTTGTATGAGAATATTATAATGTTTTTATTGTTTTAGTCACAAGGATAAAAAACTGGACTCAGGGGGTAATATTTTGACATATCAGGCGAAGAAGATTTTCGAAACCGCAGACTGCGGGCAGTTTCCTGACGAACCGCTGCTTTTGCTGGACTTTGGTTTTGAAAAGAGACGGGAAGAATACCACACAACTACTATTGCCGAACAGAATTGCTACAGATATCTTTTTATCTATACTTTCCACGGAAAAGGGATATGCCGGGAAGAGGGAACAAGCTGTCCACTGCTTCCTCATACGGCTTATCTTTCCCTACTGCCCAAAGAGAGCAGCTATCACTTTGCAAAGGATGAAGAAAAGGATGAATGGGAATACTTTTATGTGTATTTCCAGGGAAACGCAGCCTTTCCCTTTTATCAGAAAATACACGAGGACTTCGGAGCCACACTCTCTCTTTCTCCCGAGAGCGAGCCTGTACGCATCTGGCAGAACCTGTATGAAGATCTGGGGCGTGGACGAGAGCTGCGCCCTTACGAAGGCGGCGAGCTGGTATACCGGTTTCTCTCCTGCCTGCTGCGCACCCTTGAAATTAATGCCGTTCCATTTTACCCCCCCCCAACAATTTTACGTGAAACAGGGAATTTCCTATATGCAAAAGCATCTTTCTGAAAACTTCTCCATTGAGAATCTGGCAGAGCTGCTGGGAGTCTCCTCCTCTTATTTCAACCGCCTGTTTGTGAAAGAAACAGGGCTGACACCTCTTGGGTATCTGAATCATCTGCGGATCGCCCATGCCGCCCTTCTTCTCTCCGACACCATCCTGTCCGTGGATGAAGTGGCCAAAAAATGCGGATTCTCCTGCGGGAACTACTTCTGCAAGGTATTCCGCAAGGCGCTTGGATATTCCCCCTCCGAGTTTCGGCAGCGGTCAGGAGTATTAAATCAGGTCAAAGCCTTGAAAGGAGCAAATCAATCCTGCTGAAAAAATTTATGAAATCTACGGTACTATTACAGCCTGTATCCGCCCCATAAATCTTTCAATTACAAAGTCTGCCCGGAAAAAGCTTTTGCAGAGTGCTTTTCCCGGGCAGGTTTTATTTTGTTTTATTGGGTTCTATTTACTTCTTCTAAACTCCTCCGGCGTCGTCCCGTAAACCTCCTGAAACAGCCTGCTCAGCTCCTGCTGCGTTTCATATCCCACGGATGCGGCGATCTCGCCCACTGCCTGATCTGTTTCCTTCAACATGACCCTGGCCTTTTTCAGCCTGGATCTTTTTACCATATCCTCCAATGTGGCCCCGGTCTGCTCCTCAATATAGCGGGAAAGTTCTTCTCCGGAAAGAGCGAATTCTTCCGCCAGCCTTTCCGGCGTCACCTCCCGGCAGTGCTCCTGCACATAGAGCATAATATTGATCAGACGCTCTTGTCTGCCTGTTGTTACATTTTCGCTCTTAGCCACCTTATTCCCTGCGGAAACCAGGGCGGCGATGGAGCTTCTGATAATATCCTCGTCAATTCCCACGCCCCAGTACATCTTTCCATTGCACAAAACCCCCACATAGGCGGCAGCTTTGGAGGAAGAGCCCCGTGACACGGCGTGCTCCTCATAGACGGAGAGCTCATAGCTGATGCCGAAATAGAGCTTCACGGCGTTGCTCACCGCATCCAGACGGCCATTGCCGGAGGTTTCGATGACCCGCCTTTCCCCGTTCTGCCGGATGGTCACCTGGGCGGTAATCCCGTCCACCTGCTTAAAATGGCATTCGGGAATATCAAAGACTTCTCTGGGCTCAATATAGTTTTCCTCAAAGATCCGGTACACCTCTTCGGGAAGAAGCTCCGAATGTCTCTGGTCGGAAATGCCCTTCATCAGATAGCCCACTTCTTCTTTCATCTTATCCGGCAGGGCAATCCCAAAATTCTGCTTCAGAATAAAGGCAATGCCGCCCTTGCCGGACTGACTGTTGATGCGGATCACGTCAGACTCATACTCCCGTCCCAGATCCTGGGGGTCAATGGGAAGATAAGGCACATCCCAGCGCCCGCCGCTCTTCCCCTCCTTCCACCAGGCCATCCCCTTGGAGATGGCATCCTGGTGGGAACCGGAAAAGGCGGTAAACACCAGATCCCCGGCATAAGGAGTCCTGTCAGTTACCCGCATTCCCGTAAGAAGCTCATAAGTTTCCCTGATCCTGCTGATATTGGAAAAGTCAAGCCCCGGCTCCACGCCATGGCAGACCATGTTCATGGCAAGGGTGACGATGTCCACGTTCCCGGTTCTCTCCCCGTTGCCAAAGAGCGTTCCCTCCACCCGGTCGGCTCCGGCCAGCACGCCAAACTCCGCGTCGCTGACCCCGCATCCCCGGTCATTATGGGGATGGACGCTGAGCACCACCGCGTCCCGGTATTTCAGGTTCTTGTGAATATACTCCACCTGGCAGGCAAACACATGAGGCATGGCAATCTGTACCGTGGTAGGAATATTGATGATGGCCTTATGCTCCTTATCCGGGTGCCACACATCAAGCACACTGTTGCAGACCTCCACCGCATAATCCACCTCTGTGCCCGGGAAGCTCTCCGGGCTGTACTCAAAGGTAAAGTTCCCCTCCGTCTCCCTGGCGATCTCCTTAAGCAGCTTCGCCCCGTCCACGGCCAGTTTCTTTACTTCCTCCTTTGACTTCTTAAACACCTGCTCCCTCTGGGCCACCGAGGTGGAATTGTAAAGATGCACCACCGCCGAGGGCGCTCCCTTGATGGATTCAAAGGTTTTTCTGATGATGTGGTCTCTGGCCTGGGTGAGTACCTGGATGGTCACATCCTCCGGAATCATATTCCGCTCGATCAGGGCCCGCACAAACTGATACTCCGTGTCCGAGGCCGCCGGAAATCCCACCTCAATCTCCTTAAATCCGATTTCCACAAGCATCTCAAAAAATTTCAGCTTTTCTTCCAAGCTCATAGGCTCGATCAGGGCCTGGTTTCCATCCCGTAAGTCCACACTGCACCAAATGGGCGGCGCGGTAATCGTATCCTTTTTTACCCAGTCATAGGTAACCTGGGGGGGCATAAAATAAGATTTTCCATACTTTTTAGCTGCGTTCATAATTTTCCTCCTATTTTCAAATTACCGGGCTCTGCAGATATCCTGTTCCTTTTGGGAATAACTTAATACATCTGCGGCATCCCAAAACTACGAAGTCCCTATGAAACACCCATAAGGACATTTCATAGGGACGTAATTTCTTTACGCGGTACCACCCTACTTCATGATCTTGTCTGCCGGGACTGCCTTCTTCGTCCCACATCCTGTCATGCACTCAACGGCACTATCATGCCTTTTCCCCTTCTACGGCGGGAAATCTCCGTCTGAGCCTACACAATAAGTCTTCCTTCCCTTGGGATTTCTCCGGGCATCATGCACTCATCTTCGGTCAGCCGCTCAAAGGCCAGTTCACTGTCTGTCTCTGACTGCCTCGCACCCTCCGGCAGCTCTCTGATTTCTGCTTTCCAGCTACTATTCCTTCTCATAGCGTTTGGTTTCTTTATTCAATTTGGTCTATGATAGCATAAAATCTGCCGGGTTTCAAGATAGGATTCTAAAATTTACGTCCAAAAATTTTCCTGACGTTACTTTTCATGCCAGAGAACGCCCGGACAGGTGCAAAGTCCGGCGTGGGTGTAAAAAGCGAAAGCAGGCGTCGAGCGGGCAAAGACGGCGTACTCCGTCGTCCGCTTCCCCTTTCCTTAAGAAACCACCTCTTTCTGAGCCAGCTTCTCTTCTACTTCTCTTTCAGCACCACGGCATCGCACCCCTGTGCTTTCCAGGTGATGAAGCCGTCTTCATCCTGCATGGTTTCCCCGCTCCAAAGCTCTGTGTACTCTGTCCCCTGGCAAAGCCCCGCCCTCTCACAGTCCACACGAACCACTTCTTCCTTTTCCTGCCAGTGAAACAATGCAAGGTACTGCTTTTGGCCAATCACTGCCGTATACGCAGACGATGCCGAACCATGGTTTGACTCCACCGGAAGAAAGGAAACCCCGGCAGCGGCCATTCGGTTGATCTCCCGGTTTCCTGCCAACTGCAGCGTCCTCTTTCTTGCTTCCTCCCTTTCATAGTCATCGCTGAGCATCATAACCGTACCCGCAATGGCAGAGGCCGTGTAACGTGCCCTTGCCTCTCCTTGGGTACTGTCCCGCTCCATCCCAAAGCTCCGCAGCAGGCAGATGTGATCCGGGTCATTGTACTGGTACAGCCTTCCGCTCTGCCACCAGGCATAAGTTTGGGCATTGAGTACATATTCCACATCCTCCATGGTGCCGAAAGCATCGCAGGAAAATCTCCGTGCATGGCCATAACCGCAGGGAAACAGAGGGGCAATCGAAAGGCTGATGAAAAACGGCTTTTCCCCCTTTCCTTTCACAAGAATATCGTCGATCAGCCCATACCCTATGGCAATGGCCTCTCTTCCCGTGCGTACGGACTTATCATAATGGCATCCCTCCATACCGCCATGGGTCATGAAATCCAGCTTCACATAATCATATCCCCATTCCAGGAACCTGCCCAGCTTATACTCCGTATACTCCTTCCAGAGCGGATGGGTCACATCATAGGGAATAGCTCCGTCTACCCTGGGAAGGGGATCCCCCTTTTCGTCCCGCAGCAGAATTTCCTCAAAGGTATGTCCCGGCACACCCTTGATCTCCTCCTGCACATCCTTTCCGAAAAAGGCAAAGGGGGCATCATAGATTCCTGCCTTCTGGCCGTTTTCATGGAGCTGCGCTGTCAGCTTGATCAGCTTTTCTTCAGGAAACGCGCTCCAGCCTGCATCCAGGTTGCAGTAGTTGACGCCCTTGTTTTCATAGCCTATGGGCCTTAATTCCTCCCGCAAAAACGCTCCTGTTTTTTGGTAATTGTCAGGATTTAAGCGGAAGGCAAGGCCTGCCCAGCTGTTAAAGCCAAAGGGAACCCCTTCCTCCCAGGTAAGGATCGGACGTTCTTTTCTGATCAGATCCCCGTAAGCCTCCAAAAGTTCCCGGTAATCCGTCCCATATAAAATACAGAACCGGGCAGAGCTTACCTCTTTCCCCAAAAGGCTTCCATGAGGCTGGCTGTCATGGGTTCCCCAATCTGCCACGCCGCTGCACACATTGAGGGTTTTAGCGTCCGTGGCGGAACAGATCACGGCATTCTTCCATTTATCAAAGTCCATTGCGCCGATCAAAAGCCCCTCTCTGGTATCCTCCTGAAACATTACCGTCATATCATAGCTCTTTCTTCCTGCCCGCAGGGAAGCCGCCTCATAGCGAAGCCACATAGTATTGTCATAGGGAACCAAAAGCATTTTTGACCAGATGCTTTTCCATACCGCCTGCTGCTCCTTTTCCGGCGCCTGCACTACCATCGGCGTCAGCAGATTGGTCTCCACGTCCCTTCCCTCCGCATCCGACAAAATACAGGAGGCCACAGGCGCCCCCTCCGGGGAAA
Organism: uncultured Lachnospiraceae bacterium; assembly: GCA_910579425.1. Lineage (GTDB taxonomy): Bacteria > Bacillota > Clostridia > Lachnospirales > Lachnospiraceae > Suilimivivens. The sequence continues at coordinate 3,847 of CAJTVL010000083.1, read as the reverse complement.
TCTCCAGCCTCTCTTCCAGGCACAGGCCGTTTGCGTCACAGAATTTCAGCCAAAGACCGCCCGGGGCCTTTGCCTTCTGCCCTGCCCTATCCTGCCCGGCCTGCCCCCGCTCCGCCTTCTTCTGCTCCACCAGCCTTGCCGTCCTGGTATCGATCTTCCTGCCATCCCTGTGCCTTCCCTCCCCGTGGGCCCGCATCACACAGATTCCTTCCCAGATCAGTTCAAATAGTCCCTCTTTTGTATACCGCCATTCTGCTGCCATTTTATCTCCTCCCATATGGTCTCTTTTATATTCTTCACAGCGAAATCTATGAACTCTTCGATAGAATCCGCTGACAGAAAATGATAGCCTTCCGGAAAGCATCATAGATTTTATTAATATACCACAAAAACTTTTTGGTGTAAAAAGGAAAAAGATGAGGTATAATTATCTCTGTCTTTCGCATTCTCTTTATATAGAACTAGGAGGTACTCATATGATAACAAACGATATTCTCTACCTTGGGGTAAATGACAGGGACATTGACCTTTTCGAGGGGCAATATATAGTCCCTGAAGGAATTTCCTACAATTCCTATTTGATTATGGATGAAAAAACCGCCGTCATGGATACGGTTGATCAGCGCAAAAAAGAAGAATACCTGACCAATCTTGAAAATGCCTTAAAGGGCAGATGCCCCGACTATCTGGTAGTCTCCCACGTGGAGCCGGATCATGCTTCCAGCGTTGCGGCCTTTTTGGACAAGTACCCTTCCGCACAGCTTGTGGGAAATGCCAAAACCTTCCAGATGCTCTCTCAGTTTTTCGATTTAAATCTTGAAAACGCCGTCACCGTCAAAGAAGGGGACGTGCTTTCCTTGGGCAGACATCAGCTTCACTTCACCATGGCTCCCATGGTTCACTGGCCCGAGGTGATGTTTACCTATGACAGCTATGACAAGGTTCTTTTCAGTGCGGATGCTTTCGGGAAATTTGGCGCTCTGGATGCAAAGGAGGACTGGCTTTGCGAAGCAAGAAGATATTACTTTAATATTGTCGGCAAATTCGGCATGCCTGTGCAAGCTGTGCTGAAAAAGGCGGCGGCCCTTGACATCCGGATCATCTGTCCTCTGCACGGCCCTGTCTTAAAGGAAAATTTAGGCTACTATCTGGAAAAGTATCAGATTTGGAGCAGCTACCAGCCGGAGGATGAAGGGGTCTTTATCGCCTATGCCTCCCTCCATGGCAATACTGCCGCCGCTGCCAAAAAGCTTGCGGAATTTTTAACGGCAAAGGGCTGCAAAGTAGAAACAGCCGATCTGGCAAGGGAGGATATGGCAGAAGCCCTGGAAAATGCATTCCGTTACAGCAAAACGGTTCTGGCCGCCTCCTCCTACAACGGCGGGGTGATGCCCTTTATGGAGGATTTTCTTCATCACCTGAAAGGAAAAAATTACCAGAACAGAACCGTGGCCCTGATTGAGAACGGCTCCTGGGCTCCTTCGGCCGGAAAAACCATGTGTGAAATTCTTTCTCAAATGCCGAAAATCACCGTTTTAGAGCCTTCTGTAACGATCCGCGGCTGCATGAAAGAAGAAACTATGACTGAGTTACAGAATCTCGCCGATAAATTATTGCAATAAAAAGATCTCATTTTGAAATTGACATTCTATCTCTAATCTAATATAGTAAGTAAGAAAGCGATTCATTAATAAAAATAATGACGCGAATTACTTATGAAGGGAGGAAGCAAGAGATGGCTGCCAATTATGATTCATACGATGCGATGGCCACATTGGTAGGTACAGGGGTTTTAACAGTTTATTTCGTTATTATAATTGCAATCACAGTTTTAACTATCATTGCAATGTGGAAAATCTTTACCAAGGCAGGAAAGCCCGGGTGGGGAAGTTTGATCCCTTTCTATTCAACCTACTGTCTGTTTGACATTGCCTGGGGCAACGGCTGGCTGTTTTTGCTGGGCTTTGTGCCCTGCGTCAACTTTGTGGTTATGATCATGCTGTACTTCAAGCTTGCCAAGGCTTTTGGCAAAGGTACAGGCTTTGGATTCGGGCTGGTATTTCTCAATACCATTTTTGTCCTGATTCTCGGTTTTGATAACTCACAATACATCGGGCCTCAATAACAGGCCAGGTAACGTACACTATCCCCGCGAAAGGGTTCTCCAAACGGAGCATTTTTTGCGGGGATTTTCTTTTTTTAATTTTCCGAAAATTTTTTCAAAACTATTTTCAAAAAAGGTTCGTCTTGCAATGCCGGCCAAAGCATAGTACACTTATGCTACACAAAAAAGCAGCAGATGCCTCCCTTTGGCGAGTCATCCCACTGTAATCAAAAGAAGGAGAAAATGGTATGAAGCAGGATATGATTGTCATCTTGGATCTTGGAAGCACCGAAAACACCGTCATTGCCCGCAAAATCCGGGAAATGGGCGTGTACAGCGAAATCCATCCCCACGACATTTCCCCGGATGAACTGAAAAAGCTGGAGAATGTAAAAGGAATTATCCTAAACGGCGGCGAAAACAGAGTGGTTGACGGCTCTGCAGTGGATATTTCCCCGGCCCTGTATGACTGCGGCTATCCCATGATGTCCATCGACCATCCCACGGCGAAATGTGAAAAGAAGCTTGCTGCAATGCCGGATGATGAGATATTGCGGGGCTTTGTATTTGACGTATGTAACGCTGCGGCAAACTGGAATATGAAGAACTTCATTGAAGATCAGGCAGAACAAATCCGCAGGCAGGTTGGGGACAAAAAGGTTCTGCTGGCCCTCTCCGGCGGCGTGGACTCCTCCGTGGTTGCCGCTATGCTGATCCGTGCCATCGGAAACCAGCTCACTTGCGTCCATGTAAACCATGGACTTATGAGAAAACAGGAATCGGAAAGCGTGATCGAGGTTTTCCAAAACCAGCTTCATGCCAATCTCATCTATGTGGACGCCACCGAGCGCTTTCTCGGTAAGCTTGCAGGAGTCTCCGATCCGGAGCAGAAACGGAAAATAATCGGCGGAGAGTTCATCCGCGTATTTGAGGAGGAGGCCCGTAAGCTGGAAGGGATTGACTTTCTTGGTCAAGGGACCATTTACCCCGATATCATCGAAAGTGGGACCAAGACCGCCAAGATGGTCAAGTCCCACCACAATGTAGGCGGGCTGCCGGAGGATCTGCAGTTCGAACTGGTTGAGCCTTTAAAGCAGTTATTTAAGGACGAGGTTCGCGACTGCGGTATCGAATTGGGGCTTCCTGCTTCCATGGTTTACCGTCAGCCTTTCCCCGGACCGGGCCTTGGGGTTCGCTGCCTTGGCGCTATCACCAGAGACAGACTAGAGGCTGTCCGGGAATCGGATGCCATTCTCAGAGAGGAATTCGCCAGAGCCGGTTTGGACAAAAAGGTCTGGCAGTATTTCACGGTGGTTCCGGATTTTAAATCCGTGGGCGTAAAGAATAACGCCAGATGTTTTGAATATATGGTCATTATCCGGGCCATCAATACGGTGGACGCCATGAGCGCTTCCATCGAGCGGGTGGATTGGGAGGTCCTGCAAAAGATTACCGACCGGATTCTGGCAGAGGTGGAAAATGTGAACAGGGTGTGCTATGATATGTCTCCTAAGCCGCCGGCCACGATTGAATTTGAATAGTAAACAGAGAGCCGGGAAGCCGCATAGACAGCGGACTTTCCGGCTTTTAATGTGGGGTGTGATACCTTTTTGATACCTATATTCTCAAATAAACTTATTTAGTATATTTCCTAAATAACGTTGCAGTAAATAACGTCATGATTATAGAACGTAAACGGTAGATAGTCCGTACCTATACAAAACTGGAGCAAACCTGTATGAT
>CAJTVL010000082.1 GCA_910579425.1 uncultured Lachnospiraceae bacterium | reverse complement strand
ACATTATATAGTTTTTTGCTATACCCCATAAGAAAGAAATACCTTCTCTAAAAAGAACAGTACTTGTTACTGTTCTTTTTACTGTCATGGGAATGGCTGATCAAAGCACGGCATCCGTCATATATGCATGACAGTATGTAAAATATCCTCCTTAATATTCGTGCAGAATTTATATTGCCTATCAAAATTCTATCGTTTAAAATAGGAGGTGTCGGCTTTTCGTCCGGAACTTGTAATGTTCGACAAATACTGGATTATTTTACGGAGGCTATCTAGAACATGCAGGCTGAAATTGACTTAAATGCTTTATTTAGTGATTCCACAGAAGATTATTTTTCCCCTTCAGAACCTAATCCTTATTCCCAGGTTACGATCCGTTTTCGTACCGCCCGCCAGAACATTGACCATATTTATGTAGTGAACTCCCGGGTTCGTCACCACATGCTCTTAGAGCAGACAGAGGGTGACTTTGATTACTTCTATTGTATAATGGAGGTGGAAGACGAAGAGTTTTCTTACTACTTCGAAATCCATACGGAACAAAATTGCTATTTTTATGATACCAGAGGCGTGGTGGAACAAGCCATACCTGAATATGCCTTTCGCGTGATTCCCGGCTTTAAGACTCCAAAGTGGGCCAAGGGAGCCGTTATGTACCAAATCTATGTAGACCGTTTTTATAACGGAGATCCCTCTAATGATGTGCTTACAGGCGAATATGAATATGTAGGCGACAAAACCATCCATATCGACGACTGGAACAAGGTCCCGGCAGTTCTGGGCGTCCGTGAATTTTACGGCGGAGACCTTCAGGGCGTGTTGGACAAAATGGACTATCTGGAGGGCCTGGGAATTGATGTAATCTATTTCAATCCGCTTTTTGTCTCTCCCTCTAACCACAAATATGACATCCAGGATTACGATAATATTGATCCTCACTTTGGAAAAATTATATCTGATGAAGGGGAGCTTCTTTCCCCTGAGCAACATGAAAATCGTTATGCTTCCAGATATATAAACAGAATCGCCAACCCCCAAAACCTGAACGCCAGCAATGAGCTTTTTATTGAAGTGGTAAAGGAGGCGCACCAAAGAGGAATAAAAGTCATTTTAGACGGTGTTTTTAATCACTGCGGTTCTTTCAACAAATGGATGGACCGGGAGCGGATCTATGAAAACGTGGAGGGCTATGAGAAAGGCGCCCATATCTCCAAAGAGAGTCCCTACCACAATTATTTTCATTTCTATGATGAAAATGCCTGGCCTTACAATCCAAGCTATGACGGATGGTGGGGGTATGATACCCTTCCAAAATTAAACTACGAAAATTCCCCGGAATTGTTTCAGTATATCATGAAAATTGCCGCCAAATGGGTATCCGAGCCTTACAATGCTGACGGCTGGCGGCTGGATGTAGCGGCCGATTTGGGACACAGTCCTGAATACAATCACTTTTTCTGGAAATCCTTCCGTCGGGCCGTAAAAGAGGCCAACCCCAATGCAATCGTTCTGGCGGAGCACTACGGAAATTCCAAAGACTGGCTGGGAGGCAAAGAATGGGATACCGTTATGAATTATGACGCCTTTATGGAACCTGTCACCTGGTTTCTGACCGGTATGCAAAAGCACAGCGACGATTACCGGGGAGATCTCTATGGCAATGTAGACAGCTTCCTGGGGGCCATGCGCCACCATATGGCAAGCTTTACCACCCCTTCCCTGCAGGTTGCCATGAATGAACTTTCCAACCATGATCACTCCCGTTTTTTGACCAGAACCAACAAAAAAGTGGGAAGAACGAATACCCTGGGAGCCCAGGCGGCAAACGAGGGCGTCAACAAGGCGGTTCTTCGGGAAGCCGTCGTCATTCAAATGACCTGGCCCGGGGCCCCGACACTTTACTACGGCGACGAAGCCGGCGTCTGCGGCTTTACGGATCCTGATAACAGAAGAACCTATCCCTGGGGACACGAAGACCATGATTTGATCCAGTTCCATCGGGATATGATACGGATTCACAAAGAGAATCCCGAGCTCTTAACCGGCTCTCTGAAATATGTTGACCAGAGCTATAACATGATCGGCTATGGGCGTTTTAACCGAAAAGATGCGACAGTCGTATTGGTCAACAACAACGACTATGAAGTGGTAAGGCAAATCGCCCTCTGGCCTCTGGGAATTCCCCGTCGGTGCGCCTTAACACGCCTGATGCTCACCACCGCGGAGGGCTATTCCGTCGCCAAAAGAGAACTTTTTGTTGAGGATGGGTTTTTGAACATTACTCTCCTGCCCACCTCGGCCATGGTACTTAAATATGAAAGCGGATGCCAGGCTTCGCCGGACATCCTTATGCCAAAGACAAAATAAGGCGGCACGCTTTTGCGTGCCGCCTTATTTTGAGAATCCTCTCTGTCTATCCTTCTATTCTTCTCATAAGCTGCTCGGGATGCTCTGCATAATCCAGCGCAGTCTCTCTGGTAATCTTTCCTCCTCTGTAGAGTTTTAAAATAGATTGATCCATGGAAATCATGCCCTCACCAGAGCCGGCAGCAATGGCATTGTCTATTTGATGACTCTTACTTTCCCGAATCAGGCTGCGAATGGCATTATTGATATGCATGATCTCGTAGGCCGGCACAAGCTCCCCGTTTATCCCCGGCAATAGCTGCTGGGAAATAACGGTCTCGAGTACCATGCTGAGCTGTACCCGAATCTGCTGCTGCTGTTCGCCGGGGAAGCTGTCTATAATCCGGTCTATAGTGTTCACCGCTCCTTTGGTATGCAGCGTTGCGATCAAAAGATGCCCCGTTTCTGCCGCCGTCATTGCGGTGCGGATTGTCTCATGATCCCGCATTTCCCCCAGCAGAATCACATCCGGCGCCTGTCTTAAGCAGGCCCGCAAAGCCGTCAGGTAATTCTCCGAATCAATGGCAATCTCCCGCTGGCTGACAATGCTCTTCTGGTTTTTATGCAAAAACTCGATCGGGTCCTCCAGGGTAATAATATGGCATCCCCTGGTTCGGTTAATCCCGTCTATGATACATGCCTGTGTGGTTGACTTTCCGCTTCCCGCCGTTCCCGTCACCAGCACCATACCATGGGATACCTCGGCAAGCCCCATAATCTGTTCCGGAATATGAAGCTTCCTCCAATCGGGAATCTCAAATACCACCACCCGCACCACGGCCGCCATAGAGCCGCGCTGATGATAAGTGTTTACCCGGAAACGGGCAATTCCCGGCAGGGAAAAAGAAAAATCATCATCCCCTCTGCGCAGATACCCTTCTATGGGTCTGTTTGCCCGGACATAGAGCTCTGTAATCAGGCGCTCCGACTCCTGGGGCGTCATATTCTCCTCGCTGATGGGATACAGGGTCTTTTCCACCTTCTCCGACACCTTTCCCCCGGCCACAATAAAAAGATCCGATGCCCCGTCCTGCACGGCGCGCTTTAAATATTCTACCAATTCAGCCATACACTTTCCTTTCCGCTTTTCGTCTTTTCCCGCTATTATGTCAAAAGCTCTCTCCATCCCACAGATCGAAACCGCTTTCCTCGCCGTCCTGCCCATCGGGCACAGCCTGCCAGCGCAAAATCTCGTAGTCTTCTCCGGAAAGGCTCACCTCCACTTCCAATACCTGTGTCCCGGAAATCGGACAGGTATAAGAATAAATCCCGTCGCTGTAACTGACTTCCGGCACCGCTTCCCCCGAACGCAAAAGGGCAAGAATCCGAAGGGCTTCACTGTCCGCCGCATAGTATTCCCCGACTGCCTTAAGGGACGCGTCCGAAAGCCTTTTTTGCGCCTGTACCGTACTTAAACTGAGCAGGGCAAACACCGTAAGGCATAACACTGCAAATGCCACCAGCAGGGAAATTCCTCCTACCGCCGGGGGAGAAAAACGATCCTCTTTATTCATTTTCTTTTACCTCCAGCCATGCCGTTTCCAGTTCAAACAAAGGTTCCGTCTGTGTTTTTTCTGTTACCTGTATCGATACCTTCCAAAACCCCTCCTCCTGTGTGGGGATTTCCCGAACAGTCAACAGATATTCCCCTTCCTGCGCCGGATTCCATTCCTTATCATATGAAATCTGCAGTTCCTTTTCTGCTTTGTCCGTACTTTCCAGGTATTTTCCTCCCTGCCGCTTTGCCGTTTCCATAAGGGCGTGCTCGAAGCTGCCGCCGCTGTAACGAATCGTTTCCGCCGTATTCTGCACGGCCAACGCGGCATTGCTTCTTGCCTGGCTTTCCCGGGAAATCTGATCAGACTTTACAAAGGCCTGCAGACACAATGCGGCCGCCAGGGCAAAGACCAGCAGCATCACGATCTGCTCCATCAACGCCAACGGCGCTTTACTCTTCATCCGGTATTCCTCCCTTGTCAGACAGCGCTAAAACCATCTCGCTGCTCTCCCCGGCGCAATCAATTACTTTCACCTTCAGCATGCCCTTTTCCAACGATAAATCAAGTCCGCCGATTTCCATAATCCTCTCTCCGTCCTGCGGGGCCAATGAAAAAGCCGTACTGCTGTATAATTCCATCAGATAACCGTCATAAAAATAAACCCGCGTGACAAAGTCATCCCCGTCGGCAATCGACAGAGCATTTCCGTTTCCGAAAGCCTCTACCTTCACATCCGCCGGCTTCGGCGCCTGGTGTACTCTGTTTGTCACATACTGTATACAGGTACGGCGGACATAGCTCTCTTCATTGCGTGTATTCAGCCGCTTATATGCCCCCGCGCCTGTGAGAAGCACTGCCAAAAGGCAGGCGGCAAACACGCCGAAAAGCAGCAAGGCAATTAACCCGTCCATATGGTATCCTGTGGTCTTCTTTTTCATGGTTGATTCTCCAGCACCGTAACCTCCGGCATCAAATTTTGAGCAAAACGGTTATAATACACTGTGTATCTGTATTCGTCCACCTGTATGCCGTAGCGTTCTTTCAGATATTGCAGATCCGGAGGATATATCCCTTCTGCGGCATAACAGGCCACACAGCCCTTCTGCAGTACCTCCTGGAGCTGACGAATATCCTCTCCTTTTCGTCCGCTCTGCAGGTTGCCCAGCGCCGACAAAAATCCCAAAAGCACCATTAAAACCACACTGGGCAGCAAAAGAGCGCGAAGCAAGCCAAACGTTGATTTTTTCTTCTTCATATTATCACCCAATCGCTGATATGATGTGCATCAGGGGCAGCATCACCGACAAAAGAATTATACCTACCAGCGCGGAACATACCAGAACCAGCGCCGGCTCCACACGGCTTACGGCCTCTTCCAAAGCGGCCTCGCTGTTTTCCGCCATATCGCCTGCAATCTTTTCCATGGAACGCTCACCGGAGCCGCTCTTTAGTCCCAGTTCCAGTAAATGACATGAGGCTGCCGGAAGAAGACCGCTGTTCTTCAACGCGCTTCCCTGGGCCTCCCCCTGCTCCAACCGTGTACGGCAGTCCTTGCATCTTTGCGCCGCGCCTGCCACATCCTCTACCAGCCCGGCCGCTAATGTGACGGTCTCTTCCAGCGAAAGACCGCTTGCCATTCCCATGGAAAGGGCCTGTGCCAGACGCGCGGTATTCATCTGCCGGGAAATTCCTTTATCCCCCCAGACGCCGCGCCACCACGTCAATATTTTGGCTCTGAAGCCGGGCGCCGCCGCAAAAAGAGCGAGAAATACCACCAGAACAGCTAAAAGAAACCATAAAACCGGCATGGCCTTATCCAAAAGCCGCCCCAAGGCCAACAGGCCTCCCGCCACGCCTGTAAGCCGCCCGCCCAGGGCACTGTACACGTCCTCAAACATTGGCAGCACCTTAATCAGAAGCACGGCAATCACCAGAAGCATGAGCAGAAGCATGACCGCCGGATATAAGAGGGCGCTGCGGATCCGCCGGTCCAGACGGGTACGATATTCATAATATTTTGAGAGTGCCGCAAGCGCCTCCTCCAGCCGCCCCGACTGCTCCCCTACCTCCACCAGACCGGAAACATAGGCAGGAAAGCTGCCGCTGTTTTTCAGAGCCTGGGATAAGGGAACTCCTTCATCCACCTGTCTGGCCATACCGGAGAGCAGCTCCTTATATGCGGCATCACACTCTTCCAGGAGCAGGGCGAACCCGTCTCCCACTCCTACCCCCGCGTGAAGCAAAAGCGACAACTCCATGCACAATGACGATATTTCCTCGTGCGAAATTATTTTTCCCATTCCGGCCTCCATTTTCCTCTCTTTTCATGTCAATATTGATATTTCTTGGAATAATTATCTCCGTCCCCGATATATTCCATAATCTCATCGCTGCTTTTGCTGGCGGATGCGAAGGTAGGATCCATGCGCTTCCAGGTCTTGCCGTCAAAATAAATGATGCCGTCAATCCATCCCTCTTCCTCCGTCCAAACGCTGATCCATGCATGGTAGGCTGTCCCCGCATAGCCTACTACAAGCTTGCAGGGAATCCCCTGACTGCGCAGCATTCCTGCCATAAGGGCCGCATAATCGAAACAGATTCCCTTTTTTGAGGAAAGCACGCTGTCAAGCACCGGCAGATAGCCGCTTTTCACGTTAGCTGCCTTCTTTGTGTCATAGGTAAGATTTCCCACTACGAAATCATATACCTTTTCCACCTTTTCTATGGTATCGTCAACTCCCTTAACCAGCTCCTTCGCCTTTGACAGAGTTGACTGTGCATCTTCATAATCCACATACTGGTTTGAGCCCAAAAACGGCGCCGTCTCACTGCTTAATTTTACTTGAAAGGAAGCGGACAGTACGGTGGCATATTTTTTGCCTGACACATTTTCAAACACAGTCACCTTATAATCCCCATCTCCCTCTGATAGTGGAAATGTGGTCGCGTCCCCTGCAGGCAAATCGTATGTATAAGTGACCTTCGGCGCCGCCACCTGTACCTTAAGCCGTTTGTCTGCCTTCCCTGTATAGTTCACTGTCACATTTCCGTTTTCGGCGTCGGAGTAGTCAATAACCGCATCCTCATTTTCCTTCACCTGCCCGCTTGCCGACACATACAGCGGGGCTGCCGCAAGAACAAAAAGGATCAGAAAAAGGGAAGTACTTATCCATTTCCAGATTTTCACGTTCACACACCTCTTTAGAAAATGATTCCGATTTATTATAGCATAGGCAATTCCAGAATATCAATATCATTCAGAGTCTTTGTCACAGCGTAATATTATGATTATCCGTTTCATCGTTGTTTCGAAAATCTCTGGGGCTGGTTCCCAGATATTTTTTAAATACTTTCGCAAAATAATTTCCGTTGGAAAAGCCGCAGGCTATGGCTATATCTTCAATTTTTCGATTTGTTTTTGTCAATAGGTTCGCCGCACACTGAAGCCTTACTCTGGTAAGACAGGCTAACGGGCCTACTCCCAGAGCGCGCACAAACTCACGGCAAAGATGGCTGGCAGATATTTGAAGCCTTTCGGCAAGCTCCTCCACGCCGTCTAAGCTGGCATAATCCTTTTCTATAATATCTACTGCCTGCTTGACCAAAAACGGAAGCGTCACCCCCGGCCTGCTGCGCTCCGATGCCAGGGAAGCCAGAAAATCCATCGCCAGAGAGGTTGCCAGAAACGGATCGGTTATTTTCCCCGAAAGGGAAAGTCTGTAAATATTTTCCAGCTTCATAACAGGTTTGCTGGTATCCGCAAGCGATATGACTTCTGTGTCCCTGGAACAAATCAGCTTATAATATTCCGACACGGCGCTTCCCTTAAGCATCACATAAGCAAAACGCCAGGGAGGGCCGCCTTCCTTATAGTAATAGGATGTGCTGCCCGGCATCTCGAGAAACACCGCGGTGGAAGGCGGGAGCCGATGCTCCCTCTGTCCGTCAAAATAAAAGCCGCATCCGGAAAGCGTATACTGGAACAGGTACTGCTCCTCACGCTTTTCATTGTGCCAACAATAGGAAACCGAGTCCCTCTCCTCCACTCCGATACTGCGGAGCTGAACCGGAGGATTAGTTATATCATCTAAAAACTGAAAGGCATAACCGCCGCAGGAATCAAACATCAAAAATTTACCTCTTTTGCAAAAATCATCTTCTATCACTTCGCCCTGAAACCTGTTACTATAAAGGCATAATAGCATTGCTTTCAGCGGAAAGCAATTGTAAAATTTGTGCACAAAAATCCACATAAAAGACAGGAGAAAAAGAATGAGCTTTAAAGTAGCGTTTATCGGTGCCGGAAGCATCGGATTTACAAGACGGCTGCTCTCGGATATTCTGACCGTACCGGAGTTTCAGGATATTGAAGTAGCCTTTACGGACATTAATGAAGAGAATCTGCGGATGGTCACGGAGCTTTGCCAGCGTGATATTGATTCCAACGGACTCTCTATCAAGATTCAGGCAACTCCGGATCGAAGAGAAGCTTTCCGCAATGCCAGATACGTGATTAACTGTGTGCGGATCGGTATGCTGGAGGGGTTTGCAACAGACGTGGAAATTCCCCTGAAATACGGGGTGGATCAGTGCGTGGGCGACACTCTGTGCATCGGCGGTATTATGTATGGCCAGAGAGGAATCAGCGCCATCCTGGAATTCTGCAAGGACATCCGGGAGGTTGCCGAGAAAGGCTGCATCATGCTCAACTATTCCAATCCCAACGCCATGATGACCTGGGCGGCAAACAAATACGGCAAGGTAACCACCTACGGCCTCTGCCACGGCGTACAGCACGGCCACAGCCAGATTGCCCAGGCTCTTGGAAAGGACAAAAAGGATGTGGACATCATCTGTGCCGGCCTGAACCATCAGACCTGGTACATAAGCGTGAAGGTGGACGGGAAAGAGAGGAAGGACGAGCTTTATCCTCTGATGTGTCAGGCAGAATTTGCAAAGGATGAAAATATCCGTCTGGATGTGATGAAAAACTTTGGATATTACTCCACAGAGTCCAACGGTCATCTCTCCGAATACCTGATGTGGTACCGCAAACGGCCGGAGGATATGGAAAAATGGATTAATTATTCCAGTTGGATCCAGGGAGAAACAGCCGGTTATCTGCGGGTCTGCAAGGAGTCCCGGAACTGGTTCGAGACGGATTTCCCCAACTGGATGAAGGAAGAGCCTCAGTCTTACGTTCCTGAAAAACGCTCTGAGGAGCACGGCTCTTACATTATCGAATCCTTGGAGACCGGAAGATGTTACCGGGGCCATTTCAATGTAATGAACGAGGGCACTATTACGAATCTGCCCGACGAGTGTGTGGTGGAGGTTCCCTGTTTTGTAGACGGAAACGGCGTCAGCATTCCCAAAGTCGGCGATCTTCCTCTGGGCTGTGCCGCCATCTGCTCTCAGTCCGTATGGGTACAGAAGCTGGCTGTGGAGGCTGCGGTACACGCAGACATTAATCTGCTCTATCAGGCAGGAATGATGGATCCTTTGACGGGTGCAGTCTGTACTCCCGATGAGATTAAGCAGATGATCGACGAGATGCTGATTGCAGGCGAGCAGTGGCTGCCTCAATATACAGAGGAAATCAAGAAAGCAAAAGCGAGAATGCAGGGTGAATTGATCCCGTATCGTCCTGTAAAGGGATTTACCCTTAAAACCAAAACCGTGGAGGAGATGGCCCGGGAGAAAGGAAAATACCGCGCTCTGGCCTCGGCTGCGGCGAAAGAAAATGTGAAATAGAAAACTCCTGCTTTACAGGCATTGGCAACATACGCCGCAGGACATACCAATAAGCCCGGACAAAAACATCTGTCCGGGCTTATTGGTATGTATTTTATTTACACCGCTCTCTAGCTTACATAGTTATCAAAATATCCCTGAATCAGGATGACCGGAGTACCCTTGTCGCCGGAACCGCTGGTCAGGTCGCAAAGGGAACCGATCAAATCGGTAAGTCTTCTGGGGGTAGTTCCCTGAGACGCCATGTCCCCTACCAGGTTATCCTTTTTTTCACGGATACGTCCGGAGATCGCCTCTTTCAGCGCTTCGCCGGATAGATCTTTAAAATCGTTATCCGCAAGGTACTTCAGCTTCACTTCATTGGGGGTTCCTTCCAGCCCGGGTGTGCTGGCGGGAGATACGCAGGGGTCTGCCAGTTCCCATATTTTCCCTATGGGATCTTTGAATGCGCCGTCGCCGTAAACCATAACCTCAACATGCTTTCCCGTCCGGTTTAAGATTTCTTTTTGAATATCCATCACCAGATCAGTACACTCTCTGGGAAAAAGCTTGATGGTATCCTCCGTGGATTTATTCGACCCTAACAGTCCGTATTTTTCATTGCAGCCGCTTCCGTTTACAGGACTGGTTAAAATATCATCCATCCCCATTACCGCCTCGGCGCCTGCAGCCTTCAAAAGCCTTTTAGTCCGCGCTCTTGTGTGAATATCACAGTTCAGTACCTTTTTGGCATAGGGAAGGATGCTGCGGGGATCGTTTGCAAAGATAATCTCCACCTCCGCCCCTGCTTCCTTAATAAGCTCTCCATAGTAAGCCACATAATCCACTCCTGTAAAGGGATGCTTGTTTTCTCCAAAGAGTTCCCGGTATCTCTCCAGGGTCAGCACGTCGCTGTAAGGATTCACTCCCGCCTCGTCCAGCTGATCCAGGGAAACAAGCTCATTCCCCACCTCGTCACTGGGGTAGCTGAGCATTAATATCACCTTCTTAGCCCCTTTGGCAATTCCACGCAGGCAGATTGCAAACCGGTTCCTGGACAGGATCGGAAAAATGACGCCGATCGTCTCTCCGCCCAGCTTGGTTCTCACATCCTCTGCAATTGCCTCCACCGATGCATAGTTGCCCTGGGCTCTTGCCACCACAGACTCGGTCACTGCAATCACGTCTCTGTCACGGATCGCGAAGCCCTCAGCCTTCGCAGCCTCTAACACGCTTTCTGTGACAATTTTTACCAAATCGTCACCCTCTCTTATAATCGGGCAGCGAATCCCCCTTGATATTGTTCCGACTTTTCTTTCCATTCCATCTTCTCCTTGATCGTATTCAGATATACCCCAAATCCGGCCTTATCCTTTCCTATTATAATATAGCTCAGATGAAAACAAAAGAAAAACTTTATTTATCGCAGCCCTTTATCATAGTCCAGATAAGCGCCCTTCATAGGACTGGCTGCCAGTTCACTGAACAATCGAAGCACACCCTTTTTGTATTTCGGCTCGCGGGGCCTCCAATTCTTTCTTCTCTCCTCCAGCACCGCCGCCACTTCTTCCGGTGTCTTCTTTTCTCCGGCAATCCCCACAATGTTCAGCCTGCGCTTCGCCACGTCGATCTCAATCAGATCGCCCTCTTCCACCAATGCAATGGGGCCTCCGTCCACAGCCT
This sequence comes from uncultured Lachnospiraceae bacterium, assembly GCA_910579425.1. Lineage (GTDB taxonomy): Bacteria > Bacillota > Clostridia > Lachnospirales > Lachnospiraceae > Suilimivivens. The sequence goes on along the minus strand of CAJTVL010000082.1, from coordinate 6,043 downwards.
CCGGGCTGCAATGGCCGATCACAGGGCCTGTGGATGCGCCGGAAAAACGCCCGTCAGTGATCAGCGCAATACTGCGTCCAAGCTCCTTGTCGCTGCTGATCGCCTCGGAGGTATAAAACATTTCCGGCATCCCCGTTGCCTTCGGCCCCTCATAGCGGATAAATACCGCATCGCCCTTCTGCACCTGATGCTTCAAAACGGCTTCCAGGCACTCCTCCTCACTGTCAAAGGGTCTTGCCCGAAGGACTGCCCTGAACATCTCCTTCGGGCAGGCTGTATGCTTGATCACCGCTCCCTCGGGCGCCAGATTGCCTTTGAGAATTGCAATGCTTCCGTCTGTCCCTATGGCCTTATCGTAGGGCCGGATAATGTCTTCTCTGGTGAGATTTACATGATAACGACTGTTAAAGTCCTGCAGACATTTTTCGCAGCGCTGATAAAAGCCGTTCTCCTTCAGCTCCTTCAAATTTTCTCCCAGAGTCTTTCCGGTAACCGTCATGACATCCAAATGCAGATGATCCTTGATCTCCTCCATGATCGCCGGAACGCCGCCCGCGTAATAGAACACTTCCGCAGGCCATCTCCCCGCCGGACGCACATCCAAAAGATAGCGCGCGCCTCTGTGAAGCCTGTCGAAGGTATCGCCCGTGATCTCTATGCCAAACTCATGGGCAATGGCCGGAATATGGAGCAGGCAGTTGGTGCTTCCGGAAATGGCGGCGTGTACCAGGATTGCGTTTTCAAAGCTCTCCTTCGTGATAATATCCTGAGGGCGCATCCCCTCCATTGTGGCAAGGCGCACCGCCTGCTGCCCCGCCTGGCAGGCAAACGCAAGAAGATCCGGGCTGGTTGCCGGCATCAGCGCACTTCCCGGCAGGGCAAGCCCCAGGGCCTCCGCCATAATCTGCATGGTAGACGCCGTGCCGATAAAGGAGCATGCGCCGCAGCTGGGGCAGGCGTTGCATTTTGCCCAGTCTAATTTTTCCCTGTCAATTTCCCCCCGTTCATATTGGGCGCTGTATTTGCCCAACTGCTCCAGGGTCAGCATTTCGGGCCCGGCGTTCATCGTCCCTCCCGGCACCACCACCGAGGGAATATTCACTCTTGCCAGCCCCATCAGATTAGCAGGCATTCCTTTATCACAGCTTGCCAGATATACGCCCGCGTCAAAAGGCGTGGCGTTTGCGTGGATCTCAATCATGTTGGCAATCATCTCACGGCTTGCCAGACTGTAATTAATGCCGTCCGTGCCCTGGCTCTCCCCATCGCAGATGTCCGTGGCAAAATATCTTGCGCCATGGCCGCCTGCCTGGGCTACACCTTTCCTTACTTCCTCCACCAGCTTATCCAGGTGTCCGCTTCCCGGATGGCTGTCGCCAAAGGTGCTCTCAATGATAACCTGAACCTTTTCCAGATCCTCTGGAGCCCATCCCGTTCCGATTCGAAGGGGATCCAGTTCCGGCGCCAATTTTCTCATTTCCTGACTGCTCAGTGCCATATGCTTATTCCTCTTTTCTCTTTTATTCACTCACAATACATCTGATGTACTTTCCCGGTTTTCTATTTTTCCCACAAAAAAAGTGAAATTTCTAATGAATTTCACCTGAGCTTTGTTGATAATCACTATATTGCAGATACTATCCTTTCTCTTTCAGTTTTCAAAGACCCTTTTTCCCCTTCCTGTGCTTCTTTCTCTTCCAAAAGCTTCATAAGCGTCTGACGATTGTAGGTCAGATGCATAATCATTGCACATCTGGCTCCTACAGAATCCCCCGCCAGAATTGCATTGGTAATGGCCCGATGGGTTTCGATGGTTTCATCCATCAATTTTCGATGGGTCAGGTTCACGAATGTGACAACCGCAGTTTGGATAATCGGCTGCAGAAGCTCCACCACCCGGTTTCTGCTGCATCTGGCAATGCATGTATGGAATTCTATATCCTTTTGTGTGTGGTTTTTGCCTGCTTTATAAAGCTGCTCGGTCTCATCGCAGAGGCGTTTTATTTCCGCCCCCTCCTCCCGGGTGGCATATTCACAGGCCAGAGCCGCAATCTCCGGCTCCAGGATCAGCCGTACCTCTGACAACTCCAGCGCCAGCTTATATTTATCCTTAAACTTTGCCAGCCCCAGAGGATCCTCCTCTATCGTATTTTTACTGATCACATAGGTGCCGGAGCCTCTGCGGACCTCCAATATCCCTTTTGTGGCCAGGCTCCTGACCGTCTCCCGGATCGTGCTCCTGCCCACGCCAAAGCGCTCCGCAAGTTCAAATTCGTTGGGGATCCTGGCTCCGATTTCTACCGGCTCGTGTATGATATAATTCAGCAGTTCCTCTTCCACCTGGGACGCCAGAAGTTTTTTGTTCATCTTTTCTATTTTGTACATATTCCGTTCCCCATATTCCTTTGGTAACTGAATATTATTATACGTTTTCGTCTGTTGTTAATCAAGCATGAAAATGTTTCAGCCATTTGTATTCATAATATAAATCTGGCAGGGATTCTCCTGTCCCCACAGAGCCGGAATGACCTCCAACTCCTTAAATCCCATGTTTTGGTAAAACCTGTTCGTCCTGTCGTAATCCTCATAACATCCCATCCGCACTGTCTTTACCTGCAAAAAAAGATACCCTTTGAAACCCGCCTGCCTTTTTGCCGCCCGGACCAGTTCCCTTCCCGCACCCTGACGATGATATTCCTTCAAAACCCCCATAACGGCAATTTCCACGGTCTCCCTCCCCGTCTCCTTCAGACAGAGAAATCCTATGGGATCATTTTCCCGGCTATACGCGGCAAAAAATAATTGCTCTGCGCTCTCTCTAATATAATCCTCCCTGGCCTGGGGAATCCCAAACCATTCGGGCAGCGCTTCCAATATTCGCCGGGACAGGGCTGCTTTCTCCGGCCCGTCCGTTATCTCCCTGATCATCCATTTTTGTTCTTTGGATTCTTCGTATTCTTTTCTCAAAATGGAGTGCCAGCACTGATCGAAGATACCCTGGTTACTTACGCCGCCTGCCCTCCGGGTTCCCTCGTAGGTCATCCCGCATTTCCTCATGACTTTTCCCGAGTTGGGATTGCGGGGATCATGGCAGGCATTGACGCAGTTTACTCCCACCTCTTCAAAGAAATAGGCGATCACGGCCCGCAGTGCCTCCGGCGTCACCCCTTTTCCCCAAAAGGCGCGGCTAATGCAATAGCCGATGGTCACTGACTGCGTTTCGTCATTTACCTTCACTGCGCTGATGCTTCCGATGGGCTGCGCGTTTTCCTTCCACTCGATCGCCCATAAATAGTTTTGAGGATCACTGTATCCGCCAATCCAGCGCTCTATCACCTGCGCTGTGACATCTGCATTTTGGTGGGTGGGCCAGGTCAAAAATTTGGTCACCTCCGGGTCCGATGCCCAGTTGCGATACATGAGGGGTGCGTCTTCTTTTTGAAAACGCCTTAAGATCAGCCTTGTGGTTTCTATGGTGGTGGTTCCTTTGTGGGTCATGTGGGGTGTTCCTTTCTGGGGTTTGAATAGTCGGTTTATCCAAAGGAGTGGCACTTATATCAATAGTAATAAACAGCTCTCTCGGTAAAACGATAATATCAGGTTAAACGGCGGATTAGCCATTATGTAATTGAAATACAATCCTTTATGCAAATCTTCTATACGCATAAGCACCTGATAATGCGTCCAGCTGAGCTTAAAAGGTATACTGTTATATGCCATTTCCAATTGTCCAATTCCCGATTGGATAATCTCAAATGCCTGTAAAACTGCCTAAAATAAAGAATTTCTAGATATGTTTCCTTTGTATTAACACCACACATTCTGTGTGTGTTGTCACTAACATAGGAACACACGTCTTTTACCTCGTCTACGATATGGGAACACAATTCTTTGGCTTTATCGCTCACACTCTTAGACTTGTCGAAACGCTCTTTTGCCTTTCCAATTTCATTTTTAAACCCTGTTTTATATATGAAAGTGATTTTATAGGGATCTTTGTTTCCATCTTCATCATAGCCACCGACTATGACTTTTTCAATTATGCTCTCAAATATTCCTCTGTCAAATTCCTCCAATACACCATTTTTTGATAATGCCTTTTTAAAATCTGCCACTCGCTGCTTTAAAGAAACTTCATTATCCATTTGTTGCTCTAAAATCTTTAAATTGGCTTTTATATCTGATAGTTTCCTCTCATAACCTACATCTGTTTCTTCGTAAATATCTTGTGCAACAATTCCTTCGAGATAATTTTCCAACAATCTTTTTCTTTTAGCTTGAAGATTATCTGCACTCTTTTGTAGCTTTATGAGTTTATCTCTTATGGAATCCTCACTCAAAGTCTTTTCTACTCTGGAAATAAATTCTTCCAGTACATCCTTGTTATCTGCACACAGCATTTTATACGATTCGATAAATGCTTCCTCTATTACTTGTTCCGGTATTCCCTTGCTATCCGGACAGAATCTTTTTCCGTCCTTTGTAGATTTAACGCATTGCCAAATCGTCTTTTTATATTTAGAACTGCTATGCCATCTTCGCCTTGATAAATTTGCTCCACAAAACCCACATTCCAACAGACAGCTAAATGCATATTGTCTGCTATATTTCTCTCGTTTCCCCGGAGTAACCGACTTCCTTCCTCCATTTCTCCGCTCTCGAATCTCTTGCGCCCTAGCAAAAGTTTCGGCTGAAATAATGGGTTCATGGTGGTCTTTGATATAAAACCTATCTTCTTCTCCAAGATTTTCTAATCTTCTTTTTGAAATCGGATCAACGGTAAACGTTTTTCCTAATAGTATATCGCCTTTATATTTCTCGTTATTGATAATTCCCATTACACTGGAAGATGTCCAACTATTACCTCTTATCGTTGTAATCCCCTGCTCATTTAATTCTCTGGCAATCATTGAGCTTCCCGCACCAGCAACATACCTGTCAAATATATACCTTACAACTTCTGCACCTTCTTCATTTATGGAAATTGATTTTGTTGCAACATCGTAATCATATCCTAAACACCCCTGAAATCCGACCAATTCTCCACGCTTCATTTTCATTTTTAATCCCTTTTTTACATATGCCGAGGTATTCTCTACCTCCTGCTGTGCAACAGAGCTTAAAATTGTCATTAAAAATTCGCCATCTTTCAATGTATTTATCTTTTCAACCTCAAAATAAACTGCGATTTTTCTTTCTTTTAACATCCTGACATATTTCAAGGTATCCAATGTATTTCTTGCAAATCGAGGTAAGCTCTTGGCAATAACCATATCAATCTTACCATCCATACAATCTTGAATCAGACGCTGGAAATCTTCTCTTTTATCAACTTTCGTTCCTGTAATCGCTTTATCCGCATATACGCCCGCAAATACCCACTGCTCATTATTTTGTATCAATTCGGTATAATGCTTGACCATCGAATTATAACTTTTAATCTGATCCTCATCATCCGTACTGACACGACAATATGCTGCAACTCTCAAGCGGTCTACTTTTCGGACTTTGGAAGATTCATCAAATGGATTGTTTGCCTTTATAATTTCTACTTCCATATCTTCCTCCTTTTTTGTGTTCCTATCGTAGTGTTCGCTTTTATTATAATGCAATACAGTTCATAAGTCAAGCTGTAATGTTGGACACTATCCCATAATCCCGCATTAGCTTTTTTTGAATCTGCTCATACTCCAACTCATTTATTAGCTTCAGATTTAATAGTTGTTTTAGCATAGATAATTGAATGCTATATCTTAATATCTTCTTTCCTTCCATAAGCAATCATCCTTTCGTAAATTTCTAAATATCCTCCTATTTCTTTGCACAGCCTTATCTGCTAATAAATAGGCAGAATACGCTTCTCCCCATTTATTAGCAGATAAAAACTGCAATACAGGTGGCAGTTCATTACACTGCCCACATCGGTCTTGCACCGTCATTTTATTGACCGGATTGCAGACTGCTCCGCAATCCGGAAGTATCATTATTACAGATATGCTTCATCGCCCCATGTAACTGCTACATATTTTGCCCGATCTCACTC
>CAJTVL010000081.1 GCA_910579425.1 uncultured Lachnospiraceae bacterium | reverse complement strand
CCGTGGAGACCATTTCCCAGCAGCAGATTGATTTGCTGTCCGGCTATCTGGACGAACGATTGGAGTACAAAGCAAGGAGTTTGGCATGGATATTGCCGCCATGTCCTGCGCCAAAGAACCCTTCGGCATTGATATGGGCAGCGCATTTGACACCTTGCGGGATGACTTTGATAAAATTGTGGCTGATTGCAAAGCGGTGGGATGTACGATTCTCCGCATTGGAATGCTTCAATTCTCTTATGCCACCTGTATATGAGTCTCTGGCGATTTCCCGGGATAATCTGATTAAAATGGGATACGGGGAATGGTTTTGATCAAATGTATATTTGATCACCCACACATAGTCTGGGAAAGCAATCGCTACGTCCATACGTCCCTGCGCACAAAAAAGGTATAAAGCCCTGATTCTCAATGAATCGCCTTTACACCTTTTTGGCTGAATACATGCTTTTGCTTTTATTCCTTGATCCTGTCAAGTTCTGAGAGATTGATACCTGAAACATTTAATAATGCTTTCAATGTCAGGTACTCCTCTTTCAGATCGGCATATGTTTCAACGGCATTTTCCTTTTTTGCTAACAACATACGCCTTTGGACTTTTGCAAAATCGTCAAGTGCAGCTTTTGTCACTTCGATACCAGACGGCATATGATCACCTGCTTTCTGTTGTGTCTTATTCGTTTTTATCGGTATGAGATAAGTATATCACAGCAAAAGTTTAAAGTCTATGGCAGAAAAAATATCTGCACCCCTTTGATCACCTCCCACCTCCCATGAAAAATAACATCGTGCAGGGTATTTTGCCGAAATCTCCCATCGCCTATTGTTTCCCTTTCTGCTTTACAGTATACTGTATGCAGGAGGAATCATAAATATGGAATACAGGACGGCAGCCTTCGACATGGCGGATGAAATTTACAACGTTTTGCATACAACCATCAAAACAGTATACCCCAAATATTATCCTGCCCGGGTGGCAGATTTCTTTTGCAGGCTTCACAGCAGGGAGCACATTCTGGAGGGCATTGCTTCCGGAAATATGGGCGTGCTGGTGACAGGCGGCGTTGTTGTGGGAACAGGCTGTTATGATAACAACCATATTACAGGGCTCTATGTGCTGCCCGGGTATCAGGGGCAGGGATGCGGTTCACAGATTTTGAGCCATCTGGAAGACGAAATCCGGAAAAAGCATGATACAGCCGTTCTGGATGCTTCCCTCCCGGCAGTGTTTTTGTATGAACACAGGGGCTACCATACCGTAGGGCATGGGGTTTGTGAACTGGAAAATGATGTAAAGCTGGTTTATGAAATTATGGAAAAGAAGCTGAATGTCGATCAAGCCTAAGACAGGAGCATGGGGATGGAAATATCAAAAAGAGATTGGATGCTGTATAGAGAAAAAATAGCCGACTGGCAAGAAAATTACATGGATCATCTGAACAAAAAATATATTGCGCTATTGAACTCATGAATCAATGGGCAGATGTAACAAGTACTTTTCCGAATCACAAAGGCACTATAAAAATGCCTATCTGGAAATTTGCAAAGTATTCGACGAAGTAGTTTATCAATCAATTTGCCAAGAAATATGATGTCTGCCTACATTACAGGAAACGCCATAAATTTCATTCCGTCGTTTCCCGTTTTTTAACTCATAAACACATAACTCGCCCCAAGCCTTATGGTAAATCCCAGAGCCTGATACATTTCCTCGTCGCAAAGGGCGCAGCACACGCTAAGGCTGCCCACTTTCTGAGCGCGGCACCAGTCCTGAGCCGCATGTGCCAGCATCCTCCCGATCCCCTTCTTTCTGAAAACCGGCTCCACATAAAAATCCTCAAAGTTCCCTGTCTCCCCGCACGCAAAGGTGGAGAAGCACAGGCTCACCGAGCACATTCCAACCGCCCGGTATCCCCGTCTGGCCAAAAAGAACACTATTTTTTCTTCGGCAACCGCCCTCTCCAGCCGTTCCTTTTTCTCATCCGAGAGCATTTCCTCCCCGATTTCGGCCAGATAGCCGTTTTCCAGCTTCATGAGCTGCCAGTCCTTCGGATCCTTAAGAATCTCCACCGTAACCGGGCAATCCTCTGTGGGCGGAAGAAGCATCAGCGGCTCGCCCCATTCATCCCTTCCATTGGAAAAAAAGCCCATACTCTTCCAGAACCGCTCTCTGTTCTCCAGGCCACCATAGTTGAGTTCCACATAGGCGGCTCCCTGTTCTTTCGCCCAGGCAAGGAAAGCCTTTGCGCAGTTCCTTCCCATACCGCCTCCCCGAAACTCCGGAAGAACGCAGAACTCTAAGAGAAAGCATTTTCCATCCTCCTGATCGTAGATCACTGTCAACGCAATCCCGACAATGTTCTGGCCGCCATATGTCCCGTCAAATTCCGTCCCTTTATCCTGAAAAAACAAATAGCGGCAACGGTTCTGTTTCCGTTCATGCAGCTTTTGGATTTCATTATAATATTCCTGTCCCGAAAAGTACTCCCTGTCCTCCTGGCCCACATCAGGAAAAATATCCCTCTCCTGATAATTGCGGAGCTCTCTCCAAAAAAGGGATGTCTCCTGCTCCGTTACCGCCTCACGAACCGCTACCGTCTTATTTTTCATTACTGTTTGTTCTCTTCCCCATTTTCCATTGCTGTCTGTCTTTTTCCTCATTCATCCCTTGCCAATCATTTTCCCCCTGGCCCGGTCAAATCCTTGCCACGCCGCTCTTTCGGCCTGCCTCGGCCACCGCCTTCGCCACGGCGTCTCTCACCCTCTCATCAAATGCCGCCGGAAGAATGTAATCCGCGTTCAATTCCTCATCGCTTACCAGTGAGGCAATGGCATGGGCTGCCGCCACCTTCATCTCATCATTAATATCGGTGGCACGAATATCCAGGGCTCCACGGAAAATTCCCGGGAAGCACAGCACATTGTTCACCTGGTTTGGATAGTCCGAACGCCCCGTGCTCACAACAGCCGCCCCTGCCGCCTTGGCTTCCTCCGGAAAAATCTCCGGAACCGGATTGGCGCAGGCAAAAATAATCGGGTCTTTCGCCATGGTCTTTACCATTTCCCCGGTCAAGGTTCCCGGCGCCGATACGCCGATAAAAATGTCCGCTCCCTTGATTACCTCCGCAAGGCTACCCTTTGCATGTTCAAAATTAGTGATACGGGCCATTTCCTCCTTGATGGCGTTCAGGTTCTCGCGCCCTTCATAGATTGCGCCCTGACGGTCTGTCATAATTACATTGCGCAGCCCCATGGACATCAAAAGGCGGATGATGGCGATCCCGGCAGCCCCGGCTCCCGAGGTGACGATCTTGACCTCCTCCAGCTTCTTTCCCACAAGCTTCAGCGCATTGATGATGCCCGCCAGGGTAATCACCGCCGTCCCGTGCTGGTCGTCATGGAAAATCGGAATATCGCAGCACTCCTTTAACCTGCGCTCTATCTCAAAGCACCGGGGCGCGGAAATGTCCTCTAAATTTACCCCGCCAAAGCTTCCTGCCAGCAGCCGGACCGTGTTGACGATCTCGTCCACATCCTTGCTGCGCACGCAAAGAGGAATGGCGTCCACACCGCCGAACTCCTTGAACAGCACACATTTTCCTTCCATAACAGGCATCCCGGCCTCCGGGCCAATATCTCCCAGGCCAAGCACCGCCGTCCCGTCCGTGACCACCGCCACCGTGTTCCAGCGCCTGGTAAGCTCATAGCTCTTATTTATATCTTTCTGAATCTCCAGGCAGGGGGTAGCTACTCCCGGCGTGTAGGCCAGGCTCAGCGCTTCCTTGGAATCCACCTTAGCCCGCGAAACCATCTCAATTTTTCCCTTCAATTCATAATGCATTTTCAGTGATTCTTTTGCGTAATCCATCTTCTTCTCCTCCGTGCTCGGTAACATGCAAAAATCATTCCTTTGTATAGGAAATGGCAAATTATTCTGCCGTTTTATATGTTCGCTTTAGTATAGCGCATTCGGCGGGCTTTTCCAAGGAAATTTTTGCGTGGCTCTTTTAAGACTATCTCGGCTCCTACCCAATCAGGCATTCCTTTCCCCTGAATCAACGTATATACAAGGCCGTTAGAGCTGGTATTTACAAACGCTTTGCCATCCATAACCAAACCTTCCCATTCAAAACTATTTATCTCTTAATATCATAATTCATATTCATCAGATTGCGGATTGCCGCCGCATCATCCGTAATATTGGCATCCCCCCGGATGGTGTGCTTGATGGCGCTGCTTGCCACCGCAAAGTTCACAATATCCATGGGCTTATAATGGTTCATGATGGCATAGATCAGGCCGCTGGCAAAGGCGTCCCCGCCCCCTACCCGGTCTAAAATATTGAAGGTAAAGAGCTTGCTCTCAAAGGTGTGCCCCTCATACCACATGAAAGCCTTCAGGCTGTTTTCGCTTCCGCTGTGGGCATAACGCACATGCCGGGCAATGCAGGTAAGATTCGGGTACCTGTCTATGAACGCCTGGAAAATCTCGTCCTGCTGCTCGTAGCTGGGCTGAAGAGGAACTCCGTCCTTGATATCCCCCTTGCTGTGATCCTCCTCATCTTTCCAGAGATGGTAAGGCTCGATTCCCATCAGCACATTCACATAGGGAAGGCACTGGGTACAGAAATCCCTGGCCTCCTCCCAGCTCCAGAGGGTGCTGCGGAAATTCCCGTCAAAACTCACCGTGATTTTCTTCTTCCGTGCGATTTTCAGGCTGTTTAAGATCAGCTTCTGGCACCCCTTGGAAAGAGCCGGGGTAATCCCGCTCAGATGCAGCCAGGTGTAGCCCTCCAAAAGGCTGTCAAGGTCAACTGTATCAAAATCAAACTCCGAAATGGCGCTGTGCTTCCGATCATAGATGACCTTGCTGGCCCGGATCCCAAACCCTGTTTCCAGATAATAGCTCCCCATGCGGTGGGTAGGCGTCTGCTCCGGCGTGCTCAAAATCACCGGCGTGCAGTGGACGTCGTTGCTTCTTAGCATACGGATGGCGCTTTTTCCCAGGCTGTTATTGGGGATCACTGTAAAAAAGGTGCTGTCAATCCCCAGATTGGCAAGGGCCAAAGCGATATTGGCCTCGCTCCCGCCATAGCTGGCCTCAAAGCTGGAAGCCATGCGGATCTTCTCGTAGTTGGGAGGGGTCAGCCTGAGCATGATCTCTCCGATAGTGATAAACTGGTTGGTTTTGTCCGTCTCCCGAAGCAGCGGGTTTTTATGTTCTATGATTTTTTCCTCATCATGAAGGCTTTCCGCCAAGTGCTCCGATCCCTGTTTTTCTTTCCCCATATTCCCATACCTCCTGTCATTGCTCTGTTTTTCGTTTCAAGGCCCTGTCCGCTGCAGGCAGCAAACGCAAAAAATAAAACCTATATTAACCTTACCGTCCATAACAGGGTTCGTCAACCGGATGTTTCCAAATGGGGGGAAATTCATCATTGTGCATAGTTTTATTGCTTGAAAATTGGGCATTATCTTGTCTGATGCCTCCTCCCCTTTCTCCGGCTTTACAGACATCACTTGCGTGAAATATAGCTTTCCACCCCTTTGCTTTTTTGATACTATACTATGTATAGCTGCCGTCAGCTTTTGAAGGAGGATGAAATGAACCGAAAATTCTATGGACTGTTTATCAAAAGACTTTATAAATGGCTGTTTCTGCTGTGCTGCCTGATCGGAATGCTTATTCCTCTGATCCATGTATCCAAATCCTACATTCGCAATATTGTGGAGCAAAATCTGACCTGGGATATTCAGGAAAGCATTGATATGATGGAACACGACTTCAACAAAGCGCATCAGATGATGAACATTCTCTCTTCGGAGGAACCTTTCCAGAAGATTATCAAAAATAAAGGGGAAATTCCGGTGGATCAGTATGTCTACCTTTCCAGATTACAGACAAAACTCTCCCAGCTAAGCATCATTTTTGATCTGGATATGATGTCCTATCTTGTATTTAGGGATACACCTGTTTTTATCTCAAACCGCGGGTGTACCGACAACTACGCTAAATTAATGCCCTTTCCGCTGGAGTTTGCAGAAGAAGGTGCAAAAGCCTGGCATGACGCCCTGTTTGATAATACCTCCAGCTACCAGATCCTTCCCAATTTAGAATTTATAAACCCGGATTTTACCTACAGCGGAACCGGTATAGTCTTTATCATCAATAGTATGCATAACAGCATACCTAATGATAAATGCCGGCTGGTTACCATGATCGACTGTACACAGATGATTGACAAACTGCTGAAAGCCGATCTGGTCGAGGACACTTTTGTCTGTATCACAGATCAGAATGACCGGATTTTGTATCAGTATAATCTTCCTGCAGGCACGAATCCTGCCTTTACTCAGGGGATGGGGGATATACTGCTGGACGGAAAACATTTCCAGCTTTTTGAGAGAAGCAGCGAATTGTGGGAATTACGAATGGTCTGCGGAATGTCCGATTCCGTCATTGAGCAGCACGTCCAGAAAACTATGGTGGGGTGGGTTTCTTTCTATATCGGAGCCGGGCTGTGTGTGATTATCATCCTGTCATTGGTGTTTTCCCTCAGAGAGACCCGGTCGATCGCCCCCATTATTGAGGCTGCAACCCTGTCCACAGACACAGAGTATACAAAGGATGAGTATTCCTTCATCAATCATGCCTTTGAAAAGCTAAACAGGAGCAATCAGGAAAAACAGGAGCAGATCAATGTCCTGAACCACCAGATTGAGGCGGGTATTCTGGAAAGCCTGATCATGCGCGGCAGCTATGCGGTAAAGGAGCAGTCGGATTTTCTGGAAAGCTTAAACGGACATTTCCAGTTTTTCTGCGTAACCATCTTTTCCTATTATACGGCAGGCGAAAATCTAAGCCCGATGGAACAGCAACAGCTTTATGTCATGACCGAAGAAATTATGAACAGAGAAGCCCTTCTGCCTTATTACTACAGTTGTTTTTTGGTCATGGCCCCAACGGAACTTGCCTGCGTCCTTTCCCTCCGGCCGGATGAACCAGTATCGTTAAACCGCGTGCGCAGCCGGCTGCTCGGTGCAATGAAGATACTCAATGACCAGCTCGAACAGGAAGAGTGGAATACTACTGTCTGTGCAGGCATCAGTAAACCGGCGTATAATCTCGCCAACATCCGCACGGCCTACCTGCAGGCGAAAAATGCCCTCTCACTGGAAAATCAGATCCATTCGGGAGAAGTTTACCAATATGCGCCCCCGCAGACAGCGGCACTGAAAAAATCTTTTGAGAGCGTCAAATACCAGTATTGCTACGATCATTTGATTCGCGGAAATAAAAAAGAGATTCTGGACTTTTTTGATGATCTGGACAAAGAACTGTGCCATTTGCCGCAGAACGATCAGGAAACTATGCAATTCTTTTTCGCTTTGCGGGAGCCGATCTACAGCGCCTATATTTTGATTCTTTCCAATGAAGATACCAATGAAAATAATGCCCCGGCCTTCCCTCAGTATATCCCCGGCTATACGGTGGAGCAGATCAGTAAAGACTACAGGGGCCTTTGCCTGCGCCTGTGCGAAATTGTGGAAAAAAATCGCAGAAGCTACAACGATGCCAATGTTCGGAAAATTATCGGATATATTGACAGACATTTTACAGACCCTTCCATGACTTCCGCTCAGGTTGCGGAGGCCTTCCTTGTTTCGGAAAAGTACCTGTACAATGTAGTAAAAGGAACCTTTGGAATGACCTTCGGCAAATATATCGAAAATCTGCGTATACGGAAAGCAGAGTCACTCCTTCTTTCCACCGAGCTCACCAATATTCAGATTTACCAGCAATGCGGATTTGGCAGCGAAAATACCTTCTACCGAAACTTTCTAAAATCCCATGGAATGACGCCGACCGCCTGGAAAGCCAAAAAACAGGCGGAAAACGGCACTCCATCCTGATTTGACAGTCCGGCAGAAAATGGAAGCCGCACAAAACCGGGAGTTGGAAGTCCCGGCAAGGATTGCCAGTTGAACATGTTTTCTTCTTTTGATATACAGAAAGCAGGCCGGATAAATTTGATTCGGATGTGTTTTTACCATAAGCAAGAAAGGAGTATATCATGAAAAGAAGAATTATGAGAACTGGAAAAAAGTGGTTAGTCTGTATGCTGTCAACCATATTGGCATGCGGCGCTATGGGATGCGGCAGCACAAAGGAGGCCGCTGACCAAAGCCCGGCTGCTTCTGCACAGGCCGACTCGTCAGCCACATCTTCTTCCAATGAAGACAACGGCGATGGAGAGACCAGGACACTTTCTATCGCTATCCCTCAGAATGCCAACGTGGAGGATTATGAAACCAACGACCTGACCAAATGGCTGGAGGAGGAAATGAACGTTGACCTTGAGTTCGTCCTTCTGCCTGCCACATCGGAGGATGCCAACACCAAGGTTTCTCTCTGGGTCAGTTCCAATGCAGAGCTCCCGGACGTTTTATGTATGAGTCTGTCAGACACAGTCGCCCAGGATTATGCTTCTAAAGGAATTTTTGTAGACCTCACCGATTATTATGCGGATCCTGAAATTGCCGTCAACATAGGTTCCTCACGGTTTGATGAAGAGCGAGATACCATTATGAATTCCATCCGCTTTGCCGATGGAAAATACTACAGCCTGTTTGCCTATAACCCTTTCCCGTGGAATGAAGCAAGCTATCGCGCCTGGGTCAATCAGGAATGGCTCGACAACCTTGGTGTGGAAGCGCCAAAGACAACCGATGAATTTCGTGAAATGCTGGAGGCCTTCAAAAACAGCGATCCCAATGGCAATGGAAAATCCGATGAAATTCCAATGATGTCGGCAAAGGGCGGCTACGGTATTGACCCCACCACCTTCCTTATGAACGCTTTCATTCAGACCACCCCCGGCGCAGATTATATGATCGTTGAGAATGGTAAGCTCTCGCCAGCCTTTACCACAGACCAATGGAAAGCAGGCCTTACATATATCCATGACCTTGTACAGGATGGCCTTCTTTCACCTCTCAGCTTCACACAGGACAGTACGCAGCTCAAAACTCAGTTGACCGCCGCGGAGGCGGTGGTTGGCGTTACCTGCGCCGGCAGTACCAGCATGTTCGGCTCAGAACCGGAGGTTGTAGGACGCATGGCCCTGTTAGAACCGCTGACCGGGCCGGAGGGCGTCTGCAGCGTTTCCTACCGTCCCAGTACTGCAGGCTGTATCTGGTACATCACGAAAGACTGTGAGGATCCGGAGCTGGCTTTCAGAGTCGGAGACTGGTTCTTTGGTGAAGAGCAGTCCTGGACCGCACGCTATGGACAGAAGGATGTTCACTGGACAGATGACCCTGAAATCACAAAGGATTATCTACCGATGTTTGAGCAATACTCTCCGGCCAAATATGTGGGCACCATTTATGGCTCCACAGACATCTGGGGACAGCCGCAGAATGAACACTGGCAGGGTTCCCATCCTTACTCAACCCCTTTAAGCGAGGCGCTTTATCAGTCTTTTGCCTATAAGGAGGATCCGGATTTGGACAGCAAGACCAATTACAATACGACACATCTGGATATCTACTACAATAAAATTCCGGATGAATATGTAACCAAGTTCCTCCACACCGATGAAGAGCTTGACAAGCTTACCGATTATTCGGATATGATCGAATATGTGACCTCCTCTATGGCGGAGTTCATCACAGGAAATCGTTCTTTGGACGAATGGGACAGCTATCTGCAGACATTGGATGAAATGGGTCTGAATGAGTATGTCGCACTGCGGCAAAGCGGATTTGACCGGGCAAATGCAGAGTAAGCTTTTCAGGGAGCGGTAATGCCGCTCCCTGTTTTTTCAGAAAGGAGTGACCCAAAATATGCAAAAAAAATCGGCCTTTGCCAAATTTAAAAAATATTATCTTTCCAAATGGCGCCTGTACCTTTTTTTGGTAATCCCTGTTATCTACATTGTTATTTTCGCCTATATCCCTATGGTTGGCGCGCAGATTGCATTCAGAGATTATGATTTCAGATATGGGATCTGGGGCAGCGAGTGGGTAGGATTGGATAATTTCCAAAAATTTTTCAAATATCACGACTTTAAAAGGATTCTTTGGAATACCCTCTCCGTATCTCTCTATTCACTCCTTGCCAGCTTTCCCCTTCCGATCATCCTGGCACTGCTGCTCCATTCTTTCCCTGGAAAGCGGTTTACAAAGACCGTACAGACGGTGCTGTATATGCCCCATTTTATTTCCGTGGTCGTCATGATCGGGATGGTCATGCAGATTTTCAATCCTCTTTCCGGCGTTTTTGGTCTCGCCTACCGCGTTTTTACAGGAGAAATCATGCCTGACATTTTCGGCAATCCAAATGCTTTCAGGCATATCTATGTATGGACCGGCATCTGGCAGGGACTGGGCTGGGGAAGTATCATTTATACGGCCGCCCTTTCCGGAGTGGATATGGAACTGCATGAATCCGCACAGATCGATGGGGCAAGCAGGTTACAAAGGGTGCGCTATATCGATCTTCCGGCCATCTTGCCAACGGTAAGCATTATGCTGATCATGAATGCAGGAAACATCATGAATATCGGTTTTGAGAAAGTACTGCTTTTGCAGAATGATTTGAACCGCAGCAGCAGTGAAGTGATTTCGACCTATGTTTATAAGGTCGGTCTGATGAGCGGCGGAGATTTCTCCTATGCAACGGCGGTGGGGCTGTTCAATTCACTGATCAATTTCACCCTGCTGGTAATCGTAAACTACACCGCCAAAAAGCTTGGGGAAACCAGCCTGTGGTAAGGAGGATACCTATGAACAATATCGCTAAAAACCGTATATCTGCTTCCAGAGATGATTTGGTTTATTATATCATCTCCGGCTTTATCATGTCTGTCTTACTTGTCATGGCACTCTATCCCATGGTTTTCGTACTTTCCGCTTCCTTTTCCTCCGGAGACGCCGTTTCCTCCGGAAAGGTGATCCTGTGGCCGGTAGAGCTTAATCTGGAAGGGTATAAAACCGTTTTCAGAAACAATGACATCCTGCGTGCCTACTGGAACACCCTACTCTACACTGCTGTAGGGACGCTGATCAATGTTTCCATGGCCCTGATCACCGCCTATCCTCTATCCCGGAGGGATCTGAGAGGAAGGGGATTTCTCATGCTGATCTTCACCTTTACCATGTTTTTTTCCGGAGGCATGATCCCTTCCTATATCAATATCAGTAACCTGCATCTGATGAATACATTTTGGGTTATGGTTCTTCCCGGGGCTCTCTCCGTATACAATATGATCGTCACCCGAACCTTTATCCAGACGAGTATTCCCTACGAAATGCTGGAGGCGGCCAGCATTGACGGATGCAATGATACGAAATATTTCTTCTCCTTTGTCCTGCCCCTTTCCAAGGCGATCATTGCAGTCAACACCCTGTTCTCCGCAGTGAACCACTGGAATGCTTATTTCAACGCGATGATCTATTTAAATGACCGGGATAAGTTTCCCCTTCAAAACATCATGCGTGAGCTCCTGGTACTGAACGAAATGAATCTGTCAGATCTGGTAGATCCCGAGCAGGCTCTTCTGATGCTCAATTCCGTGGCCGTGCTCAAATACGCTCTGATCGTGGTGGCAACCGTACCCATTTTGTGCGCTTACCCGTTTGCCCAGAAATATTTCGTCAAAGGGGTAATGATTGGTTCTGTCAAGGGATGAGAGGAGGCAAGACATGAAAAAAACGAAACAGGGACTTTTGATAGAAGGAAAGCAGAGCGTGTTGAAGCTTTCGGTTCTGAGCGAGAGCATCATACGGGTTCAGAGGCAGATGGACAATCAAAGTGCGCCGGAAGAACTGATCCTGACAAACCCTCTGCCGGAATATGAAGATTGGTCGGTAAAAGAAACACCAGACTTTATCACCGTGGAGACTCCGGCAATCCGCGCGGTTTATTCCCGTGCCGACAGTACGCTGCAGTTCTGCGACTGTGCCTTTGGCAAAATAATCCTGCGGGAAAAGGAGACACGTTTCACCATGACTTCGCAGGAAAACGGCTGGACCGGCCATGTGGAGCAGTCTTTTTGGTCTGACGAGAATGAAATTCTGGGCGGTTTGGGGCAGCAGGCAGACGGTGTATGTAACTATAAGGGACGGTTTGTCCATCTAAACCAGTTTAATATTATCAGCGCGGTACCGGTTCTGATTTCCGGCAATGGCTACGGCCTTCTTTGGAACAACTGTTCTCTGACGGAAATCAACCGCAAGAAGACACCGCTTAAGCTGGATTTTCATCCATATACCAAGACTTTCGGAACTGTTTTTGTTCCCCGGCAGACCGGTCAGTACATCTGGATTATCGAAAAACTGACCAAAAACATGGGATACGAAAACCTGGTGGTTCGGGTAGGCGATACTGTTGTGATTGAACGGGGTACCTCCTGGCATGCCAACTACTACACCGGCTCCATCCGGCTGGAGGCCGGAAAAGAGTACTCTGTTTTTGTCAATGCCGCCGTTAATTTGTATTATCAGACTCCGGATCAGCAGGAAGAGACCTCTATCTGGTCAGAGGTGGGAGGCGGCATCGACTACTGTGTGCTCTATGGACCGGAAGCGGATCAGATTATTCAGGGTTACCGCAGGCTGACCGGCGACGCACCGCTTTTCCCGAAATGGGCTTACGGTTACTGGCAGAGCAGGGAATGCTACCGCACCGCCCAGGAAGTGCTGGATATCGTCGCCGAACACAAACGGCGCGCTCATCCCATTGACGCAGTTGTTCAGGACTGGCAGTACTGGGGGGATTTTGGCTGGAATGCCCTTGAGTTTTCACCGGAATATGCAGAGGATATTGAGGAAGTGACCAACGCCCTTCACAAACAGAACGTTCACTTTATGGTCAGCGTATGGCCAAATTTCGGCGAAAGCGAAAAAAACGAAGCCTATCAGGAATTTAAAAAAGAAGGCTTTCTGATGGATGACGGACCATCCGCCGCTCTTGGGGATTACACTGCTGCGCTGCAGGGCTTTCGCCGGAATTACTATGATGCCTGGAATGCCCAGGCGCGGGACGCCCTCTGGCGCCGTATGGAGCAGAATCTCTTTCAAAAGGGAGTCGATGCCTGGTGGCTGGACGCCACCGAGCCAAACCTGTGGAGTATTCAGGGAGCCTATCATATGTATCAAACCTGCCGGGGAGGGGCTGCCCGGTGGCTCAATGCCTATACCCTTGCCCACTCAAGGGGGATTTACGAACACCAGCGGCAGGCAGATAGCTCCAAGCGGGTATTTATACTGTCTCGGACAGGCTTCGCCGGAATCCAAAAATACGCCACAGCCGTATGGTCAGGCGACACCTGGTATTCCTGGCACACCTTCCGAAGGCAAATAGCGGACGGGCTTCAGTATTCGCTGTCCGGGCTGCCATACTGGACATCGGACATCGGCGGTTTTATGGGTGATCTGTGCGATTCCCCGGATTATCGGGAATTATATGTCCGCTGGTTTCAGTTCGGCGCTTTTTGCCCTGTTTTCCGCGCCCATGGAACCAAAAGCCCCCGGGAGGTCTGGCGCTTCGGCGAAGAAGCAGAGAAAATTTTACATCGGTATCTGATGCTGCGCTACCGGCTTATGCCCTACATCTATTCGCTGGCCTGGCAGGTTACCCGGTATCAATATACCATCATGCGGAGCCTGTGGATGGATTTTCGGTCGGATCGGCGCTGCATGGAAATTGCGGATCAATATCTTTTTGGCGGCAGCTTAATGGTCTGTCCGGTCACGGAAAAGGGCGCAGCCAGCCGGGAAATCTATCTCCCTGAAGAAAGCGGCTGGTATGACTTCTGGAACAACCTGTATTACGAAGGAGGCACGTTGATTAGAGCAAATGCACCGCTGGAAATCCTTCCTCTCTTTGCCAGAGCCGGTTCCATTCTTCTCTTCGGGCCGGAATCCATGCATACCTGCCAGGAAAATCCGGTTGAAATCCGGATCTACAGCGGCAAAAATGCAGAATTCATCTGGTATCGGGACAGGGGCGACGGCTATGCCTATGAAACCGGGGAGTATGCCCAGGTGCGGCTCCTGTGGGAGGAACAAAGCCGAAGGCTCACAATATCCCCTCAGGAAGGATGCTATAAACAGGAAAATCAGCAGTTCTTTGTAACGGTTATCGCTCCCGACGGGCACCTGCAAAGTACGGAAACTTCTCTGCTGCCTGAGGGAGGGTGCCGGCTTACTTTTTAACATATTTCTGATATGCTCCCTTTGGGATAAACAAGTGGACTGATAGAAGCTTGTTACTCAGAAGGGAGCATATTGTATCTATCTTCTCATATATACCAGACGGGCACCTGCAATACATTTTCCCTGAGCGCCCCCACATCCGGGCAATTACATATCACCGCTCCCGTACCCCTCTTTTTCCCCGGAATTTGATCTAATACCGAAAATGCGGAAGTCATGATCGCTTTTGCCTGGGTATTTTTCTTGATCTCTATCGGATAGAGGATCCCGTTTTCTTCGATGATCAGGTCAATTTCCGCCTCAGCTTCCAATGTTTCCCCGTTTTCCTTCACCTTTTTCTTATCGCGCCCGCGATAATACGACACAAAATGCCGGTAATCCATCCCCTCATTGGAGAAGGACTTCAAAATTTCAGAAACTACGAATGTTTCAAACAGGGGGCCGCTCATTGCCCCATAAGCCAGACTTTCCGCACTCAGCCATCTTGTAAGATAGCAGGCAAGACCTGTGTCCCGGAAATACAGTTTCGGAGATTTCACCACCCGTTTTAAAATCCCGGAGGTATAAGGTTCTAATAAATAGATAATTCCGGACGCCTCCAAAATAGACATCCAGTTTTTCACTGTCCCCACATCTTTTCCAATCTCCGACGCTATACTGGAATAATTCAATATCTCCCCGCATCTTGCGGCTGCCGCAATCATAAATTGCCTGAATGCATTTAAGTCCTGCACAGCGGCCAGCTCCCGGACATCCCTCTCCATGTAGGTCTTTACATAATCCGCGTAGAAGGCGCCCCACTCTTTCTCCTTATCCTGGAGCTCCGGATAGCCGCCCCTATGGATGATTTCCCAGATATTTTCCGGCTGCTTTACGGATTTTCTCCGCTCTGTCACATATTCCATGGCAGGAAGAAAATGCCGGTTAAAAGAGTCTCCCATACACTCACGCATGGACAATCCGCAAAGCTCCAAAATTCCAATTCGCCCGGACAAGGATTCCGACACATTCTGCATCAGATGGAAAGGCTGGGAACCGGACAGACAGAATAATCCTTTTTCCTCGCTTTCATCACATTTTATTTTTATATACCGGAATAACTCCTTTGCCCGCTGTACCTCGTCGATCGTTACGGGAGGGGGATTTAATGTCAAAAACATATTTCCTGCCTCCCTGGCCTGTTCCTCTATAAAAGGATCATCCAGGGATACATACTTCCTGTCGGCAAATACCTTCTTCAAAAGTGTGGATTTCCCTACCTGACGCGGGCCGGTGACTAATATGGCCTTATAGGTTTTTTCATATTTGCGCAGTCGCGCCTCCAGTGACCTGGGAATGTAATTCATGTGTACTTAACCTCCATTTTGCCTCCTCCGGGCGGCTTTCAAATCAAGGTTGCCTCCCTTTGAAACAGTTTTGACAAATTTGGAATCTGATTCTAAATTTGCCATAATTTTATCATAGGATAAATAATCTTTCAATTTTTATTTCTTTCGGCAGCGTGGACTTTCACAAAATCAAGGCTGACTGCCGCCGAAAGTATGCTGCCTTTTTTCGGTTGGTGTATAAAGACGGGAATAAAATCTATGCCCCGAAAAAGCGGCAGTACAAATGTAAATCCATTCCCGCCACCGACTGGAACGAGCAGACCAAAGCGGAGAAAATCAGAAAGAGCGTTTACAGTATCTTGCGGCAGGAACAGCGGGAACAACAGTCCCGCAGGAGCAGGATATGGAGAGATAACAGACAGGGCGACGGGGATAGTCAACACCTGCCCCGCCGCCCTGTTTTGGACTTTCATTGAACCGATAAACCGGAATCTGTCGATGTGTTTGCTTTGTCCAAATACACAAAGATTTTATACGTTCCGACAAAGTTATCACACTTAGCGACCAATGTATATGTGGTGGAACGTTCAAGTATAAAATAGGCCGCCAACTCTTTTGCATTATCCAAGGTATAAACAGCATTACCATCTGAATCGTACAAGGTCATATCCAAATTTCCGCTGATAACATTCGATTCAAAAACAAACTTTATCCTATTGCCTGCTTCTCCTACAAAAGAAATGTCAGATGATGTGGTGACTTGCTTTGAATACTCATTGCTCATATTACCTAATACTGTAGGTTGGGTCAGCAGATAAAAACTGATAATTCCTACTGCCGCAACGAGAATAAAACTGATGGGGATGACATATTTCTTTTTCATGCCATTATCCTTTCAAGTCTTAATTTACCAATTTATGGTGAAAGAATTATACCATAGCCAATCACGAAAAACAATCTCCGTCCTGCGTCCGTTCCAACTATCCAGACCGCTGCATTACTGTGGCGGCTGACGGTAAGTTATGCGGTGGCTCTGCCCCCGCGCCGGCTGCAGATTCCTGCCTCCATAACGGGCCCTTGTTAATTTATAGCGTTATAATTTGCTTATTCCTTCTGTTGTCACTGCGCTTTTGCCTTCGCCGGATTCTTACTGTCCGGCGGCAGAATCTCATAGATGTCCCTGCCCGCCTTTTCATCAAACAGCTTTTTCAGGGCCAGATTCTTATCCCATTTGCTCTGAGGGTAACGGCCGTATCTGCGCTTTACATCCCCCATACGCACCTCCATGTCCACAGCCCCGTCCGTTCCCGAGAGACTGTCGCACAACTGCACCAGCCGGTCGTAATCGTCAAAGCTGATCTTCTCCAGCGCCTCCTCGATCTCCTCTATCTGATCCCCGGATATATCAAAGTTTCCGATGTATTCTCCAATATTCCCTGTGGAAAAGGAATGGGTCAGACATACCCTGGCTGCCTCGTCATATCCCAGTTCCATCATGTAATGATAGCCGTCATACACGTGCCCCAGATGCTTTACCCCAAACTTTCGGCCTATATCGTGCATCAGCCCTGCGATGTACGCTTTCTCGGGATCCATTCCCTCTACGCAGGCGGCAATCCTTTCCGCGCACAACGCCACCACCCTGCTGTGATTTCCCCAGGGTCCCGGGTTGCATCCTTCCGCTTCCCTCAAAATCTGTTCGGCTTTTTCTCTTGTGGGCAACACTCCCTTTTCCTCCTTTTATCACAAAGAGCGGTCTCGTAAACTCTTTAAGCCCGAATTTCCGCTCTTTTTTCATGTTCTTCTTTTTTGCTTTC
>CAJTVL010000080.1 GCA_910579425.1 uncultured Lachnospiraceae bacterium | reverse complement strand
TAATCTCATTCATAAATTGCAATAAGTAGTTTGGATCGGCCTTGTGTTTATCAGCATCGCTATTGGCATTACGTCTTCTGGCCCGATGTGCCTCGTCTAAAATGACACACTCATAAGCGCCCTGCAAAAGGAGCTGTGAGCCTTCTGTTCTGCGAGCTACAAGCCCCTGAGAAACAATGCCGACACGGCGCGGACACTTCAGAATCGAGTGCTGTCCGCTTTCCCGATAGAAATATCCTGTTTCGTCCTGCCAACCATGTCCGGTCCAGACAGCGCTTGGCATATCCAGAAGAGAATTCATCTCATCCTGCCACTGAAATACCAGTGTCTTAGGAACGATGATCAAAATAGGCTTATCGCCATACAAAGCCATCAACTTTGCCGTCATTGCCAGCTGAATCGTCTTTCCAAGCCCCACCTGGTCAGCAAGAAGAAACCTTGCTCCATCTTTCGTCTGATGTTCCCGAAAAGCCAGCTCGATGAAATATTTCTGGTGTTCCCACAGGCCAAATTCCTCACGAAACACAGGTTCTTCCACAGCGGCAGCCGGTATCTCATCCGCAGCGTGTTCCCGCCAGTCATGCAGCGGCACAACACGCCTTTTTGAAATACGCGCAATATCTTCAACTACAAAATCACAAAGGTTCACCGCATAGGGATTGTTCCAGAAGAAATCAAACTCGGACTGTACCCATTCCACAGACTCCGAAGAATCATCCTCCCAGATCATCTCGTAATTCAGCCGAAAAGCGCTTTTTGTCTCGTTAATACTTCCAATAAAGCTGGTTTTACTTCCATCATCATATGTAATGACACCGGCCTTACCATGCATCAGACCATAAACCTCGTCTGGGATAACGCGTATCTGTAATTTACCGTCGGATAGCAGACGGTATAATCGCACGAGGCGTCCGGTGCTTTCATTGGAAGCATACTTTTCCTCCGGCTCATAGGTACACCACTCCTGCTTCATTTTCTGAGCGTGACAGGCTACATCCACATCCTCTTTGGAAAGCCCCGAATTGCAGATTACTCTGACAGTTCCGCTGACTGCCTCTATAGCTTCTCCGGCTACTTCCAGAATAGAAGAACAGAAATAGCCTGCAATCCTGTCATAATTCCTGGCATGGATCAGCTTCTTATTCAGGAAAGCCTCATCCAGTTTTTCCCTTCTGGAAGAATACCTTTTCACTATAGTCCCTCCATCACACACCATCATGGGTTACGGCGGCCAAAAGCAATTCTGCCATCTCAGCGCTCTCTATCCAGTGAGGGTGCATATTACTGATATCTTTAATGTCAAGCAAAAATGACAGAATCTGACTGATCATTTCCCGCCTATCCCAATAACCGGACAACTCATTTTTAATAAATCCGAGAGCTTTTTGTGGATCCATTTCTTCTTTGATGCCTGCGTAAATACCATGGAAAACCGTCCTCATCACAGAACTTTCAAAATCCGGCACATCCCCCATAGTACGGCCAGCCATCTCAAAAGGCGTTTTCAGCCTTGCGGTATTGGCGCGTTCATTGGACATCAACTGAGCGTAACCGGTGATCGAAAAACCCCGTGCAAATTCCTGATAAGTACTGATCTGGTAATTTCCGTGTTTCTCGCTCTCAAGTCCTTTGATGTAAAACTTCTCGGCATTGCTCAAATCTCTCCACAAAAAACCGGAAAAATCCGGAGGAATCACGAGGTCAAAGGCAATTTTCTTCGCATTTTCGATGATATTTACAATCTTACTGCCGCCAGGATTGGATATTGCCTGATTCAGCTCATAATCCAGATCCAAATCTTCAATATCTGCATAGGAAGTCAGAACCTTCAGAGACGCGGCATAAGCGGCCAACACATAATCCGGATCGGCAAAGTTCGGTTCCTCCTTATCGTCCAAAGCCTGCATACTGGCAATCTGATTTTTTACTTCCGTACGGATGTCCGTATTTATTTCATCCAGAAAGGCAAAATCACTCCCTGTCTGCTTGCGCAGCACGAGGAGAACCGTTCCCTTGACATAATTGCCGTTTTTTAGTCCGCTGGCCTCTGTTTCCGTAGCAATATTCCATGCAGCCGTCACCTTTAACCCGGCTTTCCACATAATTATGGCAAGCTGTGCCCAAACGGCCGGGTTGGAATGGGTGAACATCACAATCTGCAAGCCATTATCGCTCATATGTCTGGTAAGATTAGTATAAATTTCTATCATGGTCTGGCTGAAATGCGCATCACCACGGACAGCCAGGATGCGCTTGCTGTCAGCATACCAATCCGGGAAAGCCTGCATCAACAGCTTTTTATCCCAGGCAAGGAAAAACTCGGAAAGTTCATGGTAGTTAACAGCATCGGCATAGGGGGGATCAGTAATCCAGATGTCAATGAGATCGGAAACGTCACGAGCATCTTTCAGATAAAGATGATTGTTTAATGCTAACTCATACTGTGCGGGCATATATTCCCATTGAGCCTTTAGCATTATTAAACTTCGAGTCCCCCATGTCATTAATGTATTAAAAGCCTGATTATAAAAAGTCTGTGCAACCTTATCCGTACTTGGGTCAAAGCGGCAAAGTTTTGAGCAAAAGTCGCAACACCTATTCAAACCAAGAATGCCTGTAACCCTTTCATATTGTGTTGTTGCATTTCCTACCTCCTGCGCAAAAAGACTGAGTACAAGCAGCTGACGAGGGTTAAAGAGCTGATGCCAGTACCTCCATCCGCGCTCTCGAATTAACTGGTTTGTGTTATATCCGTCCTCGATTTTTGTAGCTGGTACAAATCCCTGCGCCTGCCATTGCGCAAAATTCTCTTTGACTATTTGGTGAACTTTCTCCTCATTTTCCAGATCCCTTTGGCTGGGTTCTGTGTAGTAACGGTTGCTTTTCACTTTTCCGTTGGTCAGAAACTCCAAATGTTCGTATCTGATCGCATAAAGGCGCTCTGTAAAAACATCACTTTCCCTCGGCTCAAATTCATCCGCCTCCCATAAACGCAGTCCGTACACTATATTCCCATTCTCATCTATCGTATCATGCCGCAAAGCTGACATAGGCGTACTTCTACCACAATGCGGGCAAACCATGGCATTATTACGCACGGTTCCATTTTTCTGCGCCGCTGAAAGCTCGCCTGCTGTGACATTACTGTGAATTTTAAAGTCATAACCTCGCTGTAACAGATCCTCCCTTAGTTCCACCGTGACTCTTCCGGCACGAATGCCTACCACCAAAGAGGGAAGCAAAGGAACTTTCCATCCACATTCCGGGCATACTGTCTCTATACAATACAAATAGGACAGCGCCCTGTCTCCATACTCATTTTCCTCAATACCGAGATCTGTAATTTCTTTATCGACCTTACGGTAAACTTCCTGCTGAAATTTTACGATTTGTTCTCTTTCTGCAGTGGATGCCCCACAAATATGAATGTCCGCCCAGGTCAAAAGACCCGCCACCGGATTTAAATCGCTCCCATAAGCATCACATCCGATTCGTGCGGCTTCAAATGGGATAGAACCGCCGCCACTGAAACAATCGCCTATAACGGCTGTTCTTTGAAAAGATCGAACCGACAATTGTTGAATCAGCTCCGCCAACGATGATGCCGAAGTTCCTAAGTGATGATTAATCTCTCTCCACGCCTGTCTATCCGTAACATTGACATGCTCTGGTCGACAACACATGGCAATTTTCTCATCATAGCTGAGCGTTTCAAATACAGCATTCTCAACCTCAGTGTGAGAAACTTCTTCTTTCAATTTTATTTTGTCGCCAGATTTATCAAAATATATGCTGTATTTTGATAATTTCCGGTTATTGCAAACCATATCATTATTAAAATCAAGCAAAAGACGGATCAGTGCAATATGATAATGATGTGATATGATAAAGTTTTACATTTATACAATCAAATTTTTCAGAATTAAATATGGCATAATTTAAACCCTGAATATTTAAAGTGCTCCTATAGCATATTCCATCATATCCCAGAGATTTGATAAAATCAGAAATATATTGTGCTGGTAAATAATCCAATTCACTATCTTGCCGCCTTAACGGTTTCGCAATTTCATCACTTATTTTCTTTAATATGTTCATATTAATCGCAAACCACTCACATCCAAATGTTCCTGCAGAAAAAGGACTTATTTTATGAAGATTTGACAAATCAACTAATTTTAATTCCTTATTTGGAACAAATTCACCTACTGAAACATAATCTAAATCTCTTGCTCGAATTTCATGAAATGTTGTCATTATATCACTTGCCAAATATAGACAACTAATTCCTTGAGAATTAGCCCGTCCGGCAGAGGCAAGTCTATATGGTGGAGGTCCCATTTCATTTTTTGAATAAGCCTTTTCTTCGCTTATTCTAGCTCGATAATATATTACACTCTTCTTAGAAATCAATAGCTGCAGACTTGGACTATCAAACAACTTCTGTAAAAGCTCCAAATTAATATGATTTGAATGAAATCGATTTGATTTTTTTATTGAACTCATAAATCGTTCCCAGGAGGATTCTTTCATGATACAGTTTTGCCTCAAAAAATCTGAATCGCATAGACTTTCTAATCCAACTCTCTCTTTAAATACTAAAGAATCTTCCTCATATATACTTTTACAAACTTCTATTACCACTTGCTTTATCTTTTGTACAGGAATATTAAATATTGACCAATCTGAAAATAAGATATCTTCAATGTAAGCTAAACACATCGGAGGAAAATCAGACGGCAGTTCTGACTCTGGCGTATATACGTCTAAAACTTCTGATAATAAAACAGCCAAATCAGCATTACTGTTTTGATCTAATGTATCATAAATCAATACATCCCTTTGCCCTGTAACATCGCAATTTCCTACTCTTCCACCAGATGCAATAATAGAGCGTATTTCAACATCTTCAAAGCAATTTATCCCAATTTGCACTATATTTCCCCTTCTAAAAATTTATTCATCAGTTCAAGATGATGCATGATTGAATATTTTTTTACAGTTCCCAACCCCGGATAACGCCCCGTCTTGTTACACTCTAATAACATATCCAATCCGACTGTATGTTGCAGGTTATTAACTTCTACCCATTCTGCTAATTTTCCAACCGCCTCTCCAAATTTTCCAGCCGGATCATTTATATCGTCATTTGAATCTGAAACAAAATGGCGAACTCTTAAGGTCTTATCACGATCGAAATATATAATGTGAATAGCTACTGCAAGTGGTGCAAATCCTGTTTCATTAAATTCAGAACCTACGATTGAATAATCTGAAAACCCCCGAAAGCCTTCTGTATCGTAATACAAGTGATCTTCTGAATAAAACTCATCTTCATTTTTACCATAATCTGAGTTTCTCGAAGCTTTAGGAAATCGATCCATAAATAATACTTTTGATCCAGGGGCTTTTCGGCTAAAAGTTCTGTCATCGGGTAGCAGCGTATACTCTGGTTCCAATCCTGTATATACTTTCAGATAATCTTCCATACAATCTCGCTTTGGATTAACAATCATTAGTTGAGATAAATCTTTTCTTTTTTCAAGTTGCTTGGGCGTATGTTTTTTCATTATATATGCCTTTATCAAATATTGTGACTCTAAATCACGATAAATATCTGTCACTGCTTTATCTTCCTGTTTTCCCTTTTCCTTAATAGTTAATGCAAAATTTCCCACCTCCGGATTCATGATCAATGCATGACAATGCTCTTTCTCTGAATAAAATGACAAGGTCTTAGCCAATGTTGAAGTAGGTTTAATTGGTTCAATTATTGGAACTATTTTATTCCCGATTAAATCATCTTCCAAAAGTTCTCTTAATGCAATAAGTTCAAATTGTCGCCCCCGCAAATAAGGAAAATACATATCTACCCTCCATAGATTCTATTTAATGTTGTAAAAAAAGTATCCTTATAATCAAGAATAGTATTGTCAAAATAAATTAAAAATCTTAACTCCTCTGGTACATCAATACTAAACTCAACCGTTTCAATGCGCATTCGTTTCTTTAATTCTTTAAGCATCAATTTTTGCAGTACGCAAATGTCGATTTTATTTATCAAATTGAAGCATCCGCTATAATATTGAAATTGGCTGACTCTGGGTAAGTCATATCCCTGCGTTGCCAGTATATACTCAAATTCATATTTTCTCAGAATTTTGAATATTGTATAATAATCTAATTTACTATAAACCTCCATTGAATCTCTAACAGTTCTTAGTGCCCTTCGCTTAGTCAACTCCATTATTCCAACTGTTTCCGGAACCGTCTCTAAAACTTTCTCAATGTTATCTGTATAAGTTACAATTACAACTTCCGAAAATGCTTTATAATAGTCCTCAATTTGTGAGTTTATTCTATCCAAATTGTCCAATTCTGTTTTTATCTCATAAACTGTTCCTTTCCCATTAATCATAATAAAATCTGCCTTTGAATTTCCAATTGGCAGTTCAGTTAAAACTATTGTTTTTTTATAATTATGTTTTTTTAATAACAGTTTATTTAACATTGTATTTTTATAATAATATTCCGTTCTATACTCCTTATCCATATAGGTATATATTTCACTAATCAATTTTCCATATGGTTTTCCTTTAGGTTCCACTACATATCTTCTCACAACACAGTCAAATATTCCCTCATCATTACCAGAAAGCAAATTATGTAAAACTGCTTTTGAAAAAAATCTCTTCAAGATTAAATTGTTACCCACAATCTGCCTCCCTTCCCGAAATAATATCTCTCAACTGCTCCTGCCGTAGCTTCTATATATTACCACACGACCGCCTGTTTTTCCATAAAAATGTGGCAATCCCCCTATTACTCAATGCACCTCTATTTCCTTAATATTAAATTCATTCCCCTGCAAAAGCCAGGTATCCGGGCTTTTGCAATAGGGACAAATTTTTCCGTATTCCACAGTCGGATAGGTCTGCTTACAGCCATCGCACCAGGTAATGGCGGGAAGCTTTTCCACCACGAGCTCCGCCCGGGCAAAAAGCTCCCTCTTCCGGATCGCCCATTTCCAGCAGCTCTGGAGGTAATCCTCCAGCACCGTGGAAACCTCCCCCAACTCTAACACCACTTTCGTAATGTCCGTTACCTGATTTTCCGTTGCAACCTTTTCCAGACTGTCCATAATATGAAACACTAC
Source organism: uncultured Lachnospiraceae bacterium (assembly GCA_910579425.1). Lineage (GTDB taxonomy): Bacteria > Bacillota > Clostridia > Lachnospirales > Lachnospiraceae > Suilimivivens. The sequence goes on along the minus strand of CAJTVL010000080.1, from coordinate 10,218 downwards.
CCCAAGCTCATGCATGACTTAATCCTTTTTCCCGGCAAACTTGATTTTCAGGGACTGCTTGATCATGTTAGGAAGCACATACTTCAGTTTGTCCTCCGACCTCACCATCTCTGAACAGCCCGGCAGCTCCCTGTGAAGGGAAATGGCGTCAAACACGCATTTGGTGGTACAGATGCCGCACCCGATACATTTATTGGGATCCACCACCGAGGCGCCGCAGCCAAGACAGCGGGAGGTTTCGGCCTTTACCTGTTCCTCGGTTAAGGTTTGGGACAGGTCGCGGAAAGAACGGCTCTGGAGCTCCTGCGCCCTTTCTGGCCGTTGTCTGTCCGTATTGTCATAGCTGGCAATAGAGATGTCCTCCTTATCAAGCTCTATGAAGTCCCGCCTGTTTCTTCCAATGGTCAGGGTACAGTGCTCATGGACATACCGATGCAGGGAGATCGCTCCCTCCCGTCCTGCCGCAATGGCGTCAATGGCGAATTTCGGGCCGGTGTAAACATCGCCGCCCACAAAAATATCCGGCTCTGCCGTCTGGTAAGTGAGTCTGTCCGCCAGCGCGCCGCCGTTTGGCCGAAGCTCCACCCTGGTACCCTGAATCAGATTCCCCCATTCGATCCCCTGCCCTACGCTGAAAATCACACTATCGCAGGAAACCGTCATGGTCTCTTCCTCATTATAAACCGGGGCAAACCGATGATTTTCATCATAGACACGGACACATTTTTTGAAAATCACGCCTGCCGCCCTGCCGTTTTCCGTGAGAATTTCCTTAGGGCCCCATCCGTTGAAAATAGAAATCTTTTCCTGCGTGGCTTCCAAAATTTCCTCCAGACTTGCGGGCATCTCGTCCCGGCTTTCCAGGCAGAGCATGGATACCTTTCCCCGGCTGCATCTGGCGCTCATTCTTGCGGCGTCAATGGCAACGTTTCCGCCGCCCACCACAATCACATCGCCGCCAAGGTCAAAGGCCTCCTTCTCTCCGGCCTGCCGCAAAAACTCCACCGCCGTGTAAACACCTTTTGCATCCTCTCCGGGAATGCCGGGTTTTCTTCCGCCCTGACAGCCGATGGCAATATAAAAGCCCTTGTAGCCCTGCGCCCGGAGCTGGTCAATGGTGACGTCCTTTCCCACCTCAACGCCGCACTTGATGGTGACTCCCATCTGTTTTATCACATCGATTTCCGCCTGAATCAGGTCTTTTTCCAATTTATAGGGCGGAATACCGTAGGTCAGCATGCCGCCGGGCCTGTCACTCTTTTCAAAAATCACAGGCTTATAGCCCTTGTCCGCCAGGAAATAGGCGCAGGAAAGCCCTGCCGGGCCGGAGCCGATAATGGCAATTTTCTCATCAAAATGCCCTTTCAGGGAAGGCACCGTAGGCTTGGGAATATACCGGGTCTCAGCCTTCAGATCCCTCTCCGCAACAAAGCGCTTCACGGCGTCAATGGCCACCGCCTCATCCAGAGTCGCCCTGGTGCAGGCATCCTCACAGCGGCGGTTGCAGATACGGCCGCAGATGGCCGGAAGGGGATTGTCCTTTTTGATCAGAGCCAGCGCTTCCTCATAGCGCCCCTCCTTTGCCAGCTTCAGATACCCCTGTACCGCGATATGGGCTGGACAGGCAGTTTTGCAGGGGGAAGTGCCCGTATCGTAGCAGTTGATCCTGTTCACGTCCCTGTAATTGTGGGTCCACATATGCTCTCCCCACTTCTGCTCCGTGGGAAGGGGCATCTTCGGATAAGTCACCTCGCTGCCGTCCTTTTTGCAGAGCTTCTGCCCCAGCTTCACCGCCCCGGCAGGACAGGACTCCACGCACTTGCCGCAGGCCACGCATTTTTCCTTATCCACCCTTGCTATGTAGGCGGAGCGGGACATGTTGGGTGTGTTAAAAAGCTGTGAGGTGCGCAGAGCATAGCACACATTCACGTTACAGTTACAGATGGCAAAAATCTTGTTGGCCCCGTCAATATTGGTGATCTGATGGACAAAGCCATTGTCCTCCGCCTGTCTGAAAATGTCAAGCGCTTCCTCTCTGGTAATGTAGCAGCCGTCCTTCTGTGTCTCCACCACATAGTCCGCCATATCCCCTACCGCCACGCACCAGCCCTCCGGATCGTCGGCGCAGCCCTCGTCATGATAAAGCCTGGAACGGCGGCAGGAGCAGGGGCTTTTCGCATATTTGCCCTCATATTTGGTCAGCCAGTAGGAAATATGCTCTAAATCAACGGACTCGCTCTCCATCTCTATGGCTTTCTCCACCGGAATCACATGCATACCGATGCCGTTTCCACCCTCCCCCACAAAGGGAGTCACATGTTCCAGGGGCAGCCTTGACATATGCTCAAAAAACAGTGTGACCTCGGGATGCTCCTCCATCACCTTACTGTTCATGTTAAAAAATTCCGCTGACCCGGGCACAAACATGGGAAGAATGTACTGCTTCTCATGCCCGGGATTCTCCCAGTTGTACTCCAAAATCCCCTTAACGGACATCTCCTGCAGCTTTGGCTCCAGCTCCTTCTCGGAAATCCCTGTAAGCTTTGCAATCTCCGGGAGAGTTTTGGGCTTTCTAACCCCCAGCTTTAAGGCAATTTCCGCCTCCTCGTCGGTAACTACCCCCGCAAGCCCCCAATACTCCGGATCCTGGGGCGTAATCTTCTTAAGGCCCAGCTTCTGGGGAATCCGGTCGGTGATCATCTTCCCCAGCTTCACAATGCTTTCCCGCACCGGCTCATCGCCCTGAGCTTGGTGCTCCGGATACACATAATCCGGATATAGTTCTTTGTCTAAATCTTTCTTCACATGTTACCCCCGTTTCTTCTCCTATGGTAAATTTCTGCCGCTGCCCTTACGTCCATCCCCGGCCCCGCTCATTTCTCCTTCCACATTCTGACCTGTTCCCTGAGCCAGCCTGTCCATCCCTCCATGCCTTCCCCTGTTTTGGCGCAGATGGGAATGACTTTTGCCTTAGGATTGCGCATGGATATAGATTCCTTGCACTTCTCCAGGTCAAAATCAAAATAGGGCAGGACGTCAATTTTGTTGATCAGAACCACGTCGCAGACGGAAAACATCAGCGGATATTTCAGCGGCTTGTCGTCTCCCTCCGGCACGGACAAAATCATGGCGTTTTTGGCGGCGCCCGTGTCAAACTCCGCAGGGCATACCAGATTTCCCACGTTTTCAAGAATGGCCAGATCAATGTCCCCGGTTTCTAACCCTTTCAGTCCCTGTCTGGTCATCCCGGCATCCAGATGGCACATGCCGCCTGTATGGAGCTGAAGCACCTTCACTCCCGTGCCCTGGATCGTCCTGGCATCCACATCCGAGTCAATGTCCGCCTCCATGACACCGATCCTGAAAGTGTCCTTTAACGCCTCAATGGTTTTCATCAGGGTGGTGGTCTTGCCGGCCCCCGGAGAGGACATAAGATTTAAAAGAAAAACTCCCTTTTCCTTCAGCTCTGCGCGAAGCTCCCCGGCCTGCCGGTCGTTGTCCGCAAAGACGCTTTGTCTGATCTCCAAAATCCTGACTTCCTTCATGAAATACCTCTCCTTCCATCTGTAATGGCCTTCGATATTTTCATAATACCATATTTCTTAGCATTTTACAGCTTTTATTCAGCAAAAAGAGCCAGGGAAATCACCCGGCTCTTTTGCTATGGATATATTATTTTTAGGAGATATTACCTTTATTTGCCTTTCACTGTCCCACAGCCGCCGCAATGTGTACAATCGCAGCCACACTGCAGGGATTTTCCGCTTTTTTTATCCCTAATCATTTTCCGCACCACCAGTCCCACGATACAGACTAAAGCCGCGGCAGTAACGATCGTTCCCATATCAGCATCATTTCCTTTCCGTTTCATATATACTGCGCTTATCCTTATTTGGCCCGCGCCATTTTCTTCATATCCACCTTAAGGGTGTCCACCTCTTTATATGGTCTGAAAAGCAGGTACAAAAAGCCGATCACCAGAAGCATGGCTACAGCGGTCCCAATCCCGAAAACGCCCTCAGTAAAGAAATTTCCAAGCTGATACACACACAGGGACACTACGTATGCAAGGAGCGTCTGATAGCCGATGGCGAACCAAAACCATTTACTGTTGTTCATCTCCCGCTTGATGGCGCCCATGGCCGCGAAGCAGGGGGCGCAGAGCAGATTGAATACCAGGAAGGAATAAGCGGCGATTGCCGTCATGCTTCCTGCAAGCTGTCCCCAGATCTCTTCCCCTTCCTCTGCCACTTCCGCAAATCCGAAGAGGATACCAAAGGTGCCCACTACATTTTCTTTTGCAATCAGTCCGGTGATGGCTGCTACCGTCATTTTCCAGTCGCCCCATCCAAGAGGCACAAACAAAGGAGCCAGGATACCGCCAAGGGAGGCCAAAATACTGCTGTCAAGCATCTCTTCATCCAGCATTCCAAAGGAGCCGTCCGTCCAGCCAAAGCTCATGAGAAACCACAGCACGATGGTGGACAACAGAATGATGGTGCCTGCCTTTTTGATGAAAGACCAGCCTCTCTCCCACATACTCCGGAGCACATTGCCAGCCGTCGGCATATGATATGCGGGCAGTTCCATCACGAAGGGAGCCGGATCGCCTGCAAACATTCTGGTCTTTTTCAGAATAATGCCGGAGCAGATAATGGCCGCAATCCCCACAAAGTAAGCGGAGGGAGCCACCCACCATGCGCCGCCGAAGAGGGCACCCGCAATCAGCCCGATGATTGGCAGCTTTGCGCCGCAGGGGACAAAGGTGGTGGTCATGATAGTCATCTTCCGGTCGCGGTCGTTTTCGATGGTTCTTGAAGCCATGATGCCGGGAACGCCGCAGCCGCTGCCGATCAGCATGGGGATAAAAGATTTGCCGGAAAGACCAAACTTTCTGAAAATCCTGTCCATGATAAAGGCCACTCGCGCCATATAGCCGCAGGCCTCCAGAAAAGCCAGGAAGATAAACAATACCAGCATCTGAGGCACGAAGCCCAGCACTGCACCGACACCGGCCACAATACCGTCCAGAATCAGAGCCGAGAGCCAGTCAGCACAGCCAATGGCCGTGAGCAGATTTTCCACCAGCACGGGAATACCGGGAATCTCCAGCCCAAAGAGGCTCCACCCCTCCCCAAACACCCCGTCATTGGCCCAATCCGTAGCCCATGTTCCCACCGTGGTCACAGACACGTAATATACCAGGAACATGACCAGGGCAAAAATGGGGAGCGCCGCCCATCTGTTGGTTACAATCTTATCAATTTTGTCGGATACCGTCAACTTTCCCTTACTTGCCTTTTGACAGCAGTCGCCGATGATGGAGGAAATGTAAACATAGCGTTCATTGGTGATAATGCTCTCCGCATCATCGTCCATCTCCTTTTCGATCCGGCTGATCTGCGCGGATACGTCGGGAACCGTCTTCATCTGTTCCCCGATCTTATCGTCCCTTTCAAGAAGCTTGATGGCAAAGAAACGCCTCTGTTCCTTTGGAATATCGCTTCCCAGCAGCTCCTCTATCTCATCCAGCACGTTTTCCACCTTTACCGTGAATTTGTGTACCTTGGTAACGGCTTCCTTCTTTTCCGCAATGGCAACGGCTTTTTCCGCCGCTTTCATCACGCCGCTTCCTTTGAGAGCGGAAATTTCAACCACCGGACAGCCGAGCTTTTCACTGAGCTTGGAGATGTTGATGGTATCGCCGCTTTTGGCCACCACGTCCATCATGTTGACTGCCATGATCACAGGAATGCCAAGCTCCATAAGCTGGGTGGAAAGATAAAGATTTCTCTCGATGTTGGTGCCGTCCACGATATTGATGATGGCGTCCGGCCGCTGTGTAATCAGGTAATTGCGAGCCACCACCTCTTCCAGGGTGTACGGCGAAAGGGAATAGATACCGGGAAGATCCATGATAATCACATCCTTATGCCCCTTTAACTTCCCTTCCTTTTTTTCTACCGTAACGCCCGGCCAGTTTCCCACAAATTGATTGGAGCCGGTCAGGGCATTGAACAATGTTGTCTTACCGCAGTTTGGATTTCCTGCCAGTGCTATTTTGATCGACATTTTTCATCTCTCCTCTTACTTATATTAGTCTTTACTAACTCTTTTTCAGTAAATATACCCGCCTGCAGCGGGCTTTTTCAGACATTTTCAACCAGAATCATTTCGGCGTCCGCCTTGCGCAGAGACAGCTCATAGCCCCGCACCGTCACTTCCACCGGATCTCCCAGAGGCGCCACCTTCCTGACGAAAACCAGGACTCCCTTTGTGATCCCCATATCCATGATTCTTCTCTTCACCGGTCCGTCGCCGGTAAGCTTCGCCACCCTGACCGTATTGCCGCAGGTGATCTCCTTTAATGTTTTCATAATCGTCTCCTCCTGACTTTAGTTTACCAAAATCTTATTTGCCATATCCCTTCCGATGGCCACTCTCGCGTCCCTGACATTGACAATCAGGCTTCCTCCGATCTGGGAAATCACGGTCACTACGCCTCCCGTCACAAAGCCAAGTCCTTCCAAGAACCTTCTGGTTTCCTCCCTGCCGCCGACCTTATGTATCACGCCCGGCTCCCCTTCTTTTACTAATGACAATGGCATGATCGTACCTTCTTTCTTTAAAATTAAGCAGAACCCGTTTTCAGGTTCGCCGTTTGAACTCAAATATTGTTTTTCCTATCTGATGTTAGTTTATTCTATCCTTTATTAGTTGTCAATACTTATTTCAGAAATTTTTTATATTTATTGAGCCGGTTTTGTGATATAATAGGAAGCACGCTGAGGCGTGCGCAGGTCGTAAGGCCTATTGAGCAGCATGTTAATCAAGAGAACCAGGAGAATATCCTATGCATATCAATGAATCCGCCGAAAATTATCTGGAAACCATACTGATACTGAGCAAAACCCGCCCCGTAGTCCGCTCCGTGGATATTGCGGAGGAGCTGGGCTTTAAGAAATCCAGCGTCAGCGTCGCCATGAAAAACCTCCGGGAAAAAGCCCATATCACCGTCACCAAAGAGGGCTTTATTTACCTGACCCCTTCGGGAAAGGAAATTGCGGAGATGATCTACGAGCGCCACGAACTTTTTACCAAGTGGCTGGTACAGCTTGGGGTCGATGAAAAGGTGGCCGCCCAGGACGCCTGCAAGATCGAACATGACATCAGTAAGGAAAGCTTTGAAGCCATCAAGAGGCACATTAAAACATTATGAGAACAAAACATTCATCATCCAGTCAGACACAAATCCCCATTATCCCGGATTCCCGGTTTGAGGAAATTATGGACAAAAAGGTGATTCCCTATCTGGCCTCCATCTGCGCATGCGGCTATATGGAGATTCTGCCGGGCGGGGGCAGCCTTTACTATGAGGCCTACCGGCCAAAGGATGCCAGGGGCGCGGTGGTGATCAGCCACGGCTATACGGAATCCATCGAAAAATATAAAGAAGTCATTTACTATTTTGTAAAGGCCGGCTATCAGGTCTATTTGGCTGACCACCGGGGACATGGCCGCTCCTTCCGGGAGACCGACCACCCCAACATGGTTCACGTGAACCGCTTTACCGACTATGTAAAGGATCTTCACGCCTTTGTGACGGGAATCGTACAGCCCTCCTGCGGCTCTCTTCCCCTGTATTTGTATGCCCATTCCATGGGCGGCTGCATCGGGGCCTTTTATCTGGAAATCTATCCCCATACCTTCCAGAAGGCCATCCTCACCGCGCCCATGTTAGGAATCTCGGTGGGAATCCCGCCCCTTATGGGAAGGATCCTTGGCCGCATTATGATGCGCCTGCACAGGGAAAATACTTATGCTCCCGGCCAGCACGCCTTTGTCCCCGGCGAGAATTTTGAGAATAGCTGCTCCGCCTGCCCCCACAGATACCATTACTATCAGGTGAAAAAAGAGAAAACTCCTCTCTTTCAGAACAGCGGTTCCAGCTATGGCTGGGCTTACCAGTCCCTGAATGCCTGCAATTTCATCCGTCAAAAAAAGAACTGCAGACGGATTGCAGTTCCTGTTCTTGTGTTCCAGTCCACAAACGACAGCACTGTGAAGGGTTCCGCCATCCGGCACTTCGTGGGAAATGCGCCCACCGCCCGTCTGGTCAGGGTGCCGGGGAGCAAGCATGAAATCTACAACAGCCCGGCCCGGGTGCTGAAAGGGTATTATGGGAGGATTTTTCGTTTTCTGGGGGAGGATGCACCGGAGAATGCTTGACCGGGGCACTGCCGCCTGTGCAGCAGATGCCAGGCTTCTCCAGACATCCCTATGTTCAGCCAAATGGAAAAGCGCAGGTTTTATCCCGCGCTTTCCACTTATGTTTCAGTTTTTTAAACAGCCCAATCATCAGACAGCACATTCTTTCCTCGCCCTTATAATCTGTTCGATCGCTTCATATCTGGGCTTTAATTTTTTATATTCGACTCTGAACTCTTCATCTTTCAACATATCCTCTTTCATTTCATCAAAAGATATACCTGCTTACGTTTTACAGAAACTATAGCATAATTGATCGACTTTAGCTAAGTCCTTATCATTTTATTTAATTTGCTAACTATGAATTCAAGCCTATGCTCCAATTCGATTGTTGATGCTTCATCTTGTTTTAAACTAAATATGTAATTTCCAACATCTTCGTGCCAGATCAAATCGTATTCTGTTGAATCCTTATGTAGCTTTATCATGCTATAATACATTCCATCTATTTTTTCATCTGATACCAGTTGATATTCCTCGCAAAAAATTTTTGCAACAAGGTCATTCCCATCAAAAAAATCGAAATTCACAAATAAGTACTCTATTCTGTTACTTTCTTCTTTATTAACATGTTTCACTGCTTGTATGCTCATTTGCACCTCCTATTCTAAGCCAAATGAGTGATTAGCGCTTGTCCTTGAATGCTTTGAACTTTTATTATAACCATTAAGATAACACTCCATCTACGATTAATTTGACATATCTAGAGACCGACATCATGAGTCACCAGGCTCTGGGGTGGGGAAGTCACTGCCGAATCCGGGGAGCGTCAAAAATGCTATTGTATTATTTGCAATTCACCTTTCTCACCAGATAGCAACTTACTGATCATTATTTCAAAGTCTTCACCCCAATTTATAAGACAATCATCGTATGCTGTAAAATAAAATCCTTTTTCAGATAGAAATAATGTCATGTTTTCCTTTTCTATGTCTCCAATTATTAACAAATCATCTTGCAGAAATTCGTTATACTCTTCTACTACATCCATTGTTATTATCTTTTGTGCTTCTATTGGATTTAACCGAAGAAGCATATCCTGTTTCCAGCCAGGATGAATATAATGAATTTCTAAATATGCATATTTCTCTATAAATAGCTTTTGCTTATCAGAATAATGATAACCACATTCTTCATACATGTGTAATATAGCTGAAATATCTACGTTTCTTTCTTCAAAATACCCTGCTTGTTCTAAAAGAAAATTTACTTTTTTATAATACATTTCCTTGAGAATCTCCTATCTTTCTCATAGCAAGTGTCTACTTGCGCCCCGAAAATATCCCGTCTGAAATTGTTATAGGGTCTACGTATATCGCCCTGTCTCATTTAATAAAACCGATGCTACATACGGCACCATGCGCAATGCGCCTCCGGTCAGAGCTCCTTTGGTTGAATCAGACAGCCCAGTGACGCCATATGCTGTCCGTAGGGAGAAAATTGCAAACAGTCTTAAAAGAATATATCTTGGATATAATGGGAAAATCCCAGAGTTAAAGTATTGCCTTAAAAGGTGGATGTCCCGTTTCTACATTTCTTAATAAAGATGGCTTTCTAAATCTCAAACTTGTTTCAAACTTAAAAATAATATTACCGCAATTTATTTCATTCAAAGAAATATTAATCCAAATAGGTACTAATGGTGATTTGCAGGCAACTAATCTTACGGTTTCATCCAATGTCAGTAATCTATTCCCTATATTTTTATCGCTCAAAGCAATAAGCCTCATTGAGTCATCTACAGCATTAAATGACTTTTTTCCCTCATATACAGGTATAATTTTGAATCTAAGCTTTTTCTCTTCAATATCTTTATCCTAAGCTCCCGGGAAAAATTATAACAACGCCCCCCTAACCTTGTTGGCCGTACCTGAAAAACCCCGGAAATATGCCGTTTTTTGCAATAAAGACAACAAATACGGCTTGTATTTCCCTTCAAATGTTGTTATA
>CAJTVL010000079.1 GCA_910579425.1 uncultured Lachnospiraceae bacterium | reverse complement strand
TTTCTTCTCTCCTCCTCAATTATTTGATGGCCCTGCCGTCTCTTCTTCTTACGATTAACTTATCAGAAGCTTTTTTACTCTTGCGGGTCTTAAGTCCAAGAGCAGGCTTACCCCAGGGTGTGGAAGGACCCGGACGTCCGATACCGGTCTTGCCTTCACCACCGCCGTGCGGATGGTCGTTGGGATTCATAACGGAACCGCGTACCGTGGGACGGATGCCCATGTTGCGCTTACGTCCTGCCTTACCAACCTTGATCAGGTTGTGATCACCGTTTCCTACAACGCCTATGGTTGCTCTGCAGATTACAGGAACCATCCTCATTTCTCCTGAAGGAAGACGAAGGGTTGCGTATTTTCCTTCCTTAGCCATGAGCTGTGCGCTGTTTCCGGCGGAACGAACCAACTGGCCGCCCTTTCCGGGATATAATTCAATGTTGTGTACCTGAGTACCTACAGGAATTGCAGCCAAAGGCAGGCAGTTGCCGATCCTCACCTCAGCCTCGGGGCCGTTCATAACCTTCATGCCGTCTTTCAGTCCCTCAGGAGCAAGAATATAGGATTTCTCTCCGTCTGCATAGCAGATCAGCGCGATGTTGGCCGATCTGTTGGGATCATACTCGATACCGATCACGGTAGCGGGAATTCCCTCTTTGTTTCTCTTAAAATCAACGAGTCTGTATTTTCTCTTGGCACCGCCTCCGCGATGTCTTACTGTAATTTTTCCCTGATTGTTACGCCCGGCGTTCTTTGACAGGGATACCACAAGTGATTTCTCAGGTGTGGTCTTGGTAATCTCCGCAAAATCGGAACCGGTCATATTTCTTCTGGAAGGTGTATATGGGTTATAGGTCTTAATTCCCATGACTTTATCTCCTTTCAAGTCCTCATTTCTTATCGCACTTATGTGTGCATATTCTCTTCACTGCCTTTATGGTTTTCGTTCCCCGCAAGATCGTTCTGCGAACTTGCAAGCGAACTTTCTGCCGGTTTTCGATACCCGTAAATTCGCCCCGCGAACTTACAAACGAACTCCGCTCGTTTTTTAAAGGCCAGTGAATATCTCGATTTCCTTACTGTCTTCGGTCAGCCATACGATTGCCTTTTTGGTCTTGGCCGTTTTGCCGACTGTCATGCCGCGTCTTTTCTTCTTGCCGTCGATATTCATGGTATTGACTTTTGCAACCTTCGTTCCCTCGAACATCTTTTCTACGGCTTCCTTAATCATGGTCTTATTTGCCTCGGGATGAACCAGAAAGGTATATTTCTTTTCGCTCATACCGGCCATACTCTTCTCAGTGATAACCGGCTTCAGGATCACGTCATAATATAAAATCGCTGCCATTATGCATACACCTCCTCAATCTTGGCTACTGCATCCTTGGTAAGAACCAATGTGTCGCCTTTTAAAATATCGTAAACATTGATTGTGTTCACCTGCGCTGTCTTGACTGCGGGGATATTCCTTGCGGAAAGAACCACTTTTTCATCATTATCAGCAAGCACTACCAATGCCTTGCTTACTTTTAAGTTATCCATAACGGCCTTAAACTTTTTGGTCTTGATCTCATCAAACTTAAGATCATCCACAACAATCAGTTTGCCGTCCTGTACCCTGCTGGTGAGAACGGATTTAAGAGCTGCTCTCTTTTCCTTCTTGTTTAACTTGAAGGAATAATCTCTGGGTACGGGGGCAAATACCACGCCGCCGCCCTTCCACTGGGGAGCCCTGATGGAGCCCTGCCTTGCATGGCCAGTTCCTTTCTGTCTCCAGGGCTTTCTTCCGCCGCCGGAAACCTCGGAGCGCGTCTTTGCTTTCTGCGTTCCCTGACGCTTATTGGCAAGATGCTGTACAACGCTCATGTGTACCAGGTGCTCATTGATGGGAGCGCCAAATACCGCATCATTTAATTCGATCGTACCGACTTCTTTGCCTTCCATATTAAAAACAGATACGTTTGCCATCTGAATGGTCCTCCTTTCATCTATCGCCTTAATTCTCAGCCTTTACAGTTTCTCTCACTGTAATCAGCGCTTTCTTCGGGCCCGGAACAGAGCCTTTTACAAGCAGGAGATTTTTCTCGGCGTCAACTCTTACCACTTCAAGGTTCTGTACGGTAACCTTTACGCAGCCCATGTGGCCGGGCATTCCTTTCCCTTTAAACACGCGGCTAGGAGAGGAACATGCTCCGTTAGAACCCTGATGGCGATGGAACTTTGAACCATGAGCCATGGGACCTCTGTGCTGTCCGTGTCTCTTGATCGCGCCCTGGAATCCTTTTCCTTTGGAGACCGCAGATGCGTCGATCTTATCTCCGGCTTCAAATATATCAGCCTTGATCTCATTTCCAAGTGCATAATCGCTCACATTTTCAAATTTGAACTCTCTCACATATCTTTTGGCGGGAACCCCTGCCTTGTCAAAATGACCTTTCATGGCCTTGCCCACGCCATGTCTGTGAACGACCTCTTTCTTTCCGTTCTTGTCCTTGTTGGTGATTCTTTCTTTCTTGTCAACGAAGCCTACCTGAACCGCCTCATAACCGTCGTTCTCCACCGTCTTGATCTGCGTCACCACGCAGGGGCCGGCCTGAAGTACGGTTACGGGAACCAAGCTTCCGTCCTCTTTGAAGATTTGAGTCATTCCGACTTTGGTTGCCAAAATAGCTTTTTTCATTTCTTTACCTCCATTTTTTCTACAGCGGGCCTCGATCGGGCCATTCTAGTGCTGGGGTGTAAAAGTTTAACAGTTCTTATTTGTTTTTCATCTTGATATCAATGTATACGCCGGCAGGCATTTCCAGTCTCTGCAGGGCATCTACCGTCTTAGGGGTAGGGGAAATAATATCAATCAGCCTCTTGTGGGTTCTCTGTTCGAACTGTTCTCTGGAATCCTTATACTTGTGAACCGCCCTCAAGATGGTAACAACCTCTTTCTTGGTGGGAAGGGGTACCGGTCCGCTCACCTGGGATCCATTCTTCTTAACTGTTTCGATGATTTTCTTGGCAGATGCATCAACCAACTGATGATCGTATGCCTTGAGTGTGATTCTCATTACTTGACTTGCCATAAAAAAAGCCGCCTCCTTTTCGCACTTTTAATGAAGTAAGTACGACAAGCGGTGACTGTACACTCTTCCGTGCGTGTCCTGTCTGCCTATAAAATAATGTGCGGCCCTGCGCACTTTCTTTCTATATGCAAACACGCTTAACGCCCGTGTTTCTGCTCTCTGGCAGACTATGTGTTTGTACAGTGACTTGTCGTCAGGTTCTTGGGTCTGGCCTGTCATAAAGAGGAACCCATCACAAAGGGAGTGGATCCGTTCTTCGGCCATCCTTCTTGACATTCGCTCCACGGAAAACCTGCAATGCCTTTCGGCAGGGCAGCAACCTCACGTTTCATCGCTATCATGCCACAGCAATTTGTAGTATACATGATATAGAAAAAAGATGCAAGCACTTTTTCAAAAAAATTCCTTGCGTGTGTATGGAAAATATAAATTCAGGTTGACATTATCTGTCTACAAGCGTAAACTATAATTGTCTACAAAAGTAGACTTATACTTTTAGGCTAATACGAGCAGCTTTGTGCCTGAGCACCAGTGCTTGCAGGCGGCAGAAAGGCATGGAAACAATATGGGGAAAAAAATCAGCGTCTCCGACGCGGAACTTGAAATTCTGGAGGTTTTATGGTCGGCCGGAGCGTCTCTAAACGCCAATGAAATCCGCACCCGGCTGGGGCAGAACAAAAGCTGGGAGAGAACCACGGTTCTTACCCTGATTCAGCGGCTTCTGAAAAAAAATGTGCTCCGCCAGGAAAAACGGGAGGTTTATTATTACACCCCCTGCATCGGACGCGAGGAATATGTCAGGGAAGAGACGAAAAATTTCGTGGACAAATTTTTTAAGGGTAGTTCCCGGAATCTGGCGGCGGCGCTGGTAAACAGCAAAGCGCTTACCGAGGAAGACATTCGGGAGCTTCGGGACTATTTTAATCAAAATTGCTAAAGGAGTATGGTTATCATCATGAAAGAGCTTTTTATGTGTGTGTTGTCCCTGTCCTTATCCGGCGCTTTGACAGGACTGCTGATCTTATTGATGCGCCCTGTTACCGGGAGATACTTTTCCAGGAGGTGGAACTATTACATCTGGCTTCTGGTGATTGCCCGGCTTGTAATCCCGGTTTATTTTGAGTCGCCTTTCTCTTTTGTAATGGTCCGGACGGCAGAGGATGCGCCTGGCCGGAGCGCATCCTTATCTCTAAGCGAAGCGGGCCTCCCGGAAAAGCCGCCCGCGGAAACGGCGCTGCCATCCGGCCCGGAGGCAGATATTCCACAGTCAAAGGCGGCGGCGCCGGAGAAAATCTCGGGCATGTCCGAGCCGGCGGCAAAACCTTCTTTCCTTCAGCCGGGAAATCCGGCCTCAGACGCCCGCCAGGGAACGGCGCTTGGAATCCTCTGGCTTGCGGGCGCAGGGCTGAGCCTGTCCGTCAAGCTGAAAAACTATTTGTCTTTTACCTCCGCAGCCAAAAAAGGACGTATCCCTGTCGCGGATAACCGGGTAAATCATATGGCGAAGGATTTGATGCAAAGGCTTTCTATGAGGAAAAATCCTGTCCTGTACGTAAGCGAAAGTGTCTCCGTGCCGATTACCGTAGGCCTAATACAGCCGGTGATTCTTCTGCCAAAGGAGAGTTGGCTTTTAAAGGATTTGCAGATGGTGCTTCACCATGAACTGATTCATGTAAAGCGCAGAGATTTGTGGTATAAATGGATCTTCCAGTTCCTTCTGTGCATCCACTGGTTCAATCCTGTTCTTTATCTGATCGGAATGAAGCTGAACATTGATTGTGAGCTTTCCTGCGACGAGGCAGTGCTCACCGCATTGTCTAAGGAAGGACAAAAAGCTTACGGAAATGTGCTCATCGATACGGCACAGAAAAATATTAAATTAAGCAAAAATATTCCCTCCACAACACTATTGGAAAGAAAGGAAGATTTAAAAATGAGATTAAAAGGAATCCTTCACTACAAAAAACCAGGCGGGCTGCGTGCGGTAATTTCTCTCTGTCTCTGTGGGCCGATCCTGCTTTTATCCGCCTGCGGGAGTGTGCAGGCCGGGCCCGATGCCCTGCCGGTACGCCTTTCCACGGATGCCGCGGACGAATATACTTCTTTCTCGGATCAGGCGGCGGCGAGGTATGTTTCCTTCTGGGACACATTGGGAAACGCTCTGGGAGACTGGATGAATGACGGGCTGGACGGCTTTCTGTCCAGGCCTGTACTGGCAAATCAGAAGTCCCAGGCCTGGAAAGCCTATGACGACGACAGCCTGATCGCCGGAAAAGACGTGGAAGACCAATGGAGCATGTATCATTATACAGGAGGCGGCCAGAGAATAAAATG
Organism: uncultured Lachnospiraceae bacterium; assembly: GCA_910579425.1. GTDB lineage: Bacteria > Bacillota > Clostridia > Lachnospirales > Lachnospiraceae > Suilimivivens. The sequence goes on along the minus strand of CAJTVL010000079.1, from coordinate 12,261 downwards.
TAACGGGATGTACTTAAACGGAACCGCCTCCGTTCGGATCGTCAACGTTAAAAAAGAGTGTGAGCTGAAGGTGGATTCCGCCTTTGAACTCCTGGACGGAAGGTTTAAGATCGTCCATGTAAATCCCGACGGCGAAGTTGCCGTGATCAACGAAACCGGGGAAAAGGGCTCCGCTGCCATAAAAATGAAAGCAGGAAGAAACGTCATTAAATTTGTAGGGCAGGGGGCAAAAATCAAAAACCTCCTCATAGAGCATCCCTCTCTGGAGGGCAAAAATTTTGAGTCGCTCTACTACTCAGAGCAGGAGGAACGAAGCAAAAGCCTGACTGCCGGAATCAAAGAAGGGGAAGTGGATAAAGACAGTCTGATGGAACTGCTTTATTATCTGGACGATGAGGTGGTCAGTCAGGGATTGGCCCTTTTGCTGGAACAGGGCGTATCCCTGACCGATGAGGAACTGAAAAACCTTATCATATATTCCGATTCGGATTTATCCGCCCTTTACCTGGGAGAAGCCATAAAATCCGGAAAGGCCGGTCAGCTTGACGATGAGGCGATTATTGATCTGGCGCCATATCTTGGCGGAGAGCGGCTGAAAGAACTGCTTTTGGCTGCAGATGGAAAAATTTCCTTTGAGCTGATCAAAAACTGCGCCCCATACCTGGGAAGCAGCGGTCTGGAGGAGGTTCTCGAAAAATATCTGAAAGACGGAGGCGAGCTTACTTTCTCCCAATTTGACAGCATTTCCCCTTATCTGGGAAGCAGCGGGGCAAAAAAACTGGATGAATTATCCTCATTAAAACCGTTAAAAGCCTTAGATTGATGCTGAAAAATTAAACATTGACTTTGAAAAGCCCTTAAGCTATTCTGGAAAAAGCAACTGTTTGATCCAACACAAGGAGGAAACCATATGCCGAAAGTCACGCCCTTTTATAGTATCAGGCCGACGCCCCAATTAGCGCCCCATGTGGCCGCTCTGCCCTATGACGTTTATAACCGGAAGGAAGCCCTTGCAGAGATAAAAAAAGAGCCTCTCTCCTTCCTGCGGATTGACCGGGCGGAAACTCAGTTTCCCGATGAAGTAGATACTTATGATCCAAGGGTTTATGCAAAGGCCAGGGAACTCCTCGATACCATGATTGCAGAGGGCTCCTTTATAATAGAAGAAACGCCCTGCTATTATATCTATGAGCTGACCATGAACGGCCGCTCCCAGACGGGGGTTGTGGCCTGTTCCTCTGTGGACGATTATCAGAACGGGCTTATCAAAAAGCATGAAAACACCCGGGAGGACAAAGAACTGGACCGTATCCGCCATGTGGATGTGACAAACGCCCATACCGGGCCGATTTTTCTGGTTTACCGCTCTCAGGCAGAGCTAAACGCACTGATCAGCGGCGCCAAAGGCCAGGCGCCCCTGTATGATTTCATTTCCCCGGACGGTATCGCCCACCGGGTATGGCGGATTGCAGAGCCGGAAAAATTATCCCGGATAGAAGCCTGCTTTGCGAAGCTTCCCTGCACCTACATAGCCGACGGCCATCACCGCTGCGCCTCCGCCGTAAAGGTGGGCCTGGAAAGAAGAAAGGCCAATCCCAATTATACCGGAGAGGAAGAATTTAACCGTTTCCTCTCCGTACTCTTTCCGGACGATCAGCTTTATATCATGCCCTACAACAGAGCTGTCAGGGATTTAAACGGCCTTACCCCAAAGGACTTTTTATCGGCAATCGGGCGGGCGGGGTTTACTGTAGAATACAAGGGCAAAGAACAGGTCTCCCCTGTCCAAAAGGGTACCTTCGGCATGTACCTTTCAGAGGGCTGGTATCTGCTCACCGCCCATGAAAAACTCCATTCTCCTGATCCTGTGAAGGGCTTGGACGTTTCCATCCTGCAGGAAAATCTTCTTGCGCCGGTTCTGGGTATCCAGGATCCAAGAACCGATAAGCGAATCGACTTTGTGGGCGGCATTCGGGGACTCGGCGAGCTGGAGCGCCGTGTGTCTGAAGATATGACAGCGGCTTTTTCCATGTGTGCCACCTCTATTTCCGAGCTGCTCTCGGTGGCCGACGCCGGATTTCTCATGCCTCCTAAGTCTACCTGGTTTGAGCCTAAGCTCCGAAGCGGCCTGTTTATTCACAGGCTCTCCTAAACAGAAAGGGCACTAAAAAACCCCGGTTCCTCACGAATAGAACCAAGGCTTTTCAGTGCCCCAAAGCATTATCATGCCTTAAACAACGTCCCTACTTCTTTCCCCTCCAAAATCCTGCTGATGTTTACCACATCATCCCCATTGGCAATAACCATATCCACCCCTGCGGCGCCTGCAATCTGGGCCGCAGCAATCTTGGTGGTCATGCCTCCGGTGCCGAAAGCCGTCTCCGCCCCCCTGGCGCAGGCGCTCAGCCTATCATCAATCTTTTCCACACAACCGATAAATTCAGCCTGCTCATTGCATCTGGGATCGTCCGTATAAAGCCCGTCAATATCGGATAAAAGAATCAGCATGTCCGCTCCCACCATTTCCGCAACGGTAGCCGAAAGGGTATCATTGTCCCCGAAGTTCTCGTCCTGGATCTGATCGGTGGAAACCGTGTCATTTTCATTCACAATAGGAATGACTCCCAAATGCAGCAGCTCCCGGAAGGTATTTTCCGCATTCCGTCTGCTGATCTCATTGGTCATGGTGCGCTTTGTAATCAGGATCTGGGCGATGGTCTGGTTGTACTCCGCAAAGAGTTTCTGGTATATCATCATAAGCCTGGCCTGGCCTACCGCTGCGCAGGCCTGCTTTTGGGCAAGGCTCCTTGGCCGCTCCTGGATGCCCAGCGCCTTTCTCCCTGCGCCGATGGCCCCGGAGGAGACGATGACAATCTCCTTGTTTTGATTTCGGATATCCGTTAATACCCTTGTCAGCTTCTCCATCTTGATCAGATTTAAATGGCCCGTATCTACATGGGTAATGGTGGTCGTGCCGATCTTCACCACAATTCGTTTTTTTTCTTTCAAAAAATCTCTGTTCACCTTTTCTCCCCTCTGCCCGTTTTGCCAGGCGCTAAATCTCCCTCTGGAAATTTTCCCTCCGAAAATTTTTCTCCGGGAAATTCATATGCGTAAGAAACAGCTCCTCAAAAGCCTCTTCCCGGGCCAGCTCCACATGCTCAAAGCCCCGGCTCTCCTCCTCCATCTCCCTCAGTGCCTGCGAAGAAAGCAGCGCCATGGCCGCCCCTGTCCCCGCCAGGTTTCCCGCCTGAATGATCCGCTCCCCCGGCACATCCGGAAAAAGCCCTATGGCAATCCCGCTTTCTATGCCAATGTAGGATCCAAAGGCTCCGGCCAGATAAATTCCATCCAACTGCTCCGCTCTGACCCCGGCCTTTTTCAGCAGAATTTCCATGCCGGAGCGGATGGCGCTGACCGAGAGCTGAAGCTGCCGTACATCTTCTGCCTTTAAATATACAGGATTTTTTTCATCTGTCAAAAGAAATCTGCGTTCCCCTTCCTCGTCCCTTATCCTCCTGCAAAGACGCTCCGGCGCCCGGCAGGCTTTCGCCTCCCTGGGGCTCCTCATATAACCTGACGAATCGAGAATCCCTTCCCGGTACAGCACTGCCAGGGCGTCCACCAGGCCGGAGCCGCAGATTCCCTTTGGCTTTGCCCCGCCGATCACCCGGCAGACAACATCCTGCACGGGAAACCTTCCTCCTGTGCAAACCATGTCAATGGCTCCCTCTGCCGCCCGCATTCCCTGGCTGATGGCGCCCCCCTCCAATGCAGGTCCTGCCGCCGCGGAGCAGGCCAGACACCTTCCCCCCCACTGCAAAAGAATCTCGCCGTTGGTTCCAATATCCACAGCCAGAATCCCCGCCCCTTTTTCCTGCCGCCCCACATACCCGGCAACAGCCAGCGCATCCGCCCCCACAAAGCCTCCGATGGGAGGCAGCACAGCGATCTTAGCCCTTCCAAGCCACGCAAAGCCAAGCTCGCTTCCCCGTCTGTATATCACACCCTCATAATCCGGAGTAAAGGGGGCGCAAAGCAGTCCCTCCGGTTTGATATCCAGCAGGATCTCACACATGGCTGTGTTTCCTACTATAGTGACTTTTTTGACTGTCAATTGACTGGCTGCTGAGGAATCGGCGGCCAGTTCACCGCCGTCTTTGCCCTCTTCCCGTATCCGCTTTATCATACGAAGAGCCATCTCATCTAACTCCCTGACCAGAAGCCCCTGCATCTCTTTACGCTTCTTTTCATCCTCTGCCGCCTGCACCCGGCTGACCACATCCGCCCCGAAAACCGCCTGGGGATTGGAGGCCGTCTCTGCAGCCAAAAGCCGTCCGTCTTTTAAATCCCACAGCATCATGGCAAGAGTGGTGGTTCCCGCATCCACGCAAAGCCCCAGCCCTTCCCCTTTTTCTGCCGCAAATCCCTTTGGAAATCGGAGATTTACCTGCTTATTGGTGTGCAGCGCCTGGAGCTTCCTTTTTTCATCGGCCCCATTTTCTTCCTTTTTTCTTTCCCGGTAAAGCCCGCACCCGTCACAGCTTGGGCGTCTGCATCCCGGGCATCTGCCGCTTAAATCTGCCATCGCCAGCTCCTATTCTACACCTTTATCACTTCAATCCATACAAACGGCTTCACAAAGCCGCATCAATAATATATACTGTAATCAGTTTCCTGTAAACTGTTTTGACAGCAGTTCAACCTTTGACACAGACAGAAAGGATACCAATCTCATGTGGACAGCCGATCACTGGAAAGACTATGAAGTACTGGATACCTCCTGCGGAGAAAAGCTGGAGCGCTGGGGCAATTATATCCTGCTGCGACCGGATCCCCAGGTCATATGGAATACCCCCAGAAGCGCGAAAGAATGGGGCGGGCTAAACGGACACTATCACCGGAGCGCAAAGGGCGGCGGCGAATGGGAGTTTTTTGACCTTCCAAAGGAATGGAGCATCCGCTACGGCAGCCTTACCTTCCGCTTAAAGCCGTTCAGCTTCAAGCATACCGGGCTTTTTCCTGAACAGGCTGTAAACTGGGATTGGTTTTCAAGAATCATTCAAGCTGCAAACCGTCCCGTGAAAATTTTGAACTTATTTGCCTACACCGGCGGCGCAACCTTGGCTGCCGCCTCCTGCAACGCAGCCGTCACCCATGTGGACGCCTCCAAAGGCATGGTCACCTGGGCTAAGGAAAACGCGGCGGCCTCCGGTCTGTCCGAAGCGCCAATCCGCTGGCTGGTAGACGACTGCGTCAAGTTTGTGGAGCGGGAAATCCGCCGCGGCAACACTTATGACGGCATTATCATGGACCCTCCCTCCTATGGCAGGGGGCCCAAAGGGGAAATCTGGAAAATTGAGGAAAGCATCTACCCCTTTCTGGAGCTGGCCACCCGGCTCCTTAGCAAAGACGCCCTCTTTTTCCTGATTAATTCCTACACCACCGGCCTGCAGCCCGCGGTGCTCACTTATATGTTAAATACCACTGTAGTCAAAAAAATGGGCGGAACGGCCGTTTCCTCGGAAATAGGGCTCCCCGTAAGGGAAAGCGGACTGATCCTTCCCTGCGGTGCATCCGGGAGATGGAGCCGGGAAGTATAGACAGTGAACGATAAACTACTTTACTACTTACTGGAAAGTTTTCCCTTGGGAATTTCCCATGGATAATCAGCCTCCCCGGCGCCAGGCCCTAATCCCTTCAAGAATTCCCCTCATCCATTCTCTATAGCCGGGAACCCATGCGGCCAGAAGGTTATTGCCCTGGTATACATAGGGAGCCCGTCCCGGGAAATAGAGATACATGCGGACGGCGTACAGGATCAGAATCCCGGCTGTCAGTGCCGCAAGGGCCCCTTTGATTCCTCTCACAGGGCTCCCCTTGATATAACGGAAGCAGCCGCAGTACATTGCAAAACCGAGAAGTAAAAAAATAGAAGGGTTTATATGAGCCGCCCTCCCCGGCTGGCCCTGCAAAAGATAAAGAGCCGCCCGGGTAAGCCCGCAGCCCGGGCAGGGCAGCCCCGTGGTCACCAGGAAAGGGCAGAACGCGTTAAAGATGGAGTGTATGATCAGATAATAGATCAAAAATGCCACTCCTGCCCCAAAGGTTTCCTTGACGTCCCTGAGAATTCTTTTGATAATTATTTTTCCTCTGCTTCCATTTTCCATAATAAACTATCTTAACACTCCCGCCTGATTTATTCAATTCTCACCTTGCTTATCCCGCCTGATTCTGTATAATAGAAACAGACGATTATGTATTTCTGTCAGTAAAATGAAAAAGGAGCAATCAGCTATGCCTAAAATTATCTTAACCGGTGACAGGCCCACCGGCCCTCTTCATATCGGCCATTATGTGGGTTCCCTGAAAGGAAGGGTGGAACTGCAGAATTCCGGTATCTATGATAAAGTTTTTATTATGATCGCCGACGCCCAGGCGCTTACGGACAATGCCGAGCATCCCGAGAAGGTGCGCCAGAACATTATCGAGGTGGCCCTGGATTATTTATCCTGCGGCCTTGACCCGGAGAAAACCACTCTCCTGATCCAGTCCCAGATTCCCGAGCTCTGCGAGCTTTCTTTTTATTACATGAACCTGGTGACGGTTTCACGCCTGCAGCGCAATCCCACAGTGAAATCCGAGATCCAGATGCGGAATTTCGAGGCCAGTATCCCGGTGGGCTTCTTTACCTATCCCATCAGCCAGGCGGCGGACATTACCGCTTTTAAGGCGACCACCGTTCCCGTAGGGGAAGACCAGCTTCCCATGATTGAGCAGACCAGAGAGATCGTGCGCAAGTTCAATTCCATATATGGGGACACCTTAGTCGAGCCCAATCCCCTTCTTCCGGGAAATAACGCATGTCTGCGGCTCCCCGGCACCGACGGCAAAGAGAAGATGAGCAAATCCTTAAATAACTGCATCTATCTTTCCGATACCGCGGACGACGTGCGCAAGAAGGTGATGTCTATGTTTACGGATCCTAACCATCTGCAGGTATCAGACCCGGGCAAGGTGGAGGGGAACCCTGTCTTTACTTATCTGGATGCTTTCTGCAAAGATGAGATGTTTGCCGAATATCTGCCCGAATACGCCAATCTGGAGGAGCTCAAGGCTCACTATACCAGAGGTGGCCTGGGTGACGTGAAGGTAAAGAAATTTTTAAACCGCGTACTGGAAGAAGAACTTTCCCCGATCCGGGCCAAACGCAAAGCATGGGAGCAGGATATTCCGGCCGTCTATGAAATCCTGAAAAAGGGAAGCGAAAGCGCAAGGGAGACAGCGGCCCAAACCCTTGAGGAGGTAAAGGCGTCCATGAAGATCAATTACTTTGAGGATCAGGCCCTGATTGCCGAGCAAGCGGAGAAATATCGCCAAAAATAGGATTCCTTACAAATAGACCTGGGGAATACGGGTAAAAAATTTTTCCCCTCCCCGATTGATACGTGTGCCGTGGCGCACAGATGGGAGCAGTTATGAAAGCCTGCAGACTGAAAGATGTAAAAAAATTTATGGGACGGCTTTTGGGAACCGATACCTTCGCTCCCTTTTTGCTGGCAGAGGCCGTGATCACCACTTATAATACTTTTGTGATAGACGGCCATATGGTGAAAGAATTTTTTACCGGGGATATTCATGACGACGGCGTGCTGCCACCCTATGAATTTTCCCAGTGGACAGATATGCGCAACCTATGCTTTGATCTGATCAAGGGGAAACGCACGCCGGTAAATTTCAAGCTGACCCTCCATTTAAAGCCGGAGCTGGTCAGCGAAATCCTCGCTTCGGGAGATACCCTTGTCACTTTATCCGACCTCAAAGCCTTTGTGCTAAACATAAAATACGATGGCAGTGCGCTTACCTGCACCACTGCCACCGCTTTTTATACCTTTCTTCCCGACAAAACCCCGGACAGGCTCTGGGACGAATATGTTCTCCAATTTCTCACGGAAAAAGAAATTGATTTTGAAGAAGTCTAAAGCATGTTTGAGGCGTCCTTACATGGATGCGTCCACCGCCGCGCCCTTGATATCTTCTTCGAGAAGCTTCATCTCGTCCATCATTTTCTTGATGGCCCTCTGGGCTTCCTCCATGGCGCTGTCTGCTTCTGTCAAAAGCTGGGTAGAATCCGCCACCTGCTCTGCAAACTCTTCCTGCTCTTCCTTATCCTCCTTAACCTTGTCGATTTTCTCCTGCTCTTCCTTATCCTTCTCGGCTTTCTCCAAAGCCTCCTCTTTCTTCTCTTCCATCTCCTCGTCGATATGATCCTTGGCCTCGTCTACCAGTATACCGATAATGTCCTTGCTGGCGGACTCCATAATCTGCTCTGCCGTATTCTGGGCTTTGATCATAGTCTGGTTTTTCGCCATGGCAGACCGAATCGTGGAAACCGAATCATTGGCCGCTTTCATCTGATTTTTGGCCTCGTTAAGCTGCTTTTTATAGTAATCCTCTCCCTCATACAGCTCCATGGAACGCTGCTGATATTCCGTAAGCCCTTCTTCATGAATCTGCGCAAGACGCTCCCTCTCTTCCTTGGAAAGAGATTCGCCCCCGAAGGTTCTGGCGGTATGCTCCTTTTCCAGAAGCTTTAAGTCCTGCTCTTCCTTGGAATCCGCCTCAACGCCATAGGACTCTCTCAGAGCCACACGCTCCTCTTCCGCCCATTTAATCTCTCCGCCGGCCTCTTTCATTGCCTTTTTGCTCTCTTCCATTCTTACCCTGGCATTTTCCATCTCATCCGTCAGGGTCTGGTCGCTGGCCCATGCATCGCCCACGATCTTCATAACCTTTTTGCGGGCGTTTTGCTGCTTCTGGGCAACAGGATCAAAGTTTCGGCTCAAATCTCCGGCAAAAATGCTCTGGCGGCCCCCCTTTTCCCCGGAATTGCCCGAAAGCCCCTGACTGCGGTCATTGTTTCCAAGAACATCGCCCATAAATATTGTGGTGTTTTGTACCTTCATAGCTCCGTCTACCTCCTGACCGGGATATTCCTTTATCCCTGTATGCGTCTTATATCCAAACTTTACTCTATCAGTTTTATCGGCATTTTCTCATAGATTGCTTAGTTTTTGCCGGTAAATGTAACGAAATGAAAGGAATGCGTCGCAAAGCAGAACGTTCCACTTACAGGAAGCATTCGGGACAGAATTTTTATAGGAATCAGCTTATTTCTTTGTTATTTGCAAGGATATTCTTCTTGCGGATTTTTAGCTTTTCTCTTTCTTTTTCGTCTTGCTCTTTGTCAATCAGTTCATCGACAAAAGTTATTAATGCATTATATACTTCAAACTGCTGATCACTCATGCCCATATTATCACCTGCTTCCTATTGTTATGATTGTTAGGTATCCTTACAAGGTAAGTGTATCATACTCCAAATGCAAAGTCTATTCAAAAAATCCGGTTGACTGTGGCCTTTCGCTGTGGTATACTGAAAATCCTTTCGCTCTTTGAAAGGCAGTCGTAAGGAATCCCCCATCTGCGATGGGTCCCCCCTTGCGACAAATACTTGGCAAGTTATACCCACTATAATACTACCAGGAGGAAGCAAACATGATCACCATGCAAAATGTGTGCAAGACCTATAAGGTCTCTAAACGTGATGCCGGATTTTCTTCGGCTTTCAAGGCTCTTTTTCACAAGGAATATGAACTCATTCACGCCCTTGACGGCGTCTCTTTTACCATCTCCGACGGTGAGATGGTAGGCTACATAGGCCCTAACGGCGCCGGCAAAAGCTCTACCATCAAAATCCTAAGCGGTATCCTCACTCCCGAGGAAGGTACCTGTCTGATTAACGGACTGACCCCATGGAAAAACAGAATCGAACATGTAAAAAATATCGGCGTGGTCTTTGGTCAGCGCACCCAGCTCTGGTGGGATGTGCCGGTGATGGATTCCTTTGAGCTGCTAAAGGAAATCTACCGGATCAGCGAACAAACCTACCGCCGCAATCTGGAACAGCTCAGTGAAATGCTGGGGCTTTCGGAGCTTCTTCGGACGCCCACCAGGCAGTTATCTTTGGGACAGCGGATGCGGTGCGAGATTGCCGCCTCCCTTCTTCACGACCCCAAAATCCTGTTTCTGGACGAGCCTACCATCGGTCTGGACGCTGTGTCCAAGCTGGCTGTCAGAGATTTTATCCTGAAACTGAATAAGGAAAAAAAGACCACCGTGATCCTGACCACTCACGATATGCAGGATATCGAGGCCCTTACCAGACGCATTATCCTCATCGGAAAGGGAAAGATCCTGCTGGACGGAACCCTTGCGGATATTAAGGAAGGGTATGAGAGCACAGAGGAAGGATTGGCCTCCTTTTACAAAAGCCATAATCTGTAACGGCTTTTCACAAACCTGCAGCGGTTTTGTAAAGCCGTACCCCGTTGTTATTGTGACAAAAAAGGAGGATCTCCATGAAAAAATATATTGCTTTCTTCAGGCTCCGTTTCAGCATGGGGCTTCAATACCGCAGCGCCGCACTGGCCGGAATGGCCACTCAATTCTTTTGGGGCACCATGGAAATTTTGATGTTCCGGGCCTTTTACCGGGCCGACCCCGGCGCTTTTCCCATGACCCTTGAAGCCACCTGCTCCTATGTGTGGCTTCAGCAGGCTTTTCTTGCCCTTTTTATGGCATGGGTGATGGAAAATGAAATTTTTGACTCAATCCTGAACGGAAATGTTGCCTATGAGCTCTGCCGTCCCGTCAATATCTACAATATGTGGTTTTCCAGGAACATTGCCAACCGCTTTTCCAGAGCGGCTCTGCGCTGTATGCCTATCCTGTTTCTGGCAGTACTTCTGCCTGCCCCCTACGGGCTGATGACTCCTGCCGGACCTGTGGCTTTATTCCTGTTTTTCCTAACCCTCCTTTTAGGAGCGGGTGTGACTGTGTCCTTCTGTATGTTGGTTTATATGCTTTGCTTTTTTACCATATCTCCCATGGGATTGCGTATCGTAGCGGTTTCTACGGTGGAATTTTTTTCAGGAGGCATTATCCCCCTGCCCTTCCTTCCGGACGGGGTTCGCAAGGTCGTTGAACTTCTCCCATTTGCCTCCATGCAAAACGTCCCTCTTCGGATCTACAGCGGGGACTTACAGGGGAATTCCATGCTCCGGGCCCTGCTGCTTCAGGTTTTCTGGCTCTGCGCACTGATCGCCGCAGGGAAAGCCCTGGATACCCTTGCTATGAAAAAGATAACCGTCCAGGGCGGCTGAGAAAGGAGATTTGCGAGAAATGAAATTATACGGAAAATTTTTTATGATACATATAAAAAGCATAATGGAATACAAGACCTCCTTTTTCCTCTCCTGCCTGGGGCAGTTTCTGGTGTCCTTTAACCTGTTCCTTGGCATCCATTTTATGTTCCGCCGTTTTTCACGGGTGGAGGGCTTTACCTACAGCGAGGTGCTTCTGTGCTGCGGCATTACCCTGCTTGAATTTTCCCTGGCGGAAGCCTTCGCCCGGGGCTTTGACACGTTCGGCTCCATTGTAAGGTACGGGGAATTCGACCGCATCCTGGTGCGTCCCAGAAACGAAATCTTTCAGGTGCTTGCCAGCCGCATCGAACTAAGCCGCATTGGCCGCATTCTCCAGGCCATCGTCATGTTTATCTACGGCATCAGGGCCAGCCATGTCCAGTGGAACCTGCAAAAGGCTGCCGCCGTCATTTTGATGCTCTTTGGGGGCGCCGTGGTGTTCAGCGGATTCTTTGTCATTTACGCCTCCATCTGCTTTTTTACCCTGGAAGGGCTGGAATTTATGAATATCTTTACAGACGGCGCACGGGAATACGGAAAATATCCTGTGAGTATTTACGGAAAAAGGATGCTGCAGATCTGTACCTTCGTGGTTCCCTATGCCCTGATCCAGTATTATCCGCTCCTTTACCTGTTAGACCGGGGAAAGCCCGTTTACGCCCTGCTGCCTCTGGCGGCCTGCCTGTTCATGATTCCCTGTCTTGTGCTGTGGAAAGTGGGGGTTAAGCATTATGTCTCGTCGGGGTCCTGAAGCAGTTTATGACTCATCAAATGGTATCCCGGATTTGTTTCGGCGATGAATTTAGAGCTGTGCGAAAACAGAACCGACCTGATCTATGAAATAGGAATGCTGTTTTGGGGCCACAAACCCTTATCATGGGATATACTATGTATGGGATACGGTTTTGTTCCCCACACAGATTATCGTCACAAGGAAACCTAACAAAAAAGAACATACATGGCTGGCAGCGTTTGCCGTGGCTTCCAGCGTCTTA
>CAJTVL010000078.1 GCA_910579425.1 uncultured Lachnospiraceae bacterium | reverse complement strand
TATAAATTTTTCAAAGTTCACAAATTTCTGCTTGACTTTTTATTTGCAGACTTATATTTTTCAAGATAGGATGCCGGGACAAATACAAAGCCCACATTCATTGCGGATGCCGCCTCTATGACCCCGCTTACCCTGAAGGTGCGGTTGACGGGCTCGCTGTAAAAATGGGGCCTGATCTCCAAAGTGACCTCGCACCCCGCCGTGGGAGTGAGCCCCAAAAGCTCCATGGACTTCTCATCCAGCAAAATCTCGTCTGCTTCCCGGGGATTTCTGCCCTCCTTCAGCCGGATAAACCAATGCGGATACAAATTTTCATCCAGATAATGCATTTCCACATGGCGCTTTAAAAACTCCGGATTTTCCACAGAATCGGCCACAACAATTTCCCTGCCGCACTCTTTGATCGACGGGTGCTGACTCAGAATCTCATATTCCTCCATACTCAGGTTTTTGATCTCCCCATGGGCATCTCCCCCTGCCTGCCGCATGGCCCCGCGCTGCACCTGCTGCGCAAGGCTTATTGCGATGGTAAAGACTGCCGTAAACAGAACCGCCGTCAGAGCGATGGCAATGGCCGCAATAACATTGCGGGTGCGGTTTGCACCAAAGCTTCTTACGCTCAGACGCCGGATGGCCTGGTTATTTTTCACCTTACCCATGAAACACACCTCCCTTTTGCTCCCTTCTGCTCACGATTTTCCCATCCTCAATGCGCACAATTCTGTCTGCCATCTGGGCAATCTCCTCATTATGGGTGATCATCACCATGGTCTGCCCGAAGCGCTCTCCCGTGGTCTTCATAAGGCCCAGCACATCCTGGCTGGTGGCCGAGTCCAGATTTCCCGTAGGCTCGTCGGCCAGGACGATAACCGGCTTAGAGGCCAGGGCCCTTGCGATCGCCACCCTCTGCTGCTGGCCTCCCGAAAGCTGGGAAGGCAGGGCATAAATTTTGTTTTTCAGGCCGAGGATCCGGATCACATTTTCCACAAATTCCTTATCCACCCTGTTGCCGTCCAGTTCAATGGGAAGCACGATATTTTCATAGACATTCAGCACCGGTACCAGATTAAAGCTCTGAAACACAAAGCCGATCTTTCTCCTCCTGAAAATCGTCAGTGCTTCCTCCTTCAGGGAAAAAATATTTTTTCCGTCCACCTCCACCTTCCCGCAGGTGGGACGATCCAGACCCCCCAGCATGTGAAGGAGAGTAGACTTGCCGCTGCCGGAGGTTCCCACGATGGATACAAACTCCCCCTTCTCAACGGTAAAATTCACTCCGTCCAGGGCTTTTATGCAGGTTTCCCCCTCCCCATAGTATTTTTTCAGATCTTCGGTTCTTAAAATTTCCATGTTCCGCTCCTTTTCCGCCTTATAACGCTGCGCGCGCCGGCTTATTATAACAATGGACAATACGCTCTGCAAACTGTCCTTATGTTAAAAAAATTAGTCTGTCTATGCAGTGTTTGCATAAACAGACTATACCAAAACAATCTTTCCCAAACCTTTCCCGAATCTAACACTTCTGCAAGAATTGCCGGCCTACTGCCTTGGAAGATACATCTGGAAACGGCTTCCGCCCCGGGCTCCTGCGCAAACCCTGATATATCCTCTTTCCTTTTGGAGAATCATGCGGGTCAGATAAAGGCCCACTCCGCTCCCCTCCTGTTCTCCCGCATTTTTTCCCCGGTAAAAACGCTCAAAAATCTGAGCCTGCTCCTCCTCCAAAATTCCCGGCCCCTCATCCTCCACGCTGATCCGGACAAACATCTCAAAGCCGCGCACCCTGACCCGGATCCGGCTGCCCTCCGGAGAATACTTGATGCCGTTGTCGAGCAGGTTCCCGAGGGCCTCCTGGGTCCAGCCCATGTCGCAAACTGCCTGCATATCGCTGGGTGCCTGAGTCCGGCCGTCCTCCCATATCTGATAGGGCTTTCCGGCATCCTCTTTTTCGTCTTTCTCCTCATCCGCATAGATTGTGATCTGCCTGGCCCGGGCCTTCTCCTGCATCTGGCGGACGGACTTTTCAATCAGCTCCCAAACCCGGCAGGGCCGCGGCTCCAGGCGGATCACACCGCTTTCCAGACGGGAAATCCTGGCAAGGGCCTGAATCAGAAATTCCAGCTTCTCCGCCTGCTGATGGATCTGCTGTACATAGGGCTTTAGCTCCTGGGGGCTTTTCTCCTCCAGCAGCTGGGTATACAGGCAGATATTGGCGATGGGGGTCTTGGTCTGATGGGAAATATCCGTTACCAGCTCCTTGATGGCGGCCCGCTCTGCCTGCACCCTTTCCGCCGCCAGCTCCCTCTCAGTCAGATACTGCCTGAATTTGCTCTCCAACCGGGACAGTTCCGTCTCGTCATAACAGGATTCCGCAAAAGAACCGTTAATGGCCTCTGTGAGCATCTCATCCAGTCTGGAAAGGACTCTATTTCCTCTCATTTCCGCTCCTTTCGCCTTCTGCGATTATTTTCTGTCCCGGCATTTCCACACATATCCGATCCCGTACACGGTCTGTATCGGGCATTCCTCCCCCTTGATTTCCAGCTTTCTGCGCAGACGGCTGACAGTGACGGAAAGAGCATTTTCATCCACATACTCCGTCCCGTCTACCCAGATCAGCTCTGAGAGCCTCTCACGGGGCAGGGTCTGCCCGGGAGAAAACGTAAAAACCTTAAGAAGCTTCTGCTCCGGCGCGCTCAGGCTGATCTCCCGCCCCTGTACCTGAAACTTAAGCCTTTCGAAATCAAAAAAGTATCCGGCCTCTTCATAAACCGGCCTTACGGCTCCCACGGCCCGTTTTCGGATGTTTTCCACCCTTGCCCTTAAGGCCATCAGACTAAAGGGCTTGGTAATGTAATCATCCGCTCCCAAGGTCAGGCCTGTAACCTCGTCCATTTCCATATCGTTTGCCGTGATCATCAGCACCGGGATATTGTCACTCTTTCGCAGCCTGCGCAGAAATTCAAATCCGCTTCCGTCCGGGAAATTCACATCCAGAAGTATCATATCCGGAGCCTTTTCTCTCCAGATTTTTTCTGTCTCCTTCAGGGTACAGGCGGCGTCAAAAACAAATTCCTCCCTCTGCAGCGCCAGACGGATTCCCTGGTTTAAGCCCCTGTCATCCTCTGCGACTAAAATTCTGTAAGGTTTTTCCATCTTCCCTAATCCACCTTGATTTTAAATGTAGCGGGATATTCGCTCCGAAATCCGCTAGTTATATGCAGTCCCTTTTTCGGCCCCACATTGAGTAAAAGACAGCCGCTCGGGCGGATACACATTTCAAAGGTAATAATCCGGCCCGGGACAGAAACCGCAGCTCACTGCAAAATGCCGCGGCGGCTGCCCCTGCCGGTCATGCTTACACCGTAAAATCAAACGTTAATGTCGTTCCGTCATAGAATACTATGGTCAGGGTATGGCCGCCTGCGGGTATGGAAATTGCCAAATCCATCACGGTAAGAATCAGCACATTACCCTCCAGGTCTCCTTCAGAGCCATATTCCGCAATAAATCCCAGCTTTTTATCGATGCCGCTGATCTGGGTTTCCTTATTTTTATAAAGCCCTTCTACCGTCTGGTCAAACACCACCCTGAGCTTCGCGCCGTCCGAAGCCTTGAGAACCTCCACGCCTGTAATCTGGGGCTTTAACGTGTCGTCCGGCTCCGGTTCCGTGTATTCGGGGATCTGCTTATAGCTGTAGAAATCCTCTCTGTTGCCTTTTGCATCCTCCGATGCATAGCAGAACCATTGCCCTTCCTTTATGCCTGTGACCGTTATATAATTCAGGCCGTATCCGATGGATTCCCGGGCGCCGTTGGCATAAATCTGCGCGGGATCCTTGGCCGTGATCGTACCCTCGCCCTCTACCTCGTCCTGAATCCCATAGTAAAGCGTGCCGGCTTCGTCTGAATTGACGGTAACCCTTATTGTATCCGTATCTGTCCACTCAATGCTTCTTGCGTCAACTCTGGGCGCCTGCAGGTCAAGATAGCACGTACCCTTTAACTGCGTACCGTCCTTTAAGCTGATCAGGATCGTATAGGTATTATTGCCCTTAGGGATGCTGCCTCTTTGCATATACACACGGTAAATCCTATTATCCGAAGTCCTTACCTCTCCAAGCTCTGTCTCGTTCTGGGGACAGCTTATATTGAACTGATCCAGCGTCAGGCTCTCTGCGGTGGCCGTCTCCAGCTCGATCTCAAACCCGTACAGGAACTCGCCGTTTTCCAGCTTCTCGGCGAACGCCTCGGCTCCCTTGATTGCGCCCGCATTCTCCTCATAAATTCCCCCGTCGATGGAAAGGCTTTTTACCAATGCGGCTTTCCCCTCTGTATTAACGGCCACATAATACATGATATAGGACATGCCCTCCACCAGTCCGGAAACGGTAAAGCGATTCTCATGCTGTTCCATCTGCGTCTTTACACCATTGCCGATAATCTCTGATTCCGTCACCTCACCCGAATCCTCCCGTGAAGCCGCATACGCGGAAATCTGGCCGTTTTCCCTCAGCAGATAGTAAAAGTAACCGGGTTCGTCCGAATTATAGGTAATCCTGGCCTCGCCTCCGCTCGTGCGCACAGCGTTAACGCCCGTGATCTGCGCGCAATCTGTCCTGTAAACAAAGACCTTTGAGATCGCCGTGCCATCGGCAAGGGTAATCTGTATATCATACTCCTGATCCCTGTAATAGGTGGTTGACAGGTCATAAACCCTGTTGTCGCTTGTGGACACGGAAAGGATCGTCATATCGGAGCCGCCGCTGTTACATAGGATGCTGAACGCTTCCAGCCCAAGGGCCTGCTCCGTGCTCTGATTCAAGGTAACCCTGATCCGGCCGCTGCCTGTCACCTCCACGCTCCGAATCTCAAATCCTTGTTTTTCCGGCTCTGCGGGATCACTGTATTCCGGCGTTTCATCCCTGTCCGCAGCATCCTCCTGAGCCATTGCCGCCGCTTCCTCCTGAGCCCGCAGGGCCGCTTCCTCCTGGGCTCTTGCCGCCGCTTCTCTTTCGGCCCTTACCACCGTCTCGCTTCTTCCCTCTCTGCCCTCCTGCTTCCCATGCTCCTCGTAATGCCTGTAGGCCGCCAACAGATCATTGCCAAAGGCGGCCTTTAAGTCGCTGTACCTGTTCAGATAATCCACCGGGTCAAAGTCTGCCCCGTTGTCTCTGTTCTCATAAGCTCCATAAGTAAGATAATGCCTGAGATAAGCGCCCCAGTCATCCCCAAAGGCTTTCTCGAGATCCGGATTTTCCTCCCTGTATTTGATTATGTCTATCAGCCCATTCATTTTCCTGCCCTCATAGATCCCGACTTTCATGAAATGATCCAGCAAAACCAGCCTGGCATAGCCAAATGCCTGCTTCAGATCCGAGTACTCATCCGCATAGTAACGTTCATCGAAAACATCTTCTAAGTCCGCCGCATGGGTGTAGCTGACATTTCCCAGGGCTACCGCTCCTGCCACTGCCGCAAGGACGATCCTCCTGCTCCTTTTTGCCGTTTTTGCCGATTTTTTTCTCACTGCTTTCTTCATTGCCTTGTTTTCCTTTCTTCTTTATTAAATTCTGACTTTTATTTTTATCTGCCAGCCCCCGCCTCTGGTAAAGGCCGCAACAGCAATATTCCTGTCTAAGATTGATGCGCTGTTAAGTATATCACAGACAAAAGATAATGAAAACAGCGTTTCTGTTTTTTATTTCGTTATGAAACAGCAATGTAAATGAGTTACCTTCATGGTTCGTTGCCGACCTCCAGGTAAAAGAAAAGAGCCCATTGCTCGACTCTTAACTAAAGTTATAAAGTTATGGAATTACAAAAACCGGTTTAGCTGCTTATCTATATCCCGTCCGCCATATATCACACGCATGATCTTGACAGTCTGCTCCTCGTGGTTCGGTATGTAGAACACGAGATAGTTATCCACCGGCATGATACGGAGATCACGGCTGTGCCACGGTTCTTTTTCGTACACACGAAACCGCTCCGGCATCTGATCCAGAGACATAATGCTTTGCTCCAGCCGGTCAAGCTGACCTGCGGCATTTTGCGGTGATTGCAGTTCAAAGGCAATATACTCGAAAATACCGCGAAGGTCATTCTCTGCTTCAGTTGTCAGTCTTACTTCATAGTTCATATGCCGTATTCCTTACGGATGTCGGCAAAGACCTCCGAAGCCGGACGGGCACGTCCTGCCTGAATATCCGCATATCCTTTCTCCAGTTCTGCGTGCAGCTGCTCAACCGTCATGCGGCTGACATCCAGAGGATGCTCCGGCAGCTTCACCTCAAAGGGCAGACCATTGTGGAGAATGATCTGTTTGTAGAACATGGTGATGGCGTTGGACGCAGGAATGCCCAGGGCGTTTAAAATGGTTTCTGCCTGTTCTTTTACATCCGGCTCGATTCGTGCATAAAGGTTTGCTGATTTTGCCATATCGAAAACTCCTTTCCGGGCTCAGTGTTCCCAGCCTCACCTATATTATGCAGGAATGTGCGGACAAAAGCAATACATTCAAGAAAATTTTATCTTCATCGCTTACCCGGCCGCTGTGTTTTGGCTCCCGTTCAGCCGGAAGCGGATCTGCTGTTCTTCCCCAATCAAAATCCGGTAATTATATAAATCGGTTATATCTGTTACACTCATGTTGATTCATGTGAGGAACAGAATGAACGATAAAAAGAGATTGGAAACAGGAATGTAAATAAGAAAAGCTTCCCATTCCCCGTTTTGCCCCCGGCAGTTGCGCAAAAATACAGTCAGATTGCTTGTGTGCAACCGCCAATCCTGATACCCTTTAGGTGTACCCGCAAACGCACAAAAGGAAAGGAATCACATTTTATGGACTTGGCAGAAAAAATACTTACTTTAAGAAAAAGCAGAAGCTGGACACAGGATCAGTTGGCAGAGCAACTGGATGTTTCAAGGCAAACCATATCAAAATGGGAGTCGGGACAGTCCCTGCCGGAGCTGGATAAGATCACGGCTCTCAGCGAGGTCTTTAACGTATCTACGGACTGCCTTCTAAAGCCCTCCAAGGTAGACAATCTTTCGCTGAAAACCGAAATGCTGGAGAATCAGCAACAACAGCTTCTGCAAAGAGAACAGAAGCGTCACCGGAATTTTATCTTTAAAATGTACGCTGCAGCCATATATTCTCTGTTTTTGGCCGCATACTTTATCGGTCATTATTATTTTGAAATATGGAATGCATCTGTTATATTTTCCGAATTCCTGATTGCCACCGCCCTTTTAATCTTTCTCTGTGCAAGGCGCATGAAGCAATGGGATAAGGAATAAAAAACCGGGAGGCGCCTGCCGTCTCCTGGTTTTTTTTTGCAATAAGCCGGCCTTCAGGGCTTGAGCCTTCCCTCTCTGGTATGGTCAAAAATATCAGTTCTGGCACTTCAAACCAAGCCACATTGCACTTATCATAAAAAGCGGATTTCCTATAGGAACAAAGAATATAGCGATTCACGTGCCGCCTGCGGGCGGCGGAATGGAGGTAATTATGAATACAGCAAAACCGGCGGCCCAGAGATATTCCCTGCGCCGGCTCACCGTTACCGCCATGTTTATGGCAATGAATGTGGCCTTAAGCTCCTTCGGAGTTCCGGTTCCCGGCGGCCATCTTTACTTAAACGACATAGTAATCTGCACCGCGGCCATCCTTTTGGATCCCCTCAGCGCTTTCATTGCAGGCGGTGTCGGTTCCTTTCTGGGAGACTTCTTCTTTTATCCCACGCCCATGTTTGTATCCCTTGCCACCCACGGGCTGCAGGCTGTGGTGATCTCCCTGTGTGCCCGCCGTCTTTTTCCCGAAAAGAAGGCTCTTGCGGCAGGAATCGGGGTTTTTCTGGGAGCCGTCATCATGGTGACGGGCTATTCCCTCGGCAGAGCCTTTCTCTACAGCACCGTGGAATATGCGATCCTGAAGCTCCCCTTCCAGGTCTTGCAGGCTGTGGTGGGGGCCGTAGCTGCCATGGTGCTGTGCTTCCGCTTTCGGCTGGTTAAGTTGTTTCAAAAAAGCCAGCTCTCCGGCTCCGAAAGGCAGGCCTGACTTACACGCAGCACCGGACAAAAAATTCCAGCAGCGCCCTCCCGTCCACGGCCTTCTCTCTGCGGTGCTCAAAGCAAAGCCGTTCCGGATGCCACTGCACCCCGTAAACGGGAAGGCTCTCATGGGCCAGAGCCTCGATGACGCCGTCCTTTGCGGACTGCACATAGGTTATCCCCCGCCCCGGAGCATCCACCCCCTGATGGTGGGCGCTGTTCACCACAAAGCGTTCTCCGTAGAGCGCCTCCAGGTATGAGCCCTTTACGGCCTCCGTTTCGTGAAGCCGGTCCTCTTCTGTGTATTCATGGGTCTCGGCACAGGAAAGATGCTGAATCATATCCCCGCCAAAATAGATATTGATGAGCTGCATCCCTTTACAGATTCCCAGCACCGGCTTTTTCGCTTTCACGAATGCCCCTAAGACAGCAAGCTGGATACGGTCAAGCTTCGGGTCAAAGGCGCGGCTTCCCGCCGGGAGCTGGCCGAAAAGCCGGGGATCAATATCCCCGCCTCCCGGCAGAAGCAGCCCGTCATAAAGGGAGAGATCAGGCACATGCAGAGAGGTCTTAAAGGCACATCCCAGATGAGCCAGCGCATTTTCATAATTCCTGGTTTTTCCCCTCTCCCCGGCAATCAAAATATTTTTCAAGTCCCTCTCTCCTGAAAAAGCTGTTATTTTACTATATGTCCTTCCTCCGCGGATGTCACCTTTCAGAAACAGAATGCTCCGCTTTTACATCACATAAGAGGGATCCCCCGAAAGCTCATCAAAGGGCTTCTCAAAGGTAAAGGCAATCTCCTTCAAATCCAGCCCGCTCTGCCCAAAGTACAGCCGAAGAAGCGCATACTTATGGGGGAATACCACCCTTTTCTCTATCGGCGTCCATTCCCCGCCGGTTCCGTTAAAGGTAAATACCGCCACGGGCGTACCGCCTGCCTGCAAGGTAACCGGCATCTGAGCCAGCTCGCCCAGATCTGATTTGGCCGTGATGGCCACCCGGTAGCCTCCTGTTTTTTGAAGGTCAAGGGCGAAGGAATAAAAGGTTCCCTTTTTCGCCTTCACCGTTTCCAGATTCAGGGTGATCCCCTTCTCGTCCGCCTTGTAATAGATGACCTCCTCCTCTTCTTCCTGCACCCGGCCGTTTTGTCCGATCACTTCCACATTTGTCTCATCTCCAAGGCTTCGGGCATAGGCATGGGTATTCATCATAAAGGCGCAGATATTCATGGCATTTCTCTGAAGCTCGCCCAGGGTAAGGGTTCCCGCTTCCAGGGAAGAAAGGGTATTATCGCCCTCCGTATTTTTGTCGGCCTCGGGGCAGACCATGTAAATGTCGTTCTGGGCCCTGACCATAGCCGCAAGATTGGTCTTGCTTGCACAGGCCTGTCCCTCGTCATTCATGGTGGCCCACCAGTCCGTCATCACGATTCCTTTAAATCCCCATTCTCCCCGCAGAATTACCGTATTCAACTCATAGTTTCCGGCTGTCCAGATTCCGTTTACCGCCCCGTAGCTGGTCATAACGGAGTCTGCCCCGCCTTCCTTCACGGCAATCTCATAGCCCTTTAAATAGATTTCCCGAAGAGCTCTCTCGGATGCCACACTGTTCACAAAATGCCGCTTGGTTTCCTGATTGTTGGCGCAAAAATGCTTGATGGTGCCCGTCACTCCCGCCTTGTGCATGGCGCGGATCTGCGCTGCCGCCATCTTTCCGGTGAGCAGTGGATCCTCCGAAAAATATTCAAAATTCCTTCCGTTTAAAGGATGCCTGTGGATGTTGATGCCCGGGCCAAGGAGAGCGTCTATTTTATTTTTCACCATCTCCACACCGGTAAAGGTAAACAGCTCTTCTACCAAATCCAGGTTAAAGGTACAGGCAAGAAGGGTTCCGTTGGGCAGGCTGAAAGCCTTGGCGCCGCTGTCCATACGCATACCGGAAGGCCCGTCCGTACAGCATCCGCAGGGAATGCCGAAGGCGTTCAGGCTCCGGGAAATTCCGCCGAAAGCAGCCGCCGTTCCCGGCGTCACCTTGGGACTCCCCATCCCCTCGCCGCGGATGATGGCGGAAAGATCATCCTCGGAAAGCTGGGCTATGAAATCCTCCATGGATACCCGGCCCTCTTTCACGTCTCCCAGTTTATAGCCCTGATCACCGGTAAGAGGAATATCCTTTGGCAGATTGCGCTCCCTTACCGCCGCCTGCCGCTCCTTCCTGACAGGCGCTTCCTCGTAACAAAATCCAAGACTTCCATCCTCATTTCTGTGAGCCTTAAGACGTTTCATTTTCTGTTCCGGCGCCATGGCCTGAGAGCACTGACTCAGCTTTTTCGTCTCATCAAGCACAAAGCTTCCGGCTTCCTCCCCATCTCTTACGCTGCTTCCGGCCCAAACCCTGTACTCTCCTTTTTCCAGCACATAACAGGATTCATACCCCGTAACTCCCGTCTCGTCATAGGACGCAAAGGCGCTGAAGGGGATCGAAAAGCTTAAAGTCTCCTCCTCTCCCACTACAAGCTCCCTGGTCTTTCCGAAAGCCGCAAGTACCTTTTCGGGCTTTCCCAGCTCTCCCTGGGGAGCGCTCACATAAATCTGCACCACCTCCTTGCCCGGTCGGCAGCCTGTATTTTTCACTCTGACTCCGGTCAGGATTTCACTCTCTCTTACCTCAAATCCGGCTGCCTCCATCTCAAAGTCCGTGTAGGAGAGCCCAAATCCAAAAGGATACTGCACCTTCTCCTTCGCCGCCGTCTCAAAATAGCGGTAGCCCACATAAATATCTTCCTCATAGACATCCCTATCCAGGTTGCCGAAATTATTGTCTGAAGGATAGTCCGAAAGCTTATATGCAATGGTATCCGAAAGCTTTCCGCAGGGGTTTACCCTTCCGGTAAGCACATCCACAGTGCCATAGCCGCCCACCATTCCTCCCTGCCATGCATATAGCACTGCTTCCGGCCGGTATTTCTCCACAAAGCTCATGTCCATAATATTGCCCACATTGAGAACAACGATCATTTTCTCAAAGCCTTCCCGAACCTGCTTCAGCATCTCCTCCTCTGCCTGGGCCAAAAGGTACGAACCGGGGTGATTCAGATTGTCCTGATCCTCCCCGGCTGTTCTGCCGATGATCACCAGCGCATAGTCGGACTCCTCTGCAGCCTCCCTGACCAGCTCCCGGGTCAGCGGCATTTCCTCCTGGGACCAGGGCTCGTTTCCCCAGCCGATTCCTTCATTAAAAGGATTCTCCTTCTCCCACTCCCTGTAAACGCCAAGGAGCTTCTGGTTCACCTCCACCGATTCCTCTTCCAGCAATGCGTCCAGAATCCCTGTCACCCTGTCCACATTCACCATTCCTCCTGAACCTGTGCCGCTCTTATAATAGTGGGACTGTATTCTCCCGAAAACTGCCACCCTGCCGCCTGCAGGGATGGGCAGAACCCCCTTTTCGTTGCGCAGAAGCACCTGTCCCTCCGCCGCCGTTTTTCTTGCACATTGCGTGTACTTTTCCAGATCCAATACCATTTTTGCCATGCTCATACCATTCCCTTTCCGCTTTTTTCAACGGGATGCGTTTTCTCACGCATTCCAGCTTTTCTTAAATATAAATTTTAGTGGCAACGGGGCTTTTCGTCTATATCTTATTTTGACGGATAAAGTGGTTGATATTGACATGGAAAAGAAAAAATGAGTATAATTTAAAGAACTATTTTGTCTGATTTTAACGCATTCCCAACCGTACAGAGCATTCGAAACTGTTTTTTAAGGAAGCCAATCGCAGAAAGGAAAAGGTACCATGAACAACTATGCGCATCAGATCATCAGCGACGATACCCGACTGCAATTATCCTTTTCGCTGATTTGCTCCAACAATGCCAGCTTTCCTCTGCACTGGCACAGCCATTTGGAGATTATGCTGATCCGTCAGGGATATATGACGGCTTTCATTGGGGAACAAAAATATACCCTGAAAAAAGGCGACCTGCTGGTGATTAATTCCAGAGAACTCCACTCCACCAAGACCTGGGGCGAGACGGAATATCTGCTTTTGCAGATTCCCTACGACTATCTTTCCAGAGCCGTAGGCGGCATTTCCCTGATCCGGTTCCAGGAATATTTCCCGTCCATCACCATGAACTCCACTCAGAAACGGCTCTGCGGCTGTCTCTTTGAGCTGGCAAGGATTTATACGGAAAAGGAAGAGGGATATTTGCTTCGTTTTTCTTCTGTGGTGTATGATTTCTTATATATTCTCTATCGTAATTATGCCCATAGGCTGAGCAGGCAGGCCCGTGAAAAGGAAAACCGGAACTTCGAAAGGATTGAAGAAGTGCTGCAATATGTCAATGTCAACTATAAGCGGGAAATCTCACTAAACGAGGTGGCGGCTCTCTTAAACGTCAGCCCGGAGTATTTCTGCCGCCTGTTCAAAAAGCATACCGGCCAGACCTTTCTGGAATATTTAAGCGCCATGCGCCTTGCCCGCTTCTATCAGGATCTGGTGAGCACTGATTACAGCATCACCAGCCTGATGGACCGCAACGGCATCAGCAATTATAAGGTATTTCTGCGCACCTTTAAGGAGGCTTACGGGGATTCGCCCAGTAAGATCAGGGGGCGGGTTGGGAATAGCATGTCATAAAGTGACCAAGAAGAAACTATCTTCTCCCGAACTGCCCCCATCACTCCAGGGATAACAAACATTCTTCTAAATATATTTGGCTATTATTCCTTTACAGAACCGACCACAATACCGGTTATAAAATACTTCTGAAGTGCCGGATAAATAACCAGCAGCGGAACCAGCGCCACGACTATTTTTGCGGCATTTAAGTTCTTATTGGAAACTTCAAGTGCTTTTTGAAGACTTTCCGCATTGCTCTCCTGAGCCAGTTCCGAAATATTAACGGTCAGTGACTGTATGTATGTCATCAAAGGATAGTTTTTAATCTTTGTGATATAAAGCAGACCGTTATAGAAGTCGTTCCATGAATTTACAATACTAAACAATGCCACCGTGGCAAGTCCCGGTTTTGAACAGGGCAAATAAATCTTAGTTAATATCTGAAAAGGCCTGGCTCCATCCAAAACTGCTGCTTCGTCCAAAGACCGGGGGATCGCTCCGAAAAAATTCATTAAGAGGATCACATTAAAAATCGGAACAGCCTGCGGCAGTACCAGGGCCCATATCGTATTAAGCAGGCCCAAATTCCGGATGTTCAAGTATACAGGAATCATGCCGCCGTTAAACAACATTGCAAATATCAGCAGATTCATAATAACATTCCGGCCCCTGAATTCCCTCTTTGTCTTGGACAACGGATAAGCAAGCAAAACCATCAAAACCATATTAAGTACCAGCGTCAGTATCACCCTGACCACCGAAATTCCGAAGGAACGCCAGAATTGTTGATCTTCCAGGATTTTCTCATATGCGGAAAAAGTAAAATCCACCGGAATCAGTCCGACTTTGTTTGCCGTCACAGCTTCACTGCTGCTAAATGACATTGCTACCACATTCCACATCGGAAGCAAACAGACCATTAACATAATAAATGAAATAACATAGATAATTACCGTTCTTATTTTACTTTGCAAACTTTTCTGCGTCACCATATGTTTCTCCTCAATCAGAAAATCTTCCGATCCGTATACCTCTTTGCCATTTCATTCGCTCCTAACATCAGAATCAGTCCAACAACCGACTTTAACAGACCCACTGCCGTCCCAAGACTATATTGTCTGCTGATCAGTCCAATCCTGTATATCCATGTGTCAAGAATATCCCCGGATTCATATACGATCGGCGTTACCAGATTATATACCTGATCAAACCCTGCATTCAAAATATTGGACAGGTTCATCGCCGACATCAGGAAAATAATCGGCAATATCCCTGGAAGCGTTACATGTACCACTCTCTGCCACCATGATGCCCCATCTATAGTGGCAGCTTCATATAATCCGGGGTCTATAGAAGTCAATGCAGCCAGATAGACAATGGAATTATACCCGAACTCTTTCCATACATCTGTAAAGATCAGCATCAAGGGAAAGTACGTATTATCTCCCAGAAAATTGATACTCTCTGCCCCCATCTGCATCAGAATGTGATTGACAGACCCATCCACATTTAGCATGTTCTTTATTACAGACGCCAGGATTACCCATGAAATAAAATGGGGGAGATAAACGATAGTCTGAACGGTCTTTTTAAAGAGCTTTATTCTTATTTCATTTAAGAGGATAGAAAAAATGATTGCCGCCAGCGTTCCAAATACGATCTTTCCAAGTGCAATACAAAGAGTATTTCTAAAAATACGAAAGCTTTCCGGCATACTGAACATATAGGCAAAGTTTTCCATCCCTGCAAATTTTGATTCCAAAATCCCTTTTGCAGGGATATAATCCTGAAAAGCCATCACAATTCCGAACATTGGAACATAAGAAAATAG
The DNA here is from genome assembly GCA_910579425.1 of uncultured Lachnospiraceae bacterium. GTDB lineage: Bacteria > Bacillota > Clostridia > Lachnospirales > Lachnospiraceae > Suilimivivens. Next base: position 3,355 of record CAJTVL010000078.1, on the reverse strand, counting down.
GATAACAAAAATCAGTCCAGGTACTGTCATGAGGTAATAGGAAAGTTGAGAACTCCCCCAAACCAGTTTCTTTCTCTTCGTCTTCTGTTTTTTCATACAACAACTCCTTAAAGCCACCGGCAGAATCGCTTCTGCCGGCATGCCCTGTGACTGTTCAGATTATTTTGTCAGTGCATCAATTTCATCAATAATTTCCTGTCCGCCCTGGCTCAGCCAGTTCTCTACAAATGTGTCAAAATAATCAATCGGCTCTGCACCCGTAATGATCTTGATAAAACTTTCCGCTTCAAGCGCTTCCAGGTTTGCCCATTTTTTCTTCATTGTGTCTGTCGTACCCCAGAAAACAGGCTCCGTCTTTTTCATCTTATTTTCTTCTGTCAACTGATTCAAAAGACTGACTCCTTTAATACTTCCTGTATAGCTGATCCACTCGGCAACAGTTGCTTCTTCCGGATTTTCCATATAATTTTTTGCATTCGTTACAGTATTCTGCTGGGAAGGAGTCGGCAGGGATTCTATCTCTGTTTCACCATTTAATGCCGCCATGTTCATCGCATAGTCAGTCAGTAACTTGGATGCATCCATACATTCAATCCAGGTAGGCTTTACAGAATTATCCACTCCCAGTTTCACATACTCGAAAACTTCAGGTGCAATAGTTTCCAAATCGCCAAATGCCAGTTCATCATAAAGAACATTCATAATCTTTACAACAGCTTCCGGATTTTCACACTCACTACTCACTACAACGTATCTCTGAATAAAATTCATTCTGAATACATTTACATTGCCCCCATCATCACAAAGTGTATAACAAGCAAAATCAGCCTCTGGATTCATTGTTTTCACATTGGCAAGCCCCCATCCTGGAAAATGGTATGGTCCGGTAGTAATGCCAAGCTGATTATTTGCCAACAAAGCTGCAATATCGTCATAGGTTCTCGTTGCAACCTGGGGATCCAAAAGCCCCTTTTCAAACCAGTCGTTTAAAAATGCCAGAGTTTCTTTCATTCCTTCCGTTGTAGAACCATATGTTAAATTACCTTCCGCATCTCTGTACCAGATTTCCGGATAACAGTCAAATACACCTGCAATACCTGTCATGGTATGGCAGCTTGCGCCATACTCCGTACAGTTCAGCGCATTAGCATCCATTGCAAATCCAACAGGGCTTCCGCTCTCTCCGGGATCATTTTCTACAAAGGCAGCGGCTATTTCTTCCAGTTCACTCAAGGTAAGACATCCGTCGCCATCCTCATCAACCGTCATATTCAGCTTGTCCAGCCAATCCTGACGAACGAAGATCACCTGAGGTGCAATATCATAAAATGTTCCTGGTAATGCCATCAGTTTCCCGTCAAAGGTTACACTGTCAAATGCCCCTTCCCCATAAGAAGAATAAATATTTTTTAATCCGTCTGATGCATACTGGTCATATACCTCCGTCAAATCCGCAACCAGCCCCGCGTCCACCAGTTCCTGCAAAACGTCCTCTGTCCGGACCGTCAGTATATCAGGGATCTCCCCGGCCGCAATGGCCAGTGAAGTCTGGCGGTCATACTCGTCCTGGGATGCTTCAAACTCATCTTCAATCTGTACATTTAACCGCTCTTTTAAATATCTTGTATATGCATTATCCTCGTAGCTGTCGCCTTCAGGCAGTTTGGGATCTGCCTGGGTGTATCTCCCGGCGCTCAATACAATAGTCTCTTCATATTTTCCAAACGAATCCTCTCCGCCCGTTTCCTGTTCTGCAGCTTCCTCTGTCGGTGCCTGCGCTGTCTCATTATCTGTGTCTTTGTCTGTCTCAGCGCTCTCTACTTCCGAAACATTGCTGCTTTTTTCCAGGGCCACGTCAGAACCTCCACAAGCCGTCAGGCTTCCTATACCGAGTGTTGCTATCAATCCCAAAGCAAACAACTTTTTCAAATTTTTCTTTAGCATCTCATAACCTCCTGATAAAAATCACTTTTTGTAATATAACCGTGCGCACCGGGTATACTATCATTATAAATTTCCCAAAACATATGTATATGCAAATTTTTCTGTTTTTATAATTCATTTTCATAAACTATAATAATCACCGTCACATTTCCCTTTACAAACACTTTTCATTTGTTATAATTGTTGAACAAGAACAAACTATATTTATTAACCCTATCATAAGAGGCCATAAAATGTACAAATTACTGATTGTAGAGGATTCCGAAATAGAACGTGCCGGCATTCGCTATCTGCTGGATGACTATCATTTTCCCTTTGAAATCCGTGAAACGGAAAATGGCCGTCTCGCATTATCTGAAATCATTAACGGCACTTTTATACCCGATATACTACTGACTGACATCCGTATGCCTGTTATGAATGGATTGGAACTGGCACAAAAAGTCAGAAGCCGCTATCCTAATATGCCTATCGTCTTTTTCAGTGGATATGCAGATTTTGAATATGCCAAAGCAGCCATTGACCTAAAGGCCACGAAATATATTTTAAAGCCTCTCATTCCTTCCGAATTTGAAGAAACCATGAAACAACTTCTGCTTCTTCTGGATCAAAAGCAGCAAGAAAAAACAAAAGAAGACCTCTTTGAGAACATTATCTCAACTCAAATATGTCATAAACTGATCACAGGAACTCCATTCGGTGCCATAATGTCTTCTTATTCCATGGATCAGCTCAACTTTCTCTATCTATTTAAAAATTTAATTTTAATCGAATTTGACTCTTCCTTTTTTGACAAAAGCAACGAAGAATTAATGCTGTTTTCAAAAATGGCTACTGAGATTACCGGGGGACTGCCTGTCATCCTTGATTCCTCACAGGCCGCCTTGTTGATTAATACCACCAGAAATATGCAGAATTTAAAGGATATGTGCTTTAAACTTTACAGCATGCTAATGGAACAATATCACACATCCTGTTATATTGCCCTTGGCGATCCGATCACGTCCCCGCACATGGTGGGAAAAGCTTACGATTCAGCCGTATCTAATTTATCCGGCCATTTTTTTACACCGGACGAGCATATATATGGTTTTTCCAAAAATGTAAATCCTGATTTTGTTTCTTATCCGTTTGAGAATCTGCTTGAAGAGATTACCAACGCTCTAAGACTTTCTGATATGGAACTTTTGACCCAAAATATACATGCCCTGCTGGAAAAATGCACACAGGCCACGTCAGGTTCCAGTGTGTATATACGATATATTTACAGCAGGGTACTGGAAGCTTTCTATGGCCAGCTTAAAAACAATCTTGATGAAAACTTTTTAATCCAGGCGCTTGATACGGTTTATAAAACCCTGAATCCGTGAGACTTATTGTCCCGGCACATTGACAACTACATATTTAACCA
>CAJTVL010000077.1 GCA_910579425.1 uncultured Lachnospiraceae bacterium | reverse complement strand
TTGATGCAGTTTCCGGGAATATTATCGAGTACGATGTGGACTATGATTGAACAGGGAAGCAGATCAGCCAGAAAGGCCCGGTCAGTGTCATCCAGATGCCTGGGTATTCTCAGTAAGCAGATATTCAAAGTAACCATACAGCTTCAGATTGTTTGCTTTTGCTGTTTCTGCTATGCTGTAAATGATTGCGCTGGATTTCGCACCGGCAACCGTGTCGATCATGACCCAGTTCTTCTTGCCGATGCAGAATCCACGGATTGACTGTTCTGCGGCACTTTCGGAAGGTTTTCATGCACCCATATGAAATAAGCCTCCACCAGGGGTACACTCAGCCGGCGGCGGATCTTACGTTCCCCTGCCGGAAGATCCTTCAGCAGTTTTTCTTCCCGGTAGATTGCCTGGATCATGGTCAGTGCAAGGTATACACGGCTGTCCTTCTGCTTTGCCTTTGGCAACGCCTTTACCGCCTCGTCAAATCTTCGCCTGGCATGGGACTTATTCTAGTTCTCGAATAAGGCGCATTCCCGGAGACGGCACTGCTCAGCCACCATGGTCGTTTCTGAACTCATAGACTCAACTCCTGATGTCAGTATCAAAAGTTGAGGCTTAACTTTCCATACCGTGATAGAAATATAGTCTATTGTCACACATCTTTACCTCTCAGTCGAGGTACGCACTATCCACCGTTTACATATAAGTTGCATGGAAATTTCCCCGCAGTTCATTTTCCTGATAGCACTCAAATAAGCTTAAAGGGTTCCAGATGGTCACAGCCTCCTCATCAGGCCGAGCTGTCAAAGCTTACAGAGCCTTGTCCTTCATCTCACAAGCGCCATTCTGAATCTCCATATGAGCCTTCTCTGCCTCCACATAAACACGGGCATTGAACCCGGAAGAATATCATGAAACTGATGTAAAAGCAGTTCTTTCCAGAGAGCGTCTGCCCTTTCAAGCTCATACTCCATCCCTTAGCCATAGCCAAAGAACTCCACAGCTCCTTCTCCCTCATGGCCAGCTCGCTATGTCGGTTGTTTTGTTTGATCATTGCCTGAGAGGTGTACGTTCTTCAGAGCTGAAATACAGCTCTCCCACATAGGTGTTCACCGAACCTCCCAGTTCTTCCATATCATGGAAAAGCTCTGCCGGGCAGCCATCTTTACCTTAACATTTCCCTCCAAATCCTCCTGATGCCTGGTATACTCCACAAAATCCCTTGCCGGGCCACCGCCCCCGTCCCCGTATCCATAGGGCATCAGAAAAGCGTCCAAATCCTGAAGCTGGGTGCGCTCCTTCCAGATACGGTTTGCCTCTACCGGATCGGTACGGTAGGTATAGCTGGTCGGAAGGAAAGACACAATCCAGGAACCGTCCATTCCCTGCCAGGTAAAGTAATGATAAGGGAACTGCTCCTCCTCATTGTAAGACCAGAAAATCTTCTGGATCACCAGATACTTTACTCCGCACCCTTTAAAATCTGAGGCAGAGCTGCCGTATAACCCAAGGTATCCGGAAGCCACAAAATCTCGCTGTCCACATCAAACTCTTCCTTATAATAGCGCTTGCCGTGGAGAATCTGACGGATTGAAGCCTCACCGCTGGCCATGTTGGTATCCGGCTCCACCCACATAGCGCCGTCAGCGATCCACTGGCCGTCCTTTACCGCCTCCTTAATCCTGATAAAAAGCTCAGGATAGTACTTTTTGCACATTTCATAGGAAGCTGGCTGACTCTGGATAAATTTGTATTCCGGATACTCCTCAATCAAGCGAAGCTGCGTTGCAAAGGTCCGTTCGGTCTTGCGGAAGGTCTTCGCCATGGGCCAAAGTCATGTCAGATCCAGGTATGCATTGCCCACCGCATAAAATATTGGCAACGGGAGCCTTTCCTGGCCTCCATCACAGGGCGAAGAGCCTTTCTGACCTCCTTATAGGAAGCAATCCTCTCCTCCCTGGACTGCTCGAAATCCACGATCAGGATAAACTGCTGAAAAGCCTTTGCAATCTTCGCTACCCGCAGGGAAGATTGCTCCAGAGTGGTGAGAAGCATACTTAAGGTCGCCACGTCCATGTAAAGCTGGTAGGCTTCTTCGTTCCAGATGCCGTAAGTACACTTCCCCAAAATTCTTCTTTTCCCCTCTACCGCCATATCCTGATATGCTCCCGGCAGAACCGGTCCGGTTGTACAGCCGCCTGTAGGCGTCTCCGGCATAAAGTGCCCTGCATAAGTTTCATCAACGGATCAAAATGCTCCCCACTCCGGGCGCAGCGGCTGAGTACGTTATCCTTTATATAGTGATGGGGCTCATCCACCCTGGAAGCCCGATAGGTACCAAAGGCTTTCCCGTTCACAAAAACAGCGGACTCTCTGCCCAGGCAAAACCGGAACCTACTGACGCAAAAGAGCCCTTCTCCGCCTCCCGGGGCGTCCGGTAGGCCATCGTCTGAAAAGCTTCCTATTGTAATCTCCCCGAGGGGGCATAAAAATCATCCTTCAGGATTCGTATCCAATGCTTCACCTTGTCCTGCCATTCCGAATGCATCAGTTTCATTTTGCTTCTCCTTGTCACATTTCTCTATCTCAACTAAGTCTACTTTTCTATTGATTTTCCATATGTTTCCGTCACATTTACCGCTCTTCTGCAACTGTCATATGAAATCCGCAGGGTACAAGTCCTTTCCTCCCATTCCATGTTGACAGGCATCTCATTTCCATCCTCATCCAGAGCATATGCCTCCGTCACAGAATACGGCAGACGCACTCTTACAAACATTCTGATTTTATCCGCCGTTGTCGGCCGTATATGAATTCCTCTTTCAAGAAGCTGCAGTTTCTCCACACGGGCGGAGGAACCCACGATCCTTAACTCCTCCTGAGTAATCTTTGAAAAGTTGAACAAAATAGCGCTCTCATCTGGTGCGCCCTCCCTGCCGGTGACAATCTGATAATCATTCTCCATCATATCCGCATAAAGCCCTTCAAATACCTTACTATCTTCATTTACACTCTCATCCATTACGGCAGAAACGATATAGGGCCCTCTGTGCAAAGTCAGATCGTTCCAGTACTGCCAGAAAATCCCCTATCCCTTAAGAGCTTCGATAAGCTTCCGCTACCTCCCTGATGCAAGAAGATTTTCTGCAACGGCTCAGGAACGGTTCTCTTACCGCTGCCATAGTCTCCAACGCTGATACCGCCCTTCGGCTCTGCCAGCTCTGCACAGAGCACAATATTAGGATCCCGAAGGATCTTTCTGTACTCTACTTTGACAACCCCAATTCCGGCAAGCAACCTACAGGCAGTTTTTTACCTATCTGGAACAGAACTCTCTTGATATAGGCAGGATGGCCGCACTGCTCCTTAAGCAGAGCCTTGACGGAGAAACAGTGCCCGATGATGGGCAGATTGTGTTACAACCTGAATTGGTTGCAAACGCCTCCACGAGACAGATATTCTGAATTTTCATCAGACTTCCTCCTCAAAAAACTTACCCTCCATCAGATTTACCAAAAGTTCTGCAAACAGCGTATTCGCCCAGGCAAACCAAGGTCTTGTATACTCCCCGGGTTCATCTGGATTGAATCCCTCATGCATGAAATTAGTGCCGGCATGAGTAGCAGAAAGCATTTCAAGGCAGCTCAAAATCTCGTTCCTGTCCCCGGAAGTCAAAGCCTGCATCACGATGCCGATGTGCCACACGTACCCCTTTGGCGTATGTGGACTTCCCATACCTTTTGCTACTTTTCCTTCATAATAATATGGGTTATCGGAAGACAAAATAAACTTTCTGGTATTCTGATAGAGTTCATCCTCCCGGTCGCAAAATCCCAGATAGGGTATTGCCAGCAGGCTGGGAGAGTTGGCATCATCCATCAGATTATAGTTTCCAAAACCATCCGTCTCATAAGCATAAATCTTTCCATATTTGGGATGATCTACAATACCGTAGGACATGATCCCGTCCATAATCTCCTCCGCCAGTGCCCGGCACCTCTCTGCCAGTTCCTCATCACCATAGCACTCCCTGCAGACCTGCTCCCCATACCCAAGGGCAGTAACTGCCATCATGTTGGAAGGGATCAGATAGCCAAACTTACAGCAGTCATCGGAAGGCCGGAATCCGGACCAGGTCATGCCCGTTATGTTCACCGGGCGCCCCTTTCCCCTGCCCGGCAGGGTATCTGACTTCACACGGCCATAGCGTCGGAAAAAGTATTCCGAATTTCCATGCTCCTGCTCTGTGGTAAAGGTCTCCACAATGTGCTCCAGCATTTTGTGCCAGGCTCTTGTAAAAATCCGATCAACTCCCGTGCTCTTCCAGTAGGTATATCCAAGATAAACAGGGGCACATAAAGAATCCACTTCATACTTACGCTCCCACACATGGTCATTTAATTTCGTCTCATCCTGATGCCCGCGTCCGTTTGCGCTTTCGTTAAAGGCATTGGCATAGGGGTCAATGCATACCTGCTCTGCCTGTTTTTGGATTACACCCTCCAGAATTTTCTGAAGCTCCTGATCCTCCCCGGCAAACCTCACATAGGGCCGCACCTGCGCCGCAGAATCCCGAAGCCACATGGCAGGAATATCCCCAGTAATTACAAAATAACTTCCGTCCGAAAGCTCCTTCACTGTGGTTTCTATAGTATTCAAAAAGCACTGTTTTACAAGAGGGGCCAGAGGTTTATAGTGAGTATTATAATACTCCTCCAGTATCGCCGCACGTTCCTCCAAAATCTGTGGTATCTTCATTTTTATGTCTCCCTTCCATCATTTCTGTTACTTCTGTTGCGCCGGCGGCAGACAATTCCAAAGCAGAGCCACTCCGGCAGAACACCCCCACGCCGTATAAAAAGTATCCTGCGTCTTATCCGCCCATTTGGTCCACATGATATCCTTGCTGTTCCTGTTTCCCCATGCTGTCCGGGCGTTTTTTTCCATCCATGGAAGATACTGTTCCTGGTCGCATTCATAGATCAGCTTCCCCATCCATCTGGCAAAGATCCCCTTAAATCCCGGCAGGTCATTTCCCTCATCTTCTGTATTGATCACACCGCCTCCATACATTTCATCTCTGGCGTAGTCCGCTGCCAAAATAGCGTTTTGGAGATAATCCTCTTCCCCGAGCGCCTCATAAAGATATACGCTTGCTCCGATAAAGGTTCCCTGATTATAAGTAGAGCACCATTCATTGATTCCGTTTTCCAGATCCCAGGCATCATACACTGCTCCTGTGGAACCCAGAAGATTCTCACTCTGCCAGCCATAAACCGCGACAGCTTTGTCCAGATATGACTGTTCCCCGGTAGCCTGATACAGCAGGCAGGCGGCAATCGCTGCCGGACCATTGATGCAGGAATTTTTCGTGGTATTTTCCGTTCTCCAGAACAAGCCGCCTCCCAAATCCTCACTCCATGCACGTTCATACACCAAGTCAAAATGATGGCGCGCCTGCTGCAGATATTCTTCTTTCCCGCCGGCCTGATACGCCCTGGCGCAGGCAATCGTCATCCACATGATATCGTCATTGTAATCATTGAAAGACCATTCTTCTTTGTAGTCTTTCAGAAAGCCCGCATACATCTGATCAAACAGTTCCATATATTCAACTTCCCCTGTCTTTTCGTAAGCATCCACCACAATTTCAAGGATTTCTGCCCGAGGCCAAAACTGTTCTCCGGCAATCGCACCGGTGCCATCCTCAGCAACCACATAAAAATTCTTTATGTATTTTTCCATAGCCAGGCTGGCTGTTTCCAGACTGACCGCATCCGAATCAACATCCATCGCTACTGTCTCTGCACCTGTTATCATCTGTGTTTCTTCCTCTTCACATTCTACATTTTCATCAGATGCCTTTTCTCCAATACACATATCTCTCGGGGTAGAAACTGCTTTTTCCTCTTCCATAGTTTCATCCCCGGTTCTGCTGCCACAGCCTGAGGTCAATACTACCAGCGTCAAATACAGAAGCCCTGTCCAAAACTGTTTTTTTCTTTTTTCTTTTATTATTTTCACTCATCCTCCCTTAATCCAACAAATCCGTTTCCTTAATTGTGCATTTTTCGACATCAAAATACAATGTCTTTATTTCATAAGGATTCAGCCTGACCTCACAGGCCGTATCCAGTCCGGAAAATGCTATTCTGGCATTATTTTCCTTTCCTGCCGCCTCATATACCCGCAAAACATAGCCATCCTTCCGCTCCGCTTTCTTGCAGGCCGATAAAATGACAGCAGGATTGTCAATTGTGAAAAATGTTCCCTTTTTCTGTCCATTCCCTGAAGGACTTAAGGCAAATCCATACGGTACTTCGTTAAAAATCTGTGCCTCCTTATCCAGACTGTCAAGAATTTCCTGATGCTCACCTGCCATCACCCGAAAACGAAAAATCCTCTCCCCCTGTTCCATCCTCACAGTATGCCTCTCCTCATGTAAAGTACACTCAAAATTTCCGTCTGCTGCAGAATAGCCTGCACTGCGAAGTAATGTTATCCCAATCTCTCCATTCCTTACACAACTGCCATGATTTCCGCAATTAATCACTGCAAGAGCCTTTTGGCCGTTTGTGAGGCAATTCCACTTCTGTGCTACCACCTCCTGACCTCCCTGCTTTAGTTTCTCCCTGCCAAACATTACCTGTCCCAGATAGTCGCCTTCCTCCATATCTGTACCGATATGCAGCTTTAAAAAGGTATCCTTTTCATTCCAATAAACACCTGTCTCGATTTCAATGGAAGTTCCCTTCTTCGGAAAAATATACCTCTGGTACGCTTTTGAATCATGCCATCCAAACAACGTCTCCACCACGGTACGCACTTCGCCGTCCTCAATTACTCTCACTGATGGAATCACTTTGTCCCCAAGGCCAGAAAACGCGCTGCCCTCGTGAGGGGTTAGAAGTTCCAGATTCCTCACCCCATAGCTTCCACAGCCACTAAGCCCCCACGAATTATAAGTATCATCACAGGCTCTGAGCTGAAAGCTTGCAGGCTTAATATATTCAACTCCTTCTACTTTGTAGGAATCCAGAAGTCCGGTAGCCGTATTCACCACTACACTCATCTGTCCATTTTCAAAGACATATTCCTTCTTCCCGGCAATGGATTCATACACAGGGCGCGCAGGTACCGCATGAAAGCTTACATCCACTCTGTTCATGCAGGCTGGCTTTAAGGTCGCCTCAATCACTACCTTTTTACGCCAGTCGATACAGAAATGGCTGCTCTCCATCTCACTCTGGGTCTTTACCGGCTCCCCATTGCAGAAAGCGGAAGGATAGTAAAACACATTTTCCCAATTCTGCTTCGGAAGACCTACCTCAAAAGAAAACTGTCCCGTAATTTCATAAGGATGAGGATTGTAAAGAAACGCACAGGAGCTACCATCCTTTATCTTTTCTTCCCCTGCGGTCAATACAATTGCCGCTTTCATTTTCTCCCTTGACATGATTTCCAGCCCATGATCCAGAAGCCGCAATGTGTCTTCCTCTACCAGTTGCGTCCCTGAACCGGGAAGGGCATCGTGAAATTCAGAAAAGAGCAGATCCTTGACAGCCTCGCTCACAGCTTCTTTGGGATACTTCCAGCCATAGAGAAGTGCAGCGGCGGAGAACATTTTTTCTCCGGAGTATATCTCATTCTCCAGCAGCCTGTGCTTTTGTTTTACTCTAATCTGGGAGGTATAACACCCTTCCGCAACCGGATTCAGTCCTCTCTCTACCACAGGAAATTCCTTACCGCTTTCCTGAAGCTCCTTAAAAAAGCTTTCTGTATCGGAATGAAAGATTTCATATTCCTTTTCCTCCTCAATCAGTTTTTTCAAATCCTCAAGATCTTTTGCGGAGGCTCCGCCGCCATGGTCGCCTACCCCCCAAAGGAATAAAGAAATCTCCTCGTTTTTTGTTCTTTTCAAAAAATCGTCCAGTTCCTGGGCGGCATGTCCATGCACTGAATTGTAATTTTCATCGGAACGGTGTACAAGCACCTGAGAGCCATTAAAGCCTTTCCAGAGATAATTCTGATCTGGAAAATCAAAGTTATCTTTGGCAGGACGACACACAACATAGGAATCATATCCTGCCAGATTCAGGATTTGCACCAGCCCTAAAGAATGACCAAAAGAGTCAAAATTAATTGCTGTAGTGGGAACTTTCCCGAACTCCTCCCGAAAGAAAAGCCTTCCCTCAATAATATTCCGAATGATAGATTCTCCGGAAGGCATATTACAGTCTGGCTGCAGATACCAGCCTCCCATGATATGCCACGATCCCTCTTTAACCTTTTTCCTGATCCGTTCATACAAATCCGGCTCATTTTCCTTCACCCATTGATACAGGATTGCCTCATTGTGGTTGAATGTAAAGCCACGAAATTTGTCTGTAAAATTCTCAGCCACCCGGAAGGTTGATAATGCTTCGCAACATCCTTCCTCCCACCTCCAGAGCCACACTGGATCTAAATGTGCATTACAGATCAAATGTATTTTTCTCATATTCATTTTCCTCCAAAAGCTTTTCTGCCATTTCCAACACCATTACAGCGCTCAGATGCTGGGCCAAATCCACTGTCTCTTCTGTTCTGCGCTCCCAATGGCCTCCGATAAGACCATCTGCATTTCTGCCATTTTTCGCAAGAAATCGGGCGTTTTTGAGAATCACCTTCTCCAAATCTGCAAATTCATCAGATTCTGCTGTTAACTCATACACATACCGAAAATAAATTCCCCGGAACAATCCACAATCATCCTCTCCTTCATAAGGGAATATACCTTCCTCATCAGCAAGCTCTGTCACCGCCCTTCTGGCTACCTCCCCTGCCAGCTTAAGATATTCCTTATCCTTGGTGATATTATAATATTCCAACGCTGCTCCCACGACTACTCCCTGGCAATAGGTAAACTTCCAGTCATAATCCACTTTTCCATCGCCCATCCTGTTCATACCATCCCAGACAAAATTAGTTTCAGGATCCATCAGATTCTCCAGATTCCATTTCAGAATCTTTTTCCCCCATTTCAGATCCTCATCCTCTCCAAACCTCTGATAAAGCCGGAAAGCAATAATTGCTGCCGGGGCGTTAGCAGGAGTATTCTTATAGTCTCTCTGATCTTTTTTCCAGGCCATACCGCCTCCACAATGATCGTTCCAAGCGGTTTTAATATCTTCCCATATAATCCTTACCTGATCTCTGTATTTGCTTTCACCGGTAATATCATAAGCACGGAGCAGGGCAAGAGCCATCCATTCCATATCATCATACCAATTGTGAAGGAAGGTATCCCCATTCTTCTGATATGTCCCCTCATATTCCTTCCGGAACCGTTCCAGGTAAATGCTATCTTTTGTCCTCAAATATCCGTCCAACAAAGCATCCAGTACATGTGCATGCCACCAGTAAATCCAGTTTTCTTCCGTCTTTACGGGATAATGATTGACAAATACCCCTTCCTTTTCATCCCAGAATCGGTTCCACAGCGCCTCCTGCGCCTCATTACATACCCGCTTATTCAAATCCATGTCCTCTCCTGCTTCCTTAATTATTTCCCTCTCTTATTACAGAAGGTCTTCCTGTTTTCACAGGCAGACCTTCTTTTCCTTATATAACAAACTTTTACTGCTGTGCAGCATCGCTTAAAATCTGATTTCCCTGCTTCTCCGCATTGTCCAAAGCTTCCTGCGCCGTAATTTCACCAGCTACATATTTCTGGAGCTGAGGAATCAGTGCCAGTCCCTCTAAGTCGGAATATCCAAACACCTTAGAACGGATTCCTGCATATTCCATAGTCTCAGAAAACACTTTCAGGATTTCATCATCCATGAAATAAGGATCCTTTGCTGCATTGACATTAGCAGGAAGGTTTCCACTGATCTTGCAGAACTCCACGCCGTTTTCAGGCTGCATTGTCCACCATTTAATGAACTCCCACGCCGCATCAGCATTTTTCGCACCGTTGGGAATGATCAAACCGAAGCCGCCCATCATGGCTGACTTTTCTCCATTATACCCTTCGGGCTGTTCGATCACTCCAAAATTCAGTCCTGCTTCCTTATAGGATTCCAGAGTCCATGGACCGTTAAATGTAATGGCAACTTTTCCTGCCTTAAAGCCGTCTCCACCGAAGCCATCCTCAAATCCCAATTGATAAACCTTATCTTCATTCAAAAGCTGATTCCAGTATTCCAGCACCTTAAGACCTGCCTCTGTATTAAATGCGACGGTTGGAGGATTCGTACTGTCATCGATCATTTTTCCGCCGGCCTGTCCGATCCAGTTATTAAAGAGGCCCACATCCTTCAGGGAAAATCCTGACTGCACCAGCATGTCTCCATCCCATTTCGTCAGCTTGATGGCAGCCTCCCTTAAGCTGTCCCAGTCCGTAATGGAGGCCGGATCCACTCCCGCTTCCTCTAACATATCTTTGTTATAAAACAGTATTCTGGAATCAACTGTAAGAGGAATTCCATACACTACACCACCGGAAGTCAGCTCATCTACGGCCGGAGCATAAAACTGAGACATATCTATGTTGTCCTTTGCAATATAATCATCCAATGATGCCAGGGCGCCTTTCGGAGCATACACGCCTGTATTGAATCTGTCCCAAAGAACAATATCCGGCACCTCATTACTTGCAATGGCTGTCAGGAGTTTCTGCTCCATACTATCCTGTACCGCATAAGTTACATGGTACTGACTCTGGGAAGTGTTGAAATTCTCAAGTTGCTTCTCCAACTGGCCAACCTGATCTCCTCCCCAGGATCCCCACATGGTAAGCTCAATCACATCTCCGCTCCCTGCAACGGATTCATCCGCTGCTTGAGACCCTTCCGCACTATCGTTTTCCTTCACTTCCCCGGAGGATGTACCGCCCGTATCCGAACCGCTCCCTTTGGATGCTTCACCCGCATTTCCACCACATCCTGTGAGTGCTGCCACCGATAGTGCTGCGACAAGTAATCCTGCCAACAATTTTCTTTTCATACTAATCTCCCTTCCGTGCATTACGCACAATCCTGTTGTCTTTCAGGCAAAAAATTTCACCCGACCTCTATCCAAAGCCAAAACCGCCAACCATATCGACTGCCTTTCTGGCATTGGTTTCTCTTTATTCTTTTCCGCCGCTGAAGGCAATACCCTGTATGTAGTATTTCTGAGCAAAGATAAATACCAGCAATGTAGGTATAGTTGATATCACCGTTCCCGCCATCAACGGGCCATACATGGTGTTATACTGATACTGAAATGTGGAAAGGCCCACTTGAATCGTCATCATATCTTTCGAGTTTAACACAATCATTGGCCACATGAAGCTGTTCCACCCTGACTGGAAGGTCATAATCCCCAGAGTGATCGCTGCCGGTAATATCAGAGGCAGGTAAATATTCCAAAAAATCCGAAACTCACTACACCCATCCATTCGAGCCGCCTCCGCCAGATCGTCAGGCAGTGTCTCAAAAAACTGTTTCATAAAGAAAACTGCATAGGCTCCCACTGCACCGGGCAGCACGATAGCCGCATAATGATTAATAAATCCCTGCCCTCCCTGACCAAAAATATTGTTTCCACCTATCAGAGGAAAATTTTTAAGTACCAGAAACTGAGGAATCATAGTAACCACTCCTGGAATCATCATGGACGACAGCAGAAGGGAAAAGGTAGCTTTCCGTCCTTTAAATTTCAGCTTGGCATAAGAATATCCTGCCAGTGCTCCCAAAAAAATATTTGTCACTACACCGGCCACCGCGAGAAACAGAGAATTCATAAAGTATCTTGCAAAAGGTATGGTATCAAACACCTTTTTGTAATTATCAATTGAAAACTGTTTAGAAACCAGCGACAGGGAGTTGGAATAAATCTCCCCCTCCGGTTTAAAGGATGTAGCTATCATCCAAAGAAATGGGTATACTGTTATCAAAGATATGATAATTGCACCAATGTACCAAAATACGCTTTTTACTCTCTTTACCATTCTCCTGTTCATACTTAACCTCCATACTATTAATCCTCACAAATCAAGCTATCAAGATATAAATTTGCCGAGTGAAAACTTTTGATTATTATATATCTGCCTTATTAATTTTACTGTTCAGTACCGTCATGATCAGGATGATCGCAAACAATACCAGTGAAATACTGGAGGCATATCCCATGTTAAGGTTGTTAAAACCGTTATTATAAATATAGTAAACAATAGTGATCGTGGCGTTTCCCGGCCCTCCCTTTGTTAACACAAACGCCTGGTCAAACACCTGAAAAGTCCCGATGATCAGCATAGTGGATACCAGAAATGTAGTTTTTGTAATGGAGGGAATTGTAATTTTTGTAAACATCTGCCATTTATTTGCCCCTTCAATCTGAGCTGCTTCATAATAGATGGCAGGAATTCCCTTAAGGCCTGCTAAGAATATCATCATATTTCCTCCAAAACCTGCCCAAAGACTCATAAGTACAATAGAAAACATGGCCAATTTGGAATCATACAGCCAGGCTCTTCCGCTGATGCCGAACAGTCCCAGAACACCATTCAGCAAGCCAAGCTGGGGATTCAGTATCCAGAACCATAGGGTTGCAGTGGCAACTGTGGAGGAAAGCACCGGAAGATAAAACAACGTCCGGAATAATCCTACAAATTTTTGCTCCGCATTGAGGAACATTGCCGCCCCCAGAGAAAGTAAAAGTCCGGCCGGCACATACATGATCGTATATACACAGGTATTTTTCATGGAGATCCAAAAAAACTCATCGCCTACCATCTTCTTAAAATTAGCCAGCCCGACGAATTTGGGCGGATTAATAATATCATACCGTGTAAAGCTTAATGCGATTGCCATGATCATAGGGAGCAGGGTAAATACCAGAAACAGCAGAACCGGAGGCGATACAAACAACCTGCCCATTTTGTCTTGTTTTCCTACTACCTTTTCTTCTACAGCCTTTTCTCTTCTTTTCATGCATACCCCCTCTTTCCTCTTAACCCCATTGTCATATAATATATCATTTAATTGTTCTAATTATATATATCATATAATGATATGTCAATATATTTTTATATTTTTTTCTTACTAAAAATATTTTTATGAGATAAATTTCCATTTTGTGATTTTTATATTCTGCATTTTTTATTCTTTTAAAAGGAAAATCAAGAAAACTATGAGCATTTCGAACACTATTTGATCAACGCCAGATTGAAATATATGATATATCTGTTTTTTTCACTCACTATTGTTAAAAAAGCTGCCTGTATGCTTCTACATGGCAGCTCTACTTTTATTATTTCATTTTATTCCCACATACAATCTGATAAGGCACATAAGTGACCTCTGACACTTTTCTTCCGGAAATCCGATCCAGCAGGCACTTTACCGCCTGAACACCCATCAGATACTCGCCCTGCATCACATGAGTAAAGATAGGATTTGAGTTGTTTGCCTCATCCGGGCCATCAAAGAATACCACTTCTTTTTCCTGCTCCAGTCCCATTTTTTTCAGGATTTTGTATACCATCACACCAATCGTGTGGTCCACAGCAAAAAAGCCTGTAATCTGTGGATTTTCTTTCACAAATTTCTCAATCCTCCTAATGTCTTCATACTCTGCCACCTCACCTTCATCAGGTGTAGGAAGCATGGAGCCAATATCAGTAATCCACATCTTCTCGTTGGTTGGCAGATTATGCAACAGATGCCCATCTCTGAAACCGTTAAATCTGGCTTCCACCGACGAGGTTCTCATAAAAGGGTGCGATAGAAAGCAAATATTGATATGGCCCTTTCGGAACAAGTTTTCCACCAGTTCCTTAGCGGCGCTATAATTATCTGTTCCCACAAAAGGAATAGGAAGTCCCTTTAACTCCCTGTCCACCAGTACGATGGGGAATTTTTCCACAGAAAGTCTAAGCACCGTCTCGCTGTAAACCTCCCCCTGGGCACACATGAGGAGAATTCCTGATACACCAAGGGCGATCAGCTCCTCTATAGCTCTGGTTTCCTCTTCCATATTTCCATAAGTACATTTCAATACGGGATAAGCTTTCAGACGCCTGCATTCCCGCTCTATTCCGGAAAGTAGATCACAGCCAAAGGCCGACCCAAAAGAGTCAAACACAACACCGATCAACTGACTGCCCTTTCCTGTTTTCACAGATTTACCTGCTCTGCCATAGCCGGACTCTTCTTCTCCGCCCTCACTGCCGGAACCCAGCACATAGGAGCCTTTTCCCGGCATTCTGGCAATCAAATTTCTGTCCGAAAGCATCTCCAGCGCTTTCTTACTGGTAATACGGCTCACCTCATACTGCTGTGACAGTTCTTTCTCAGAGGGCAACCTGCTTCCCGCAGGATATGTTCCCTGCTGCATTCCCTGGAGCAAATCATTATATATTTTTAAGTATAAAGGTTCTTTTTTCATCTGTCCTGCGCCTCATATCGCACCAACACCGGAGCTTTCAGAATTCCCATCCGTTTTAACTGATATTCATATGCATACTCATCTCCAGTGCTCCGCCATGTATTTGGACCTCCCCAGGAAATCATTTCATTACAATTATGTACGGTTCCAAAGGCATTCGCCCTGTTCCCATAGGACAGGAGCCGTACTTCATGTTCTCCTGCCTCCAAAGCTCCCAGTTCTGTTTCATAGGGCGCAGTCATAATCACTCCACAGTCTTTTCCATCCACATATACCCGCAGCAGAGGGCTGCGGAATTTGGTCACCCGCAGGCCGTAACGGCCTTTTTCAGTATGAATCTGACACACATACTCCATATTCCCGGCATAGAAAGGAAATCCCTGTACCGTATAATCCCCAAAATACAGCTTTTTTGTCGGTACTGTCAGCCGACTCTCATCTCCCAAAATCTGCACGCCAAAATCTCCCAGGAGATAACACCATTCCAAATTCGTTTTTTCACCAAAGGGAATCCGAAGCATCAGCTCATTGCTTCCTGTCTGCAGGTCGGGCAGTTCCACCTTTTTGATGCATTCATCCACAAAATAGCCCTGCTCTCTTAAAGGAACTGACGCTCCGTTTACCAGGATCTCCCACCCCTCCGCGAGCTCAAGCGCAAGCTGTGCCTTGTTAACCGGCTGCTGTGCTTCTATGCAGAATCTCAATTCCACCTTATGAGAGGGCTTCTCACTCCGGATCGTCCACGGCTGGGCCACAGCCTCCATTCTTCCGGGATATCCAAGTGTTCTGCGGATCGCGTCATCTATCCTTAAGATTTCTTCCCTCTCCTGCCATTCTCCCTCATCCAGGCGGTATTCTGCCATGTCAAGGAGCATCACATTAGACTCCGACAGGACAAAAGCATCCGGCTGTCCCAGATTTTCTTCAAAAACAGCTATGTTTTTTACCGTATCTTCCTGACAAACCGGAAAGCTTTCTTTCTCTTCTGCAGGACAAAACCTGAGCAGAAAGCTGTCATGCTCCCATGCCTGCGAACTCACCTGCGTCCAGCCATCTATCCGGCTGCAATCCGCCTTCGTGACAGCCCCCGTAAGTGTATGATACTGAAAAGCTTCGTATTCTCCCTGTATGCTTATCGTAAGTTCTTCTGCTCTTTCCACATCCGGATTTCCCTGCTCAATACCTCTGGCCACAAAAATCCAGAAATCCTGCTCCAGTCTCCTTTGCTGGCAGATCCACTCCTTCGCCTCCTCTCCCTTTTGGTTGCAGATATGGACTAAACGAAATTCTTCCAGAACACTGCAGAGACTACTTCGTTCAAAGGGAATGCAAAGACTCCATTTTGCAGGCTCCGATGCATGCTCATTTGGCTCTCCGTCCAGACAGGAAGGCGGATTTCCCATAAGGATTACTTTTCCGCCTCTTTCCGCAAAGCTCCTTAATTCCCTCACCGTCGTGTGCCGTAAAGTTTCGCAGGCCGGTATGATCACAGCATCATAGCACATCTCACCCACCTTAATACAGGGGTCATCACACGCTCCGCACAACTCTGGCAGAAGGGATTCTGCGATAAAATCAAAATCGAAATGCTCAAAAAGAAGCCAGCTTGTCAAATTGGCAAACCTCTCCTCCATCTCTTGGCAAAGCCGTCCGTTCAGCTCCTCCGGCCCGTAATGCAGCCAATAACTTTCAATTGGGTGGATTACTCCGATTTTTACCACAGGCTCTCCACTCATCAACACAGTGTTAAGCCGTGCAAAATGATCTTCCAAAAGCCGATACTCCCGGTACCAAGGCGACTGATAAAAGATCGATGCCGGATAATCCCTTTTGGCCTCTCCTGCCATACTCATCCAGGAAAGATGAGGTACCCGTAAAGTTACCCCCAAAGCCGCCTGCCAGTCTCCCTGAAGCTTATGCCTGCGAAAATCAAAGTTCCAGCCAGTAACCCCGTAAAGTTCGCTCAAAACTCCGACTCGTCCATACTGGTGAGCCGCGCTCTGCGCCTGTTTGGCAGTATTATATTCTCGGTTATCACAGAGCATATCTATCCCCGGAAGCTGAAAGCTGCGATAGGAACGCATGGCTTCCCCCAAAGCCGCCGTCTGGCTTCGCAGGGTAGGCTCCTCCATCATGTGCCCGGTAAGGGCAAGTCCGTGCTCCCTGCACCACTCTCCCAGCGTATCTGCAAAGGCACTGGCAAACTGCTCCGCCAAGAGCTCATGATACCGATACCTCACCGTATGTCCGGCTCCTTCCGGCAGTTCCCATACCACCTCCGGCAGTCGGTCAAAAAAGCTCTCCCCATACTGCTTCCGATACCGCTCCTCAAAGCTTTCTGTAAAGGGCAGCACGATATCTGTCTTTTCCTGGGCCGCACCCGGCAGCGTCTTATGGGCAAACTGAGGCTCATCCGTAAAAATGGAAGGTACACATTTTCCCACATCCCCCTTTAACAGCGCATAATATTTCTCATGGGTTTGCCTGATAAATTCCCGGATTGCCTCGGGATTTAAGGTATCCACATAGGTCTGATTATTGTACCACGGACTTTCGGAAGCAGTTTCCAGATAAACCCGCCAGCAATCCTCAGGCAATTCCCCATCTAAAGGCAGCCTTTCATAATCCTCCAGCCTGCGGTTCTTCCAGCAAATCCGATAAGCCGCCACCAGCTTTCCGCCGCCATTTGCACTGACATGGGCCGAGGAGGAATATTCCCTTTCTTCCTCCTTCCTCTGTTCCTGGGAAAAGGGTGTCAGTACCAGATAACGGCTTCGGTAGGCCTCATTCACCGTCACCTTCCCACCTGCTGCCCCTGAGGGCCATCTGTCCTCGTCATAAAGGTAAGCATACATATCATTGGCCTTTGCTTCCTCCACGCAGAACTTTATCATGGAAAGAAATTCTTCTTCCATGTAAGGTGTATCCAGCCCCGTCCTGCTGTGCATGTGGAAGCCTCCCATGCCCATCTCCTTAAAATAGCCGATCTGCTTTTTCAGTTTTTCTTTTTCCAACTTAGTATTCCATGCCCAGAAAGGCGCTCCCCGAAAACGACTGTCCGGATTTTTAAATAATGCATCAAATTCTTTCATACTCTGCAACTCTTCCTCAGTTTATTCTCTAATTTAGTTATTCCATTATAGAGTAGGGGCAAATAATATGTCAATTTAATTCCTGCAGGCTGCAGGTAAAGTGTAGATAAATTATTACAATTCAGCGCCCAATGTCATTAAGTTAATAGCGAACTATCTGAAATGGTTAGATTCTTTTTTGAGGTCTAACTATTTTTTATGTTTTTTAAAAGGGGGTTGACAAATCCCCTGGAATGTGCGGCCGCTCCGCCAGCGGTGTCTACAGCATACATATTAATGCCTTTTTTGACCTCGATGCACACATCTATACGGACGCCATCCTCCTGCCCGGGCATGAAAAAACGAATTTGGCGCATTCTGCGACATCGTGGACCGGCACGGGACGCTCCCCGGCAGGAAAAATGTCTACATTGGCGACAGGGGGTACTGCTCCTACAACAACATGGCACATGTTGTGGAACAGGGACAGTATTTCCTCTTCCGCACAAAGGATATCCATTCCAAAGGCCTGGTCGGAAATTTTGAATTCCCGGAAACGG
>CAJTVL010000076.1 GCA_910579425.1 uncultured Lachnospiraceae bacterium | reverse complement strand
TGATTAAATATGCAGTTGTCAGCGTTCAAAGCAATTGAGTTTCACTGATTCAGGTAAGACACAAACTTTTTATTTCTGCATTTGTAAGTTACCAACGAAAATTTAACCTTTTTTGTGGTACTCCATAAAATCACAGGGCATAGAGAAAACCCACGAAATATAAACATTTCCTGGGTCTGGGTCTGTGTCTTTTTCTGTATTCGCGTTGAATTATCGCTTGCTGAACTTAAAATCCCGATTTTTCAAACATTATTTATGCATTTGTAAGTTACGTGTCAGTTACCTATAATGATTTATAAAATCACACAATGATTTTTATAAGATTTTTACTCCATATCTACCACAAATTTTTCATACCACTTCGGCACATTATACGAAACCCTGACCGGATTTCCGTTCTTATATATTGCAAACCTGCGAAATTCTATTGTGTTATCATAGAATACTGCCAGATTGCTTTCCGGCAAAGCCTTTTTCAAATTATCAAATGTCTCAAAAAATCTTTTTTCTATATCCTGCCCTGCAATACCATGACCGCCCTGTTTTATACGCATAGCTACTCTTTCTTTTGCAATATCTGCATTCTCAACCCCGATATAATGCAGTTCGATAAAATATCCTCTTTTCTTTGCTTTTGCTATATTGCTTAAAATGGACTTCCCACATAATGTAGTCTCCTGATTAAATGTAATGCCCTCATCAAAATACCTGGCAATTTTCTTTACCGCCATTTTTCCCGCAGTCATAATGTCAGTCCTATTTCTCCAATCACCAAATTCTTTCAATATTTCATCTGTATTCACTCTCTGTATGTCGTGCAGACTTTGTAATGACTGATATAAAGTAGATTTGCCTGACCCATTGACTCCTGCTATCAAAATATATTTTTTCACTAAAAAAGATTCCTTTCGATTACCTGTCTCTGCTTCTTTTGCAGAAGAAAATCACCAACCATTTCATAAAAATTTCTCTGTTCTTCTGTTTCAGCCTCCAGTACAAGCTGTAAAGTGTCTTCCGGCTGCAGTTTTTGTATATCTTCATAAATTTTTTCATACTTTCTAACATCACACATAACAGCACCTCCATAGTTCGCATTACATTAACTTTATTATACCCCTAATCTCCTGAAAAGTTAAGAAAAAACTCCGCAGAAAAACCTGCGGAGTCCATATTTTTGCATTTGTATAATTGCTCTGCTTATCGCTTGCTGAACTGCGGAGCGCGACGGGCCGCCTTGAGGCCGTACTTCTTTCTCTCTTTCATACGAGGATCTCTGGTTAAGAAGCCCGCTTTTTTGAGAACCGGTCTGTACTCTGCATCTACCTGCAAAAGCGCTCTGGAAATACCATGTCTGATCGCCCCGGCCTGGCCGGTATATCCGCCGCCGTAAACATTTACAAGCACATCATACTTGTCTGCCGTATCTGTTGCAACCATAGGCTGACGAACGATCACCTTTAAGGTTTCCAAACCAAAATATTCATCTATAGGTCTTTTATTGATCTTAATTTCGCCTTTACCGGGCGTTAAATATACTCTGGCAATTGATTTTTTCCTTCTGCCTGTTCCGTAGAACCTTGCTGATTTAGCCATTCTAATCTTCTCCTTTCAATCCCATCAAACGCTGTCACGCTTCGCGGCCCAGCTTATTGAATTAAGCGCCGATGCGTTTACGCATCGTCTATTGAATTAAAATGTTAATGCTTCGGGCTTCTGTGCCGCATGTTTATGCTCAGGACCCGCATACACGTGAAGCTTGGTATACATCTCTCTTCCTAAAGGTCCCTTGGGAAGCATTCCCTTAACAGCATGCTCTACTACACGCTCAGGCTTCTTAGCCATCATTTCACGCAAAGTCGTTTCCTTCATGCCGCCCACATATCCTGAATGACGATAATAAATCTTCTGGTCTAATTTCTTGCCTGTTACTTTCACTTTATCGGCATTGACAACGATCACGAAATCACCCGTATCCGTGTGCGGGGTGAAGATCGCCTTATTTTTACCTCTTAAAACCTTAGCCACTTCTGAGGCCAGGCGTCCTAATGTCATATTTGCAGCATCCACTACATACCATTTTCTTTCGATGGTAGAAGGACTAGCCATAAATGTCTTCATGATATTACCTCCATAAAATTTTTTCCTGAGGGCTTATGCTCTTCGCCGGATGTCCGGGCCGACGGTCACAAAAACCTTACAGGTACTCTATCCATAACACCTTGCCCGGGAATAAGATGCATCTGTGCATCAAGCAAAGCATTACCAAACTTTTTCGCACTGACTAATTATATTATACGCTTCCGTGTGTGTCAACCGGAATTTTCAACTTATCGCAAAAACTTATCACAAAATTATTGTTCCTGTTCAAACTCATATCTGACCAGCGTCAGCCCCCGGGCGGGCGCCGTAGGCCCTGCCGCATTCCGGTTCTCAGCCGCAAGAATTTCCTTTACCTGCTCCGGCTCTATACGCCCCCGCCCCACTTCCATAAGCGTACCTGCTATGATCCTTACCATATTGTAAAGAAAGCCGCTGCCGCTCACCCGGATCAGGATCTCTTCCCCTTCTTTTTCAACACTCAGCCCGTAAATCGTCCTTATCGTAGTTTCCGCTGTGGAAGCCGCCGCGCAAAAGCTTGCAAAATCATGTTCGCCCACCAGAAAGGCAGCCGCGCGGCTCATCCTTTCCACATCAAGGGGAACATAGGTAAAATGGGAATATCTCTGCTTTGTGGGAAGCGGAAATCTGCTGTTTAATATCCTGTACTCATAGGTTTTACGGCTCTTACACCGCCTGGGATGAAAATCCGCATCCACTTCCCGGCCCCCGCGGATCCTGACATCCTCCGGTAACCTCACGTTCAGCGCATAGGGCAGCTTCTGAGCCGGAATCTGTGTGTCTGTGTCAAACACGGCTACATTACACAGCGCATGAACGCCGCAGTCCGTCCTGCTGGCTCCGATTACCTGAATCTCCTCCTGCAAAAGCAGGGTCAGAGCTCTATTCAGTTCTCCCTCCACCGTCCTCACTCCCGGCTGTAACTGCCATCCGTGAAAATCAGTGCCGTCATAGGCCACTGTCAGCTTTACTCTTTTCATAATAACCCCTGCGCCCGAATATTCTCAAAACAAAATCCTTCCAAAAATAACACATAATACAAGATAAACAGCCACTACAGCATAGGCAATCCGATCTCTCTTCTGATAGATGAGGGGTTTCATTTTCGTCCTGTGCTCTCCCCCTCTATAGCATCTTGCCTCCATTGCCATAGCCAGGTCATTGGCCCTGCGGAAAGCGGAGATAAACAGCGGCACCAAAAGCGGCACAAGGCTTTTGGCCTTTTTGATCAGATTCCCGCTCTCAAAATCCGCTCCCCTGGCAATCTGCGCCTTCATAATCTTGTCTGTCTCCTCCAGCAAAATAGGAATGAAGCGCAGGGCAATAGACATCATCATGGCAATCTCATGGACAGGTACCCGAAGACGCTTTAAAGGGCCTAAGAGCTTTTCCATTCCGTCCGTAAGATTGTTGGGCGTGGTGGTAAGAGTCATCACCGACGAGCCCATAATCAGAAAAACAAGCCGGATAGCCATAAAGCAGGCCAGCCGGATTCCCTCCCTGGTAATCTTTAGCTTCCAGAAAGACAAAACCGCCTCCCCCGGCGTCAGAAACAGGTTGAATATCACCGCAATGATGAGCAAAAACAGAATGGCTTTCATTCCCCGGACCATAAACTTGACGGGAACCTTCGAAAGCTTAATGATCATTGCCAAAAACAGTCCGGCTATGATATAGCCTGCCGCATTATCCACCACAAAAAGGGATATAATATAGCAGACCGTTGCCGTAAGCTTTACCCTTGGATCCATTCTGTGGATAACCGATTCTGCCTGATAATATTGTCCCAGTGTAATATCTCTTAACATTCCCTCGTGCTCCCTACGCCTTTTTCATGGCCTTTAAAATCGCTGTTTTTGCCTCCCGAATGGTGGTAATATCCGTATCCACATCCAGGCCGTTTTTTTTCAGCGCCTGCATAATATAAGTTACCTGAGGTGCCGCAAGCCCTACCGTCTCCAATTCCTTATAATGGGAAAAAACCTCCCTGGGCGTATTGTCAAACATGATTTGTCCCCTGTTCATAACCACAATCCTGCTCACGTATTTGGCCACATCCTCCATGCTATGGGAAACCAGGATAACCGTTATCCCCATCTCCTGACGCAATTTGGCGATCTGATCAAGGATCTCATCTCTGCCTTTAGGGTCCAGCCCTGCGGTAGGCTCATCCAGGATCAACACCTCAGGCTTCATGGCCAGGACTCCGGCAATCGCCACACGGCGCTTCTGCCCTCCGGAAAGATCAAAGGGCGACTGATAAAAATACTCATCCTCAAGCCCTACCTGCTTTAATGCCGCATAAGCTCTCAGCTCAACTTCTTTCCGGTCCAGCCCCAGATTTTTGGGGCCGAAGCACACATCCGAAAAAACATCAATCTCAAAAAGCTGATGCTCCGGATACTGAAAAACCAGCCCCACCTTACTGCGCAGTTCCTTCTTATTAAAAGTGCTGTCATGAATGTCCGCGCCGTTATAATAAATATTGCCGCCGGTGGGGGCCAGCAGCCCATTTAAATGCTGTACCAGAGTGGATTTCCCGGAACCGGTATGACCGATCAGTCCGATAAATTCCCCCTCATTTATCACAAGATTGATGTCCTTAAGAGCCGCAAATTCCATAGCGGTACCGGCCTCATATATATAATTCACATGATCTAATATAATGGACATTTTACGATTCCTCCCTGCCGGCTGCAGTCTTTAACGCTTCCACCAGTTCCTCACAGGTCAGTATTCCTTCCGGAATGGCAAGACCGCTCTTTTTCAGCTCATGCGCCAAAAGCGTCACCTGGGGCACATCCAGCCGCAGAGCCTTCAGTTCCTCCACCTTACTGAATATCTCCCTTGGAGTCCCCTCCATGGCAATCTTCCCCTGGTCCATCACAAATACCCTGTCTGCGTAAATGATTTCCTCCATGTAATGGGTGATCAGGATAATCGTAATCTCTTCCACGTCGTTCAGCGCTCTTGCCGCGCGAATGACTTCCCTGCGCCCGTTGGGATCCAGCATGGCAGTGGGCTCGTCCAGCACGATACATTTGGGGTGCATGGCAATCACGCCTGCAATGGAAACCCGCTGCTTTTGTCCGCCGGAGAGCTTGTTGGGCGAATGCTTACGAAATTCATACATCCCCACCGCTTTCAGGCTCTCTTCCACCCTTTCCCAAATTTCTTTGGTCGGCACTCCGAGATTTTCCGGGCCAAAGCCCACATCCTCCTCCACAACCTGACCGATAATCTGGTTGTCGGGATTTTGAAAAACCATGCCTGCCTCCTGACGGACATCCCACAGATTTTCTTCCTTGGAAGTATCCTTTCCGTCAACCCACACTGTCCCTTCCGTGGGATAAAGGATGGCATTGATGTGCTTTGCAAAGGTGGATTTCCCGGAACCGTTATGTCCCAGGATCGCCACAAAATCCCCTCGCTTTATGTCTAAATTGATATGGTCCAGGGCACAGGTGATTCCCTCCACATTCCCTTCTTCATCTCTTCTTATATATTCAAATACAAGATCCTTGGCTTCGATCAGTCCCATTTTATATCCCTTATTATTTATTTTATTTTTAAAAACAGCTTCTAAAACCCGCACTCTATTGTACAGGATAATGGTTTCATTTGCAATAGATTATGATTTGTCGTATGATGGACAGGAAAGAGGCCGCCTGCCAAAAGCTCCGGCCTATGCACAAAAATAAAGGAATGGAGAATCTTATGAATAAATGGATAAAACCTGTAGCTTTTCTGGTGATACTGATTCTTGCCTGTGCCGGCCTGTCCCGAATCCTCAGCCGGGGGGAAACTCTTTCGGAATATGCGGACAGCAATCCCGGGCTTGCCTACGCCACGCCGTCCCCCTCATCGCTGCCCGATGTAAGTCCGTCCCCTGATGTAAGTCCGTCACCGGAAAATAGCGCTTCTGCCGAACTGCAGACAGAGCCGGAGGAGCAGTTCGATCTGCAGGAGCCTGCAGATAATGCGAAATATGAAAACAGCTTTTTTTATGAACCCTTATCCGAAGAAATAATTGCACGTATTACCGGTATCTCCTACCCCGTTTCCCAAGAGACGGCAGCTTCACTGCCATTTGAGGCTGTCAACACCATGCCTGATGGCGGTTCGCCGGCGGTATCCTATGAAGACCTGCGTTATTTATCCGTGCTTTATTATGATTTTAACGGTGAAATCCAGACAGGGGAGCTGATCTGCAATAAGGGAATTTCCCAGGATCTGCTGGAAATATTTTATGAGCTGTTCCAGAATGAATATCAGATTGAAAAGATTTCGCTGATCGATGAATATAATGGCGACGACACTGCCTCCATGCTGGATAATAATACCTCCTGCTTCAATTACAGGATTGTAGACGGTACTGACCATCTTTCCAAGCATGCCCTGGGCTGTGCCATTGACATTAACCCGTTTTATAACCCTTATGTGGTGTTTGGCAAGGGAGAAAACAATGAGACCTATATTTCTCCTGCGGGAAGTGAGATATATGCCGACCGTTCCCAGGATTTCCCTTACAAAATCGATGAAAACGATTTGTGCTACAGGCTTTTTAAAGAACATGGATTTACCTGGGGCGGAAGCTGGAATTCCTGTAAGGATTATCAGCATTTTCAAAAGACAGTTGATTAAAATCTCAGCTAAACGGCATGCGCATATAAAAACACAGCGGCATGCAGAATATTTCTACATGCCGCTTTTTATTACTTAGATATGATCCGAGACAAATTTAAACTAACTCGAGAACTACTTCCATAGCTCCGTCGCCCTTACGCTGTCCAATCTTAATAATTCTTGTGTAACCGCCGTTGCGGTTTGCATACTTGGGGCCATACTCCTCAAACATCTTTGCAACAAGGTCAACTTCCTTGGTATTACGCTTCTTTCCTGCATTCTTGGCGGGAACCTCTGTTACCGGATACAAAACTCTCAGAATCTGGCGTCTTGCATGTAATCTGGAAGGCATATCCCTCTTGATTTCCTTGTCTACCATTTCATACTTGGTAACCTTCTTGCCGTCCACTACTTCCTTTACACGCTTTCCGTCCTTATCCTTAACAGGAACCTTTGCGGAAACGGTAACCTTTTCGTAGTTGTCTCTCTCTTTCACAGCCAGCGCAATCAGTCCGTCTGCGATCTTCTGAACTTCCTTTGCCCTTGCCAGTGTGGTAACAATCTTCCCTTTATAAATAAGGGCTGTTACCTGATTTCTAAGTAATGCTTTTCTCTGGTCTGATGTTTTGCCCAGTTTTCTATATTTTGCCATTTTTACGGCTCCTTTCCCATGATACATCCGGCCACGCTCTTTGGACTTACATACCGAATGCTGTGCTATCACTTCTGCTCCATTTATGAGGGCGCACCACATACTCTTTGGTTTTACTGTTATGCGCTACATACTGGACCTTACGCCTCTTCGCTGGGATTTAACTGCAATCCCAACTCCTTTAATTTCGCCAGAACCTCCTCCAATGATTTACGGCCAAGGTTACGCACCTTCATCATATCCTCGGAGGTTTTATTTGTTAATTCTTCTACTGTATTGATACCAGCTCTCTTTAAGCAGTTAAAGGACCGCACCGACAGCTCTAACTCGTCAATGCTCATCTCCAATACTTTTTCTTTTTCATCCTCTTCTTTTTCTACCATGACCTCTGCAGTCTTGGCATTTTCAGATAAATCAATGAAAAGGCTTAAATGTTCGCTGAGTACTTTTGCAGCCAGGCTGACCGCCTCATCGGGTGCTAAAGTGCCATTTGTGTAAACATCCAGAGTTAGCTTATCAAAATCAGTGATCTGACCAACACGGGTATTTTCAACACTAATATTCACTCTTTCAACGGGTGTGTAGATAGAATCCACTGCAATTACACCGATTGGCAAATCCTCACTTTTATTCTTATCTGCGCTCACATAGCCTCTGCCCTTTGTGATGGTCAGCTCCATATAAAACTTGGTGTCCTTACCATTCAGGGTTGCAATCGTCAAGTCAGGATTGAGTATCTCTACGTCCTGATCGCACTGAATATCAGATGCTTTTACAATACCCTCGCCCTCATACTCGATATAAGCCGTCTTGGGCTCACTGGTATCGCTGTCATTCCTGATTGCAAGGCTTTTGATATTCATAATGATCTCAGTCACATCTTCTTTTACACCTTCGATGGAACTGAACTCATGGAGTACGCCTTCAATCTTTACCTGGCTCACAGCCGAGCCGGGTAAAGATGAAAGCATGATTCTTCTAAGTGAATTGCCGAGCGTGATGCCGTAGCCTCTTTCCAAAGGTTCTACCACAAATTTGCCATACTTTTTATCCTCAGAGATTTCTGCTACCTCAATATTTGGTCTTTCAAAATCAAACACTGCAAATACCTCCTTTACGAACATTTAACAGTATTATTTGGAGTACAACTCGACAATAAGCATCTCATTTACAGGAACGTCAATCATCTCTCTGGTAGGAAGATTTTTAACGGTTCCCTTTAAAGCCTCCTGGTCTACTTCCATCCATTCGGGAACAAGCCTTCCGCCTGTCACCTCAAGAATATCCTTATACCTCTGCAGGGATTTGGACTTCTCCCTGATTTCAATCACGTCCCCTGCCTTTACTATATAAGAGGGAACCTGAACGCGTTTTCCGTTTACCAGAATGTGCTGATGGCCTACAATCTGCCTTGCCTCTCTTCTTGTTCTCGCAAAACCCATTCTGAATACAACGCTGTCAAGTCTGCTCTCAAGCATGATCATCAGGTTTTCACCCGTCATGCCTTTCATCCTGTCAGCTCTCTCATAATAGTTTCTGAAAGGCTTCTCCAGCACGCCGTAGATAAATTTTGCTTTCTGCTTCTCTCTGAGCTGAAGGCCGTATTCACTCACCTTCTTGCCGGCCCTCGCATTTGTCCTGTTGGACTTTTTGTCATATCCCAGAAATACGGGATCCAAACCAAGAGATCTGCACCTTTTTAATACCGGAACTCTGTTTACTGCCATTATTTTTCCTCCTGCTATTGTTTACAGCGCTTTATTTAATCAGAGATCAGTCTGACCTGCGCCTTCTTCCAACTGATTCAAACTACATGGAACATATCCATAACTGATTATTTAAAAAAGATCAACTGATGCTATACGCGGCGGCGCTTAGGCGGACGACATCCATTATGAGGAACAGGCGTCACATCCCTGATGCTTGTTACTTCCAAACCGCAAGCGGAAAGCGCACGAATCGCTGCTTCACGCCCTGAGCCGGGTCCCTTAACCATGACATCTACCGTTTTCAATCCATGCACAAGCGCAGCCTTGGTAGCTGTCTCAGCCGCCATCTGAGCCGCATAGGGAGTAGATTTCCTTGAACCTCTAAAACCAAGACCGCCGGCACTTGCCCAGCTCAGCGCATTTCCTTCACTGTCTGTCAGTGTAACAATTGTATTGTTAAAGGAAGACTGGATATGTGCCTGTCCATGTTCAACGTTTTTCTTGACACGTTTCTTTGTCACTTTTTTCGTAACTTTTTTTGCTGCCATTTAAACTAACCTACTTTCTCTCGATAATTATAAGCCTACTTGTTATTTTTTCTTATTCGCTACTGTTCTCTTAGGACCTTTTCTTGTTCTTGCATTGGTCTTGGTATTCTGTCCACGTACAGGAAGCCCTTTCCTATGGCGGATTCCCCTGTAGCAGCCAATCTCCTGAAGTCTCTTGATGTTCATGGCAACCTCTCTGCGCAGGTCACCCTCCACCATGTAACCAGCTTCAATCACCTCGCTGATTCTCTTAACTTCATCATCCGTCAGCTCTCTGACACGGGTATCGGGATTAACCTTTGCCTGCGCAAGAATCTTATTGGAGCTTGCTCTTCCGATTCCATAGACATAAGTCAAACCGATTTCCACACGCTTCTCTCTTGGTAAATCAACACCTGCAATACGAGCCATTTACGTTTCCTCCATTTTCTTTTGCGCACATAATATGCGCTGATACTAATTGATTGGGGCCTTTATTGCCCAATCGGATTTTTCCGATCTTACGCGAAAATTTTCACGAACCAAGAAGTAATCTCTAAGGCTCTTTTCGTACAATTATTTATGATCGGACAGATACCTGTTCGCCTCTGCCCGATGCGCCGGCCGGATGATCTGTGCCTACGCTAAAAGCGTGAGCATCTCTGCTCCCGCTGCAGCCGCTTACATAATAATTGGACAAGAACCCTGCTGTTTCACAGCGGATTATCCTTGTCTCTGTTTGTGCTTCGGATTCTCACAGATTACTCTGATCCGTCCTTTTCTCTTAATAATTTTGCACTTCTCGCAAATCGGCTTTACTGATGATCTTACCTTCATGATAATACCTTTGCCTTTCCGTGACCTGCAAACTTTGGGCCGCAGGCACAAATTTGTCGATTGAAAAATCTCTGATTTTTCAATCTAACCTCCTTTCAAAAAAGACCGTTTCCTATTATAGCATTCAAGCTCTTTAAATGCAAGAGCTTTTATTTGTCTCTCCAGATAATTCTTCCCTTGCTTAAATCGTACGGGGATAATTCCAAAGTAACCTTATCGCCGGGAAGAATACGAATGAAATTCTGTCTTAATTTGCCGCTGATATGCGCCAATACTCTGTGTCCATTTTCAAGCTCTACCTGGAACATGGTGTTCGGGAGCTTTTCTACTACAGTTCCTTCAATTTCAATTACATCAGCCTTTGACATGCGCTGCCTCCTTTAATCACTTATTCTGACTTTAATCGCCAATTTGATTTCTTCATTATAAATGGTTTTCCCATCCTTTAGCTTTTCGGCAAGGGCCTCATCTCTGGTCTTCATAATCTGAAGATGCTTTTTTCTTTTTTTCTTGGGATTTTCCGCTCCTCTCGTTTTTCCGTCCGCCAGATAACAGAAATCCCCTTCTTCTCCTATGATCAGGTAAATACGCCCCTTGTCATGCCCTGCAAGGGATACTGCAAGCATTCCTATCAAAACCGCACCCGCCTTCCGTATTAACAGCCCTTTCTTGTCTCCTGCAGCGTTTACACCATTCCCGGCAATAAGGTAAGGATTTCCGGCTCTCCCTCTCTGATCAGCACTGTATTTTCATAGTGTGCGGAAAGGGAGCCGTCTCTGGTCACTACTGTCCATTCATCCTCCAGCCACGCCACTTTGTATCCTCCCATATTGACCATGGGTTCTATGGCAAGGGTCATGCCCGCCCGAAGACGGATCCCCCTGCGCCACTGCCTGAAATTGGGCACCTGGGGTTCTTCGTGAAGGTGGCTTCCGATTCCATGTCCCACCAGATCCCTCACTACACCGTAGCCAAACCGGGTACAGTAGGCGTCAATCGCATTGGATATTTCATGAAGGTAATGGCCTGCCCGGGCATACTTGATTCCCTCAAAAAAACTCTGTCTTGTAACGTCAATCAGCCTTTTCGCCTGGGGACTGATCTTGCCTACCGCATGAGTTCTGGCCTCATCCGAATGATAGCCCTTGTAAATAAGCCCTGCATCCAGACTTACAATATCCCCTTCCTTCAGGAATCTCTTCTTGGAAGGAATACCGTGAACCACCTCGTTATTTACGGAGACACAGATAGAGGCCGGGTAGCCGTTATAATGAAGGAAGTTTGGCACACATCCATAGCTGCGAATTAATCTGTCCCCCAACTCATTGATTTCCCAGGTGGAAATTCCCGGCTTTATCGCTTCGCTGAGCTTTGTATGAACCTCTGCAAGGATTTTACAGGATTCCCGCATCAGTCCGATTTCTCTTTCCGATTTAATTGTTACCGCCATGATCTTCTAACCTGGGCTTTCATGATAAAATTGCTACGATTGCGTCAAACACAGCTTTCATGTCCACAGTACCGTCCACAGTCTGTAAAATACCCTTTTTTTGATAAAATTCAATCAGCGGCTGTGTCTGAGAGTGATAAACGTTCAGACGGTTCTGAACGGTTTCAGGCTTATCATCCTCCCGCAGGGTCAGTTCCATACCGCAGGTATCGCAAATTCCTTCCTTTTTGGGCGGAATATGTTCTATATGATAAGTAGCGCCGCACCCCACACATGCCCGGCGTCCGCTCATTCTCTTCACAATATTTTCATCCGGCACACTTACATTGACCGCAAAATCAATCTGATCGCCGATCTTCTCAAGCGCCTGATCCAAAACCTCCGCCTGGGGAATCGTCCTGGGGAACCCATCCAGCACATAACCGTTCCTGCAGTCCGCTCTGGCCACCCTGTCAAGAAGAATTTTTACAGTAAGCTCATCCGGCACCAGAAGCCCCTGATCCATATATTTCTTGGCTTCCATCCCCAGTTCCGTGCCGTCTTTAATGTTCGATCTGAAAATATCACCTGTAGAAATATGAGGAATTCCGTATTTCTCCGCGATCATTTTGGCCTGTGTCCCTTTCCCGGCCCCAGGAGCACCCAACATAATTATTTTCATTTTTAAGCCCTTTCCAAACGCCTGCAAATTCTCATGCAAAGCACATAAAATTCTCTTATTTTAATATAGAGGCAAAGAGAAAGCAGTGATAGAACTCTCACCATTTTCCTTTAACCTCTAATATATATTCGCAGGCTGCTGCCTTTAGTCATTTAAAAAACCTTTATAATTGCGTACCAGCATTTGTGATTCGATCTGCTTCATGGTTTCAAGCACTACGCTGACGATAATGATCAGGCTGGTTCCTCCGAAAGATACCGACGCACCAAATATTCCGTTAAAAAAGAATGGAATGACACATACGATCGTAAGCCCTACAGCGCCGATAAAGATGATATAATTTAAAACCTTAGTCAGATACTCGCTGGTGGGCTTGCCCGGCCTGATTCCAGGGATAAATCCTCCCTGTTTTTTCATGTTGTCGGCAATCTCTATGGGATTGAAGGTAATGGAGGTATAAAAATATGCAAAGAACACCACCAGTACGATATAAACCACTAATCCGATAGAATATACCGGCTCACTGGGCTTACACCAGTTGCTGGAGCTTAACCCTCTCAGGATATGAGCCCAGACGCCTGTTCCCCTGTATCCGAAAAAGCTGCAGACAATTACAGGAATCTGCATCAGAGAAGAAGCAAAGATAATCGGGATAACGCCGGCCGTATTCACCTTCAGTGGAATGGATGAGGTCTGTCCGCCCACCATCTTTCTTCCCTGGATTCTTTTTGCATATTGAACCGGAATCCTGCGGGTTCCGTCATTTAAGATGATAACCAGAACCACCATCACCAGAATAATTGCAAGAATGATAATAGCTGCTACTGCGCCCACTGCGATTGCCTTACCGAACACGAACTGCTCGAAGAGCTGGGAAATATCCTGAGGGATCCTGGAAATAATGTTGATAATCAGCACGATAGAGATGCCGTTGCCTACACCCTTTTCCGTAATCCGCTCTCCTATCCACATCAGGAAAGCACTGCCTGCCGTAAGCGCTACAATTACTGTAAATACATTAAAGAAATTGAACTCCTCCAGCGCGCCGTTATTGCCAAAGGTAATGGCAAGGGCTGTGGACTCGATCAGCGCCAATGCAACCGTCACATAACGGGTAATGGAAGCAATCTTCTTTCTCCCGTCTTCCCCCTCCTTCTGCATTTCCTCCAGTTTGGGAATTGCAATGGTAAGGAGCTGCATGATAATAGACGATGTGATATAAGGCGTGATGTTGAGCGCCAGGATCGACATATTAAGGAATGAACCGCCCGTAAATGCATTAAAAAAATTAAATGCATCCCCGGTTTGCTGGGCAAACCAATTAGAAAAATAATGCCTGTCCACACCCGGCACGGGGAGCTGCGATCCTAAACGGATCACAACAAGCATGCCCAGCGTAAATAACAGTTTCTTCCTTATCTCTTTAATTTTAAATGCATTTTTCAAGGTTGAAAACATTACATCACCTCTGCAGTTCCACCAATAGCTTCAATCTTTTCTTTTGCGGATGCACTGAACGCATTTGCTTTTACTGTAAGCTTCTTGGTTATTTCTCCGTTTCCGAGTATCTTAACTCCGTCTTTGGGATTTTTAACAATACCGGATTCAATCAGAGCGTCTACATCAACGACTGCCCCATCCTCAAACCTGTCATTCAGCACTCCAATATTGATTGCTACGATTTCCTTTGCGTTAGGGCAGGTAAAGCCCCTTTTGGGAATTCTTCTGTATAAAGGCATCTGACCGCCTTCAAAGCCCGGCCTGGGTGCTCCGGAACGCGCCTTCTGTCCCTTATGCCCCTTACCGGCTGTCTTTCCGTTGCCTGAACCGTGTCCACGACCTCTTCTAAAATTATCACTGTGTTTAGAGCCTCTGGCAGGCTTTAAATTTGATAATTCCATACTCATTGCTGACACCTCCTTTATTCTTATACTTCCTCAACTTTAATCAAATGTCTGATCTGCTGAATCTGACCTCTTGTAGCCGCGTTATCGGGCAGCACGATGGTCTTGTTCAGTTTTCTAAGACCCATGGATTGTACCGTTGCTCTGTGCTTGGGAACTGCACCGATGGGAGATTTAACCAAAGTGATTTTTAACATTTTCTGCTCTGCCATCTCTTATTCCCTCCTATGCCATGATTTCTTCTACGGATTTGCCGCGCTTTCTCGCAACCTCTTGTGGTGTTCTGATCTCTCCAAGTCCGGCAATCGTAGCCAGTACAACATTCTGCTTATTGTTGGAGCCCAATGACTTTGTACGAATATTTTTGATACCGGCAAGCTCGCAAACCACACGGGCAGGGCCTCCGGCGATGATTCCTGTACCTTCAGGAGCCTTCTTCAAAAGAACGGAAGCGGAACCAAATTTTCCGGTAAAATCATGGGTAATACTCTTATTGTCATCAATCGCAACAGAAATCAGATGTTTGATGGCATCCTCTTTGCCCTTGCGGATTGCCTCGGGAATTTCCGTTGCCTTTCCCAGGCCGGCGCCTACATGGCCATTCATGTCCCCGACTACCACCAGGGCTGTGAAACGCATGTTACGGCCGCCTTTTACAACCTTGGTTACACGCTTAATGGAAACTACTTTTTCAGTTAATTCCATACCGCTGACATCGATGATTGTACGTCTCATGTTAAGTTTCTCCCTTCCTAGAATTTCAGGCCAGCTTCTCTGGCCGCATCAGCTAACGCTGCGATCTTTCCATGATATATATAACCGCCTCTGTCAAACACTACGGTGTCAATACCTTTTTCAATTGCCCTCTTGCCGATTACCGTTCCCAAGTATGCTGCCGCATCAACGTTGTTCGTCTTCTCAAGCGCATCCCTGATCTCCTTTTCCACGGTGGAAGCTGCCACCAGGGTGTGCTGAGCCACGTCATCAATAATTTGAGCATACATATGATTATTACTTCTGAATACTGCAAGACGGGGTCTTTGTGCAGTACCGCTAAAGCGGTTACGTATCTTCATGTGTTTTTTAACACGAACTTCTTGTCTTGACTTCTTACTAACCATCTTTACACTCTCCTTATCTATTTCTTACCGGTCTTACCAACTTTACGTCTGATCACTTCGTCAGCATACTTGATTCCCTTGCCCTTGTAAGGCTCAGGCCTTCTCTTGTCTCTGATCTCAGCCGCAAACTGGCCAACCTTTTCCTTGTCGATTCCTTTCACGATGATGACGTTCTGGCCTTCCACTACCGTCTCAATGCCTTCCGGATCCGTCATCTCAACAGGGTGTGAATATCCTAAGGACAGGGTTAACTTATTGCCGGACTTGGCTGCTCTGTAACCAACGCCGTTGACTTCCAGTTTCTTTTCATAACCATTGGTAACACCAACCACCATGTTGTTGATCAGTGTTCTTGTCAGACCGTGCAGGGATTTCATTCTCTTAAGGTCATTGGGTCTTGAAACAATAACCTCGGCTCCCTCCACCTTAATTTCCATTTCCGCAGGGAGCACTCTGCCAAGTGTTCCTTTGGGACCTTTTACAGTCACTTTATTATTTTCTGCAACCTCCACAGTAACGCCTGCGGGAATCGCGATTGGCATTCTTCCTATACGTGACATGCCCGTACCTCCTGTTTTAATCATATCTATATGCTGCCTGAAGAACCAAACATATGCGGTTCTCCAAATCTGGCTCCAGGCCAGTGTCTTTCATACATTGATCAATACTACCAGACGTAAGCCAGAACCTCTCCGCCTACCTCGAGTTCTCTTGCCTTCTTGTCAGTTACAACGCCCTGATTGGTAGAGATAATTGCGATTCCAAGGCCGCCAAGTACCCTGGGCAGTTCTTCCTTCCCCGCATAAACACGAAGGCCGGGTTTTGAAATTCTCTTGAGGCCGCTGATAATCCTGTCGTTTCTGTCAACACCGTATTTTAAAGTGATGCGGATCGTCTTGAAATTACCCTCATCAATCAGATCATATTTCTTAATGTAGCCTTCTTCCAGAAGAATATCAGCAATGGCCAGCTTCATTTTGGAAGAGGGAACGTCTACCGTATCATGTTTTGCAGTATTTGCATTACGGATTCTTGTAAGCATATCTGCAATAGGATCACTCATTGTCATTTTCTTTCCTCCTTAATATATAACGCCACAAATTTACCAGCTTGCTTTCTTAACACCAGGAATCTGGCCTTTATAAGCTAATTCACGGAAGCAAATTCTGCAAATTCCGTACTTCTTTAAAACAGCATGTGGACGTCCACAAATCTTACAACGAGTGTATGCTCTTGTGGAGAATTTGGGTTTACGCTGCTGTTTGATCTTCAATGATGTTTTAGCCATGAATTTACCTCCTTTATTTTGCAAATGGCATATTAAACAATCTCAACAATTCACGTGCTTCTTCATCCGTCTTTGCGGTTGTAACGCAGATAACATCCATACCCCTTACTTTGTCCACCTTATCATACTCAATTTCAGGGAAGATAAGCTGTTCCTTGATTCCCAGTGAATAATTGCCTCTTCCGTCAAATGAATTGGGGTTCACGCCTCTAAAGTCACGCACACGGGGGAGCGCTAAATTTACCAGGCGGTCAAGAAAATCGTACATTTTCTCGCCGCGCAGGGTAACCTTACATCCGATGGACATGCCTTCCCTGATCTTGAAGTTGGCAATTGATTTCTTGGCTTTGGTGACAATGGGTTTCTGTCCGGTAATGATCTCCAAATCCCTGACAGCGGATTCCAACACCTTGGCATTTTCCTTCGCTTCGCCAACGCCGATATTCACCACAATCTTGTCAAGCTTCGGTACTTCCATGATATTCTTATATCCGAACTTTTTGATCATAGCATCTACGATCTCATCTTTATACAACGTTTTAAGTCTGCTGCTCACGCTTTTCGTTCTCCTTTCCCGGAATTAGTCGATTACTTCGCCTGTTGACTTGGCAAAACGCAGTTTCTTGTCATTTTCAAGCTTGAAGCCCACTCTTGTAGGCTGCCCCTTATGAACGTACATTACGTTTGAAATGTCAATGGGCGCTTCTTTCTGAATAATCCCGCCGTTCTGGTTCATTGCCGAAGGCTTTGTATGCTTTGTGATCATGCCCACGCCTTCCACAACAACCTTATGATTCTTTGCGTCAACCGAAAGCACCTTTCCTTCCGCGCCTTTATCTTTACCGGCGATCACCTTAACCGTATCGCCTTTTTTAATTTTTAAGCTTGCCATGCCGGATACCTCCTATAATACTTCGGGAGCAAGGGAAACAATTTTCATAAACTGTTTTTCACGAAGCTCTCTTGCTACCGGTCCAAAAATACGTGTTCCTCTGGGAGTCTTGTCATCTTTGATGATGACAGCAGCATTTTCATCAAATTTAATATAAGAACCGTCTTTACGACGGGCGCCCTTTACTGTGCGGACAACTACAGCCTTCACAACGTCGCCTTTTTTTACAACGCCGCCTGGTGTTGCATCTTTAACCGTAGCAACAATCACATCGCCAATATTTGCATATCTTCTTGTGGAACCGCCCATTACCCGGATGCAAAGGATTTCTTTTGCACCTGTATTGTCAGCGACCTTCAGTCTGCTTTCCTGTTG
>CAJTVL010000075.1 GCA_910579425.1 uncultured Lachnospiraceae bacterium | reverse complement strand
CGTGGGATTTCCGTGGGTGGCACAGCGGAGGCGGCGCGAACAATACCCACATCGGTGTGGAGATGACGGAGCCTGCCACCATTAAGTATGCAGGCGGCGCATCATGGGCGGAGACCGGGGACGGGGAGAATACGAAGAGCCATGTGCTTGCCACCTATAAATGCGCGGTGGAATTATTCGCATATCTCTGTCAGCAGTTCGGCTTAGACCCTATGGCGGACGGTGTGGTGATTTCCCATTCCGAGGGATGTAAAAGGGGCATTGCCAGTAACCACGGTGACGTGGAGCATTTATGGTGTAAGTTTGGATTGTCGATGGGGCAGTTCCGAAAAGACATCAAGGCGGCTATGGAGGGAGGCACAGCGGAGGATTCCCTTACCGCCATTATGGGGAAATCGGCGGCGACTGCAGAACAGATGAAATCATACCTGAAAAAGAAGAACCCGTCCGTGGCGCAGGCTGTATTGGATGTGATCCCGTTCTACCTTTCGGAAGGGGAGGCGGAGGGCGTGAGGGGCGACATCGCCTTTGCGCAGTCCTGCCTCGAAACGGGGAATTTCACTTTCTCCGGCTCTGCGGTCAGCTTAAAGCAGAATAATTTCTGCGGTCTTGGCGTGACGCAGAGGGGCAAAACGGGGCTGTCCTTTGACACGCCGCAGCTTGGCAGCTGACGGTCACGCCGGATGACGAGCGGGCGTGGTTCAAGAAACACCCGCAGTGGTCAAAATCCAACAGGTACGCTGGGTTGGAGGTATGGATATTTATTTAAAACGAAAGAGAGACAGGGCGGAAGGGCTGTGGGCGCAGCCTTTCCGTCCTGTCCGGCTTTTTTGCAGTTACAATTCGGTATTCATTTCTTTTACTTCTGTCGGCAGACCTTTCCCCAAGAACATGGCCTTGCAGTCGGAAAATCCCAACAGGTAGGCGAGCATCCCAAACCGGGAGCCCAGCGCATTCTGCTCACTGACGTAGCGGTCAATCAGCAGCCGGATTTCTTTTGATAAATCCATCCTGTCCAGTTCGCCGGAGTAAATGTCCGACTTCCGGAGAATCGCCTGGTATTCCCCGTCGCCGCTTACAATTCCGTTCATGCGGGTGTCCATGAGCTGGTACAATGCAGAATCTTTTTCCAATCCAATCCCTCCTTCCGTGGTGTCGTAGCTTACCTCTGTTTTGGCGGATTAGCAAGCGGAAAATAAAGGTTGAAACAATATATAGTAAAAAATGATTGACAACCACCATATATTGATGGTAAAATTTAAGAGAATTTATAATATGGATAAAATTGTAGTGGTATTGCAAAAAAGCAAAAAAATGTATTTACAAAAGGTCTTTTCTATGCTAGAATTATTAAGCCACGGTTGGTTTAGGAAAGAGAAGAGGAAACGCCATGAGCGCTCAATTTGAACAATATAGATTTGATGAAGACGCACTTCGTGAAATGAATAATTTCAAAAAAGATTTTATGTCAAATCGATATAAAAAGGATACATCTGAAAATAAAGGACCGAATTATAAAAAAACAGTCTTATTGGATGATCAAAAGGCGTTTGAAGAATATTTGGATGATGCTGATTCACAAGACTTTTTAGATTTGAATTGACAAATGTGAGTCTGACTATTAGTCAGACTCTTTTTGACTTTAATGGATTATTATAAATAGCAGGAGAAAGTTTAGTATGGGAACAAAAGAAGGTCAGGGGTATGAAATAGAGTACGATTTTATTTTGGATCATTATACAATAGAGGATTTACAGGAGCGCTTTGGAGTTTGGTATTCTGATGCCAAGAAGTTTATTGAGAAAAAAGGGCTCTCTGATTGTGTACAAATTAATAGTAGGCGTTTAGGGTATGCAGTTTGTGATTACTTTGCGGATATGATAAGAATGAAAGAGTTTCATGGAATAGATCATGCTAATCTAAATAAGGTGTATGCGTATAGTAGTTATTGGTTTTTGCGTCGTCAGCCAATTCAATTGGTTTCTAATGTGGAAAAAGATACAGATTTATACATAAATGAACTTTTTATTGTGAATAATTTGGTAGCGAAAATGAAATGGCATTGTTCACATAAAGATATTATTCAAAAACAGACTCTTTTAGAAATGGCAAATTTGTGGTTTTATAATTTCAAATTTAGAGTTTTTACAGCTCAATCTTTGGAAATGGCAATTTGTTGTTTTTTTACAGCTAATGGGAATAGGAGTACATTGAAAAAATGATTAATCAGCAGTCTTTTTTTAAAGAATATAAGAATGAAGAGATGTTTTATCAATCGGGATTATCGTGGGATACATTGATGGATATCGAACAAGATTATAATTCAAAACTGGATGAATTTAAAAGAATTGCCGCGGATTATGTGAATGAAATTGGTAATTTACCACATGTTCATTCAGTTAAATTTCGAATAAAGGATTCAGAACACCTTATAGAAAAAATAATTAGAAAAGCTGTAGAATATGAGGAAACTGATATTAGGTTTAATAAAGATACATATCTGATTGAGATAACGGATATTATTGGTATAAGAGCATTATATGTGTTTAAAAGCGATTATTTACCATTGCACAAAGTTATCACATCAAATTATAAAAAGAATTTCTGTGAAAAGCCACAAGTTAAATTGAGAGAAGGAGATGATAAGAAAATTTATCAAGGCTTAAAGAATGTAGAGTTTCAATATGGAGTTGATTATAGATCTATCCATTACACTATACGGCATAATGAAGATGGGATAATGGTTCCAATAGAAATACAGACAAGGAGTATTTTTGAAGAGGGATGGAGTGAAATCAACCATAAGTTATTGTATAAAAAAGAGTATTTTGATATTGCTGAGGAGGCATTATTGAAAAAGACATCTTCTGTTTTAAGTTCATTAGCAGGAGATTGCGATACATTAGGTGATTTGATGAAGTCTATAGCAGAGCGAGAAGAAAATGTAGATATCTTGGATGATAATGTTTTAATAGAAGGACGTTCAATAATTGATGATATAATAATGGGAAAATAGAAATTAGGTGTTGCTTTGTCATATTTTGTTTTTATTTGCAAAGTGAAATTATAGGTGGGGTAAAAGGGGTAAATCATTTACCCCAGGGGTAAAAGTCATCAAAATCTAACAGTGGCACAGGCGGCTATTCAGAATTGATGCCATAGGAATTTAGAACGATTTGGCAAAAGTATAGAGAAATGGCTTGAAATCAAGGGTTTTCAGGATTGGAGGGGTTCACCGGGGCGACTGGTGATCCTCTCTTTTTGTGGGTTTTTGATGCCGCTGATAGGATGGCGATTGGGGAAAAAATCGTACTATCAGGCAAAAGTCGGGAGTTTCCGTGATAGTATCCGAGTTTTGCGTGAAAGTATGAGAGTTTCCGTGAAAGTATGGAGTTTCGCCCGTTTGTAGAAAAATGCTGTTGAAATATGGGGGATATGACACAAACATGGAAACGGCTCTATGTAAATGCCAATGGAATATTGCAGATAGGCGTGGTGTAGATATAGTAATAAAAAGCATGGAGCCTTATGAAAAAATATAGGTTTATAACCGCCTGTCTGCTAATTTTACTGGCATTTTTATTGTTCAATATTTTTAATAGAAATAGGAATTCGACCATAGAGACATTCAATGCGGATGCTGCAACCAAGGAAGAAGTCACGGATGAACTGGTTATAGCATTATTTATTGAGGACATCACCAATGTGGTTACGAATTTCTATTCAAAATATTATTCGGGAGAAATAGCAGTTTACGATTATGAAATAACGATTGTAGATATTGGGAAGAAAGAGCCGGGATTTATTTCCGTAAAATTCGGTGTTACCCCACAGGTAGGGGCGCATAATCCTTTAGGATATGACGAACTGGTTTATCGTGTTGATTCAAGCGGGAACAAAGAACTGGCTGGCTATGAACATCTAAAAAACTATGATGTGCCGGAGAAGTTTCAAAAGTATGTGATAAAGTCTTTTTAATAAAAATTTAGGACTTGTGGCATATATCTATGTTTGCATTTATTCGTTTCTCCGTATATAATGGAAATATATCAATGGGGGTGTCGAAATTGTTAGATTATATTTCTGTAAAAGAAGCGGCGGAGAAATGGGGAATATCTGAGCGGCGTGTCCAAAAACTGTGTGAAGGGAACCGGATTGAGGGTATTGTACGTTTCGGCCACGCATGGATGATACCCGAGAGGCAGAAAAACCTGCCGATCAGAGACGAATACGGAAAAAGGACAGAGGTGATATTTCATGTATAATCCACAGTTAGATACATTTATCCGTGTGGCGGATGCCGGGAGTTTTAACAAGGCAGCGGAGGAATCCTATATTACGCCAACGGCAGTTATTAAGCAGATCAATCTTTTAGAGGATTCATTGGGGATAAAATTATTTGAACGAACGCATAGAGGGCTGACTTTAGCGGAGGCCGGAAAATCATTATATCAGGACACAAAATATATTATTCAGTATTGCCGTGATTCCGTTACAAGGGCAAAAAATGCTATGCGGAATAATGTAAGTGTTATTCGGATTGGCAGTTCCCCTATGACTCCGGCACAGCTTTTAATGCAATTATGGCCGGAGATACAAGTACATTGACATATATTTCGGTTTAAACATGAATAAAAATGTCTTATAGCAGAACGAGAAACAAATAAGAGCAAACAGAGGTTGTTGGTGCGAACAACATTGTTTACTCTTAAACAAATTATACTAATTAAATTGAATGCAAGCCAAATAATGTATTTGATTTTTTGTTTTATGGAGACGATGTGTCAATAATAACCCATTCCCCATTCCGCAGTTCATAGGATGTTTCACCCTGTACGGGCAGTTCCTGAGAATTCTGTTCATTTACATATTGGCTTTGAGGATTTTCCAGGTATTCCTCCAGACAGATCCCGCGCTCACGAATCTCTGCCGCAGCTTCTTTTCCCACATAGCGGTAATGCCATACCTCTTCGGCCACATTGGTAATGTGCGTCTTATTTCCGGGGTAGCGGAAGATAAAGCCGTATTTATAGCTGTTTTCCTGGAGCCAGAGGTAAATGTCGTAAGTAGCTCCGTTGATATCCACAGCAAGCCCTAACTGGTGTTCGCTGGTGCCGGGTTCGGCAACCCATTGCTGT
Source organism: uncultured Lachnospiraceae bacterium (assembly GCA_910579425.1). Taxonomy (GTDB): domain Bacteria; phylum Bacillota; class Clostridia; order Lachnospirales; family Lachnospiraceae; genus Suilimivivens. The sequence continues at coordinate 13,055 of CAJTVL010000075.1, read as the reverse complement.
GCCAGATTTATGGCTTCGCTTTCCGAATACCCCTGTTTCTTATACTCTTTGATTTTATCATCATACAGGCTCTGCTGTTTTTCCGGTGTCCGATAGCCCGAAACAACGATGGGTCCTAAATCTTCCGCATCATTCAGCATTTCCATAAGCGGCTCATAGATTCGTTCGTCTACCTTCTCACCCCCAGGTACATCCACCAGGGAGACCGGATCATCCATGTAATTTTCCGGAAGCGGATGTTCACTATTTACCAATGTGAGATACCACTCCGTATCCATGGTCTGTATTTCTGTCTGTTCTGTATCAACCTGGAAATCATCTGTCTCAACTACAGGACTTCCGGGTATTGCTTCAACGGAAATCATCTCATTGGAAACAATTTCATCGGGGATGCTTTCCTTACCGAACACGCTACCGGTAATGGAAACAATGATTGCAAGGCAGCCGGCTATAAGAACAACGTGCGGAAGGGCACGAAGCCATAGCCGATGCTTTCTGCGTTTTCGATGTCTGCGGACGGGAAGATTTTTTTGTTCTTTCATGAAATCAGTAGCTCCTTTCATAAAACATAATTGAATGCATCAAAAAACCCTTGTATGGTAATTATTTTACCGGACAAGGGCCTTCTGATTTTGAATTTTAAAGCGTTATTTTCCTAAGAAAAAATGAAGAGTTTATGCTTATTGAACTACTAATGTTCAATAAGATATGCTTATCGGACTATGAATGTTCCGCGAGTTGTATTTTTGAGGAAATGGGCAGCTTAACAGTAAAAGTAGTCAATCCATTTTTGCTGTCAGCCGAGATGGTTCCGCCGTGCAGGAGAACAATCTCTTTTGCTATGGCAAGTCCCACGCCTGTGCCGCCGGTGTTTGAAGTGCGGGATTCATCCAGACGATAAAATTTCTCGAACAGGGTTTCCAGTTTATCATCCGGAATGGTTTTTCCATGATTGCTGACCGTTACAACGATATGCTCCGGTGTTTCTTCCGCATTCACTGTGATTTCTGTTCCTTTGCTGCTGTAAGCCACCGCATTTTTCAGCAGGTTATTGAATACACGGGCAAGCCTTTCCGGATCGCCGCATACTTCCAACGATTCTGCCGCATGGAAGGTAATATAATTTCCATGTTCTGTAAACAGCGGCAAATGTTCATCAATCACCTGCACCAGAAGATAATAGAGGTCAATCGCTTTGGAGGCAATGGTAATCTGCTGCGTATTATAGCAGGTAATCTCAAAAAATTCGTTGATCATCTTTTCAAGTCGGTATGTTTTTTCCAGAGAAATATGGACATACTTCTCCTTTTCTTCATCTGGAAGATCCGGGATCTGTTCCAGCAGCCTGAGATAACCAATGATGGAAGTCAGCGGAGTGCGGATATCATGAGCCAGATACATGACCAGCTCATTCTTCCGCTGTTCGGCCGCTCTTGCCGCCTGCTCCCGCTGTATCAGAATATTCTGGACCGTGTTCAGCTTGATCTCAAAGGGCTGCATTTCCTGTGAGAGCCGGATCTGTTCTTCGCGGTCGGACAGAAGACAGTCAATTCCCTGATTGATTTCTCTGAAATAACGGGTCAGCCAACGGAACAGAAACACAAGCAGGAGCAAAAAGATCAGAACGATAGCCGCCGCAAAAAAAACTTCTTTGATTCCACGAAAATAGTCACTGTATACATAAAAGGCATCTTCATGGTCAATATCCATCCATAACTCGATCAAGCGGATAATCCATTCGCCCATCCTTTCTTTCCACAAAAATAGATACAGCAGGATGACGATTGCAGTAGAAACCAGTGCGCTGGTACAGAACCGCCACATGATCCGGATTTGAAAAGCGGAGTAATCCGTATCCTTATCTTTAGTCCTCGATTTTGTAGCCGTATCCCCAGACCGTTTTAATATATTTCGGATTTTCATAGGAATCCCCCATTTTTTCCCGCAAATGCCGGATGTGTGCAGTGATTGTATTGTTGCTTTTGGTATAATATTCATCTTTCCAGATTTGGTGGAACAGATCTTCGGAACTGACCACATTCCCCTTGTTTTGAATCAGAATCTCCAAAATGGAAAATTCTGTCGGCGTCAGGGAAAGGGGCTGGTCATTCAGCGTGCATTTATGCGCCTTTACATCGAGAACCAGGCCGGAAAGGGCAATAATGTCTTCTTTTTTCTCCGTACCAACATTGTAATGCTTATATCTTCTGAGCTGTGCCTTTACCCTGGCAACCAGTTCCAGTGGCTCAAAAGGCTTTGTCATGTAATCATCCGCGCCCAGGGAGAGACCGGTAATCTTATCCATACCCTCCCCCTTTGCTGTGAGCATGATAATCGGATACCGGTGTTCCTCCCGGATCTGCTGGCATAAAGTGAAGCCGCTTATGTCGGGAAGCATGATATCCAGAATTGCCAAATCCAGGTCTTCTGTCTGAATACATTGAAGCGCGTCTGTTGCATTATAGAAGGTAAACACCTGAAAGCCTTCATTATTAAGATAAAGAGAGATAAGGTCAGCAATCTCTTTTTCGTCATCAACGATCAGCAATTTATCTTTTTGCATAAAATACTCCTTTCCTACTGTTTGTAATATGTACATGCTTTTGTGCATGAAATGATAAGCCTCTAAGCGAACTTTCCCTGTCAGCAGGGTATATTTCTCTTATTTTACCATAAATCCTGTGTTAAAAAACGTCTTTTCTATGAAGAAAATATTGAGATTTTACTGCGTTGGAAAAAAACAAAATGCCTCCATTTTTTCTTAGGAAAAGAATTACAGGAAATTCAAAATGGCAATTTCTTCATGTGATAGAGTTGGAAAAGACAAAACGCGTTTGTCCAATTTTTATTTTTTATAAGAAGAGAATTACCATGAGAAAAAAACTCAAAAAAGCAACTGTATTATTTTGTACTGTCTGTATGCTGAATGCACTCTTGGCCGGATGTGGCTCTCAAACGGCATCGGCTCCTGAAGCGGCACCAAAGCCAGTGGAGGAGACACCACTGGGGGATGCAAACGCTGTACCGTCAGCAGACAATGCCGAAAATGAGGAAAAGCAGCAGGAAACAGCCACAGAAAAAAGACAGGTTTTAGATGCGGAGACGGCAGCCGCTTTTGACGCCGATTTTCTGGGAGAGGTATGGAAAATTTCGGAAGATTCCTTTTATATCGCAGAAACAAAAGCAGAAATTCTGGAAGATGGATCTCTGTCGAGCACGCCTCCCAGCTCCGATGCGGATATTCCTGATTCCCAGCTGATCCAGGTGATGTTTGACGATACTACTTATTTTTATATGAGGGGAATCTGTGACGATGGGGAAAACTTCGAGGATGTGGAAGCCGGATTTCAGGATTTGAAGGAAAAAATGTCCGTTGATTTGAAAGGCAGCTTTAAAGATGGCGTATTTTATGCCACTGAAATACGGATGCCCAAAATCTCCTGATATACCTGTCGTTTTATAGCTTAAAAACATTAAAAACGCTGTATGCCTCCACGTATAGGGATGCAGCGTTTTTTATTTGGTAAATTGCAGAATGACTGTTCCTTTTTTGAAATAGAACAAATAGCTAAATTATGTTCTGTTGGAGAAAAAACACAATGTCTCCATTTTTTCTTAGGAAAAGAGTTATCGGATATTCAAAATGGATCTTTTCCCTTGTGCTAGAGTTTTAAAAGACGATGTGGATGTCAAATTTTTTAAAGGAGGTTCCTTACATATGGAAAAAAAGAACTGGAACAGTTGGAGCATGGACAGCAGAAAGGCAAAAGGTGTGGCAGCAAAACGGTTCCTTGGCATAGCATTATGTTTGAGCTTGTCTCTGGGTTTGTTATCCGGCTGCGGCAAAGGAGACAGTAAAGAAACCGGAAATGCGACAATGGGCCGTTATGTTGAACAGCAGGTAGCGACTGTGGAAAATGCTGACCAGGCTATGGGCCTGTGCTTAGGAGAAAACGGAGATCTTGTGTTCTACACAGCAGGAAGTGCAGACGGTGGCGCGTCTCTGAACCGATGTGTCCTGTCTGCTGAAAGCGGAGAGTTTACGCAGACTTCCATGACCTGGGCCAAAGATTTGGGAAATATTCTGGATATTTCGGAGGCCGGAGACGGTACTACCTATCTTGTGGCAGCAGATGAAAATTTTAAAACAAGTGTTTATCAGATAAAAGACCAGAAAGCAGAGGCTGTAGACGTGCCGGGACTGGCGCAGACAGAAAGCGCGGACGGCAGCCAGCTATGCGGTGTACGCAGCCTGCCTGGCGGAGATTTCCTGCTTCTTTTTGGAGCAGCAGGTGCTTCCTGTTACAGCGGCGTGGATGCTTCACCCCAAAAAGAATATGCCATTACCGGATATAACTGGAGCGTAAGTATACATAATGGGAAAATGCTGGCTCCCGGTATGGGAAAGAATGAACTGCTGGTTTTCAATCTGGATTCAGGGGCGCAGGAGCAGACAGTGACCTTTGATACCCTTTCCCTGTCTTCCTGTCAGGGGATGGACGATTCCGGCGTATATGTGGCTGATATGACAGGCATTTACCGCCAGATTGCAGGAAGCAGCGACTGGGACAGAGTGGTGGAAGGTGATCTGACTTCTCTTTCCCTGCCTTCGGCCCTGCTTGGAGGCGTGGTCAGCGATGGTACGGATGGATTTTTTGCGATACTCAGTGCTGCGGATGGTGTGAAGCTCATGCATTATGTCTATGATCCTGATATCCCTGCAGTTCCGGATACTACTTTAACGATTTTCGGGCTGAAAGATAACAGTACCATAAGGCAGGCCATTGGCGCATTTCAGCAGCAGAATCCCAATGTGCGGATTGATTTCAGGATTGCATCGGAAGGTGCGGCTTCTGCCAATACAGAGGACATCATCCGAACCTTGAATACGGAACTTTTAAACGGGAACGGCCCTGACATTCTGCTGCTGGATGGATTGCCCGTGAACAGCTATATGGAAAAAGGCGTGTTGACGGATTTGACAGATGGGATCAATACAATGGCAGAAGGTGGGATTTTGGAGAATATTGCCAAAGCATATGAATATGAAGGTCACTGCTATGGGATACCAAGCCGTTTTACCATTCCGGCAATGGCAGGAGAGCAGAGTGCCCTGGATTCTGTCAGATCTCTGGAGGAGCTGGCGGATTTCACAGAAAACAGCGGGAACGGAGGAGCGCCTTTCCTGACACCTTCCAATAATCTGTATGGAGAAGAAGGGATGATGATGGATTATTATGAAGACTGCTCCAGTGATTTTGTGGAATCAGGTAAGATTGATGAAGCAGCGCTTACGAAATATTTTACTGACATGCTTCGTATTCAGAAAGCGCAGGAATCAAATTTTATGGAGACCGATATTGGCGTAGTGGACGGAAGGATTGTGCTGTTTGAACTGATGGGCTTTATGGAATCAGAGGAAGATTTGTTTTATGTCCAGGAGATTAAGGGATACAATACAACAAATGTAATTCTTTCCGATTTAAGTGGAAGCGGAATGTCTGCGGAGCATGGCCTGATGCCTGTTTTCGGAGAGTCTTTCTACACGCCAAGGCAGGCTGTAGGGATTACATCCGCCAGTGAGCAGCAGGAGCTTGCATTACAGTTTGTGAATCTGCTTTTATCCCAGACCGTGCAGGATGTCTATCTGTATGACGGTTTCCCGGTTAATAGCCGGTCTCTTGATAAGTTGGTAGAAGATGCTATAAAAAACAAAGAAAACAGTACAAAATTCCGTGAGATGTGCGGTCAGCTGAATACACCGATCTTTGTGGATCAGGTAGTTCGGGAGGCTGTTCAAAGCCAGATGAAGGGCCTGCTGGACGGAACGCTCACAGCAGAATCGGCAGCTGCCGCTGTGATGGAAAAGATAGAATTGTATTTGAAAGAGTAATACATAAAATGCGAGGGGTGTATCTTCGGTTAAAAGTATGCGCCCCTTGCATAAGTACAACATCAGCTGTCCTAAAGAGTAGCATAAACGGATAAACAGGTGGGGATTGAATCAGATGTTTAAAAAGAGAAAGAAAAAGCAAATAGAAATGATACCCTTTCGTTACCATTGGAAAGAAGCCCTTATGGGGGTTAAAAGAAAAGCTGCGGTAACTGCCGCACAAAGGCTGACATTAGAAAAAGAAATGCTTTTATCCGGGAAAAAGCCAAAATCAATCTTTTCCAGTGCCCAGCAAAGGACAGCAGTACGCTTATTGTCCGGATTTTTTGCGATGATGCTGATATTTACCATACTGTCCAGAATAGCCACTGACCTGACCATCGCCAAGGTAAGGACGGATACAGTAAAACCGGGAGTGTTAGTCCAGAGTTATACGATACCGGGCACACTGGAGGCAAGGGATACTTTGGATATTGTCCTTCCCGGAAATCTGCGTATTTCCAACAGGATGGTCCAGGCGGGGGATTGCGTAAATGCAGGCGATGAAATTTTAAAGCTGGATTTGGATTCTATTCAGACAGTGACAGAGCAGCTTGAAAATGAAATCAATATCCTGAATTTAAAGATCAATAATTTGTCCTATGAAATACCCAGTGCAGATACGAAAATGCTCCAGTTGGCAGAGAACAATCTGCGATATGCCCAGGCGGACTATGTGCAATTAGTGGCAGCACTGGAAGCGGCCGGCGTTCAGGTAGAACAGGACCTGAAAGAGGCTCAGAACAGATATCATCAGGAATTGAACGATCTGGAGAAGGCAAAGGTACAGGCAAAAGAGGAAGGGATTGAAACAGCCGAAAACGGCCTGGATGTAGCTGAAAAAGCGTTGGGTGATGCGGAATATAGCCGTGGGGAAGCTGTTTCGGCCGCCCAGAAATCATTGTCAGAGGCCGAAAGCGTATATTCATCAGCAAAAAGCACCTGTGAGCGTACAGCCGGGGAACTTGCTCAGGCGGGGCAGGCGTTTCAGGAGGCAGAAGAGGCTCTTGAATCCCTTGGGGAGAACGCGACTGATGAAGAACGCGCAGCAGCCCAGGAGCGGGTAGATACAGCGCGCTCTCAGAAGGAGATGGCTCAGGTTCAGGCCGATCAGGCGGCACGCAGTCTGTCGGATGCAGAAGACACGCTTGCGTGGGCTCGTGAGAACCTGGAGCGGATACAGGCACGGCAGGATCAGCTGGTTTCGGAAGCACAGGATGATGTCCGGGAAGCGGAGAATAAATTGAGTGATACGAAGAAACAGACAGATTTCAGCAATGAATCCATGGTTTCGTCTGCACTGGCCAGTGCGGATGCCGCACGGAGCGAACTGAATGCGGCTGTGCGTGATTGGGAGAACGCCGGCCTGTCCAGAGAGGAGCAGATCATGAGGGCTCAGCGGGCGATAGAAACTGCGGCTATAGAATTAGAGTCCGTAAAAGAACAGTTGGAAAGAGCGAAACAGTCAGATGCCGCCATGCGCAGGCAAAATGAAGTGGAGCGGCTGCAGTATGAAAACGAGTTGCGTCAAAAACAGAATACATTAGAGGAGATAAGGCTGATCAGCATGCAGGATGGGGTGGTTGCCGCTCCGGTAGACGGAACGGTAAAGTCAGTGACGGAAGCTTTCGTCACACAGGACAATGGGGCGGTACTCACCCTGTCACGGGCAGACCAGAGGTTTCAGTTTACTGCCAGTGTAGAACAAAAAACAGCGGAGAAATTGTCTGCGGGGGACATGGGCCAGCTTTTTTATACCATAGGAGGAATTACCCAGTCTGTCCAGTTACCGATTACTTCTATTGGTGTTCCCAATGCAGATGGCCAGGTCCGGCTCATCGCCTGGCTGGAAGAAGGCACTTTTTCCAGCGGAATTGCCGGGACATTGGAATTGGAAAAAAACAGCGGCAGATATCAGGCTGTTGTGCCTGTTTCTGCACTGAGAGCTGCCCACGGAAAGACAGTGGTCCTGGTTGTCCGTGAAAAACAATCCGTACTGGGAACAGAGCAGACGGTGGAAGAGGTGGATGTTGTGATAAAGGAGCAGAACATGGAAAGTGCAGCCGTGGAAGGCGTATTTTTCCCGGATGACCAGATCGTGATACAGACCTCAAAGCCGATTGGGAAAGGAGACAGGGTGCGTGTGGAAAATTAAATATTTCAGGCTTTGTATGTTGGGACTGTGTCTTCTCCTTATGTGGTATGGCTCTGCAGCCTGTCAGAAGAAAATGGAATGGTTTGATAACAGCGTTTCCGTGCGGTGGGAAAGCGGCATGGGCGTCTCTCCGGCGCAGATGAATCAGGTGCCCCCTTCCTTTGTATTGTGGATGTCCCATTATGAACAGATATTGTATGGGGACTTTTACCCGAATCCGGTAAACGGAGAAGTCTTCGAGTATTATGGAGACATTTCCCGTCTGCAGCTTTGCCGGTTCAGATATGGATACTGGCCGGGAGATGAAAAGGGCTGTGTGATCGACGAGGGAACTGCCCATGCTCTTTGGGGTTCTTCTGATGTGTTGGGGCAGATGATTCAATGGAATGAGAAAACATGGTATGTATGCGGCGTTGTGGAAGGAAAGGAGGGACTGGCGTTCTTTCCGGCAGAAGAAACGGAAGAGAGGATGTTTCAGGGATTGTGGTTAAATCTCTCCGAAGAACAGGGAGGCACTTACGCAGCGGAACAGATACTCCAAAAATATCAATTACCAGTGGGAGACATGACAGACCTTGGTCTGTATGTCTGGCTGTCTGGAATACTGGCAGCCCTCCCTGCATTCCTGCTCTGGGCATGGGTTCTTATGTGCATTGCACACCGTTTGTGGAAACTTCGTTATACATGGCTTTTATTCCTTATGTCTGTTCCGCTGATGTTTGCAGGAATGACGGCGATTTCCTGGACGGTTGGATTCCCGTGGAGTGTACCGGCCCGGTTTCTGCCCACCAGATGGTCGGATGGTTCCTTTTGGAGCAGCCTTTGTGCACAGGTCAGGGATGGTATTCTGGCAATCTTCCGTATGCCCCCTGCGGCATGGGAAAGGACATTTTGGATAACCTTTCTTCTTGGCGGCATACTGTCCGTTTTGACAGTTTTGTTTTTGTGGCTTGTTGTCAGGCGGCTGCCCGTGCCTGCGCCAAAAAACATCCTCCAGATCAGCCTGATCTGGTGGGGAGGCCTGCTTTGTCTCATATGGAAGAATAAGGATTCCCTGGCGGGGAACCCATCTATTACATTATGGATACTTCCAATGGTATGGTTGACCATAAGATGGCTGCTGGATCTTCATGACAAGATGTTGGGAACCGGAAACTATTTGGATCAGGGAGGGAATGAAATTGTATTTATTGAAGAAAAAGCGGAAAGTTAATCGGCAGACTGCCCCGGAACTGGATGGCGTCACTCCATGGATATTTTTACTGCCAAGCCTGCTGATGGTCAGCGTACTGGTATTGGTTCCCTTTTGTGATGTACTCCGGCGCTCTTTCTTTTCGGCTATGGGCGGGCAGTTTGTAGGGTTTAGAAATTATACGGATGTTTTTCAAAACGAAGCGTTCCAGCGGGCAGCCGGGAATACGGCAAAATTTACTTTGATCTGTATTCCTGTATTGCTGCTGTTTTCCCTGTTGCTGGCATTGCTTGTGGACGCACTGAAGGAGAAGAGGGGAATATATAAAACTTCTTTTCTTATTCCAATGTCAATTCCGGTAGCTTCGGTGGTGTTGCTTTGGAAGGTGATCTTCCATGAAAACGGTCTGCTGAACCATCTGCTCGGCAGTGTGGGCATGGAAACGGTTCATTGGCTGAACAGCGAATCGGCCATGACGGTACTGATGGTAACGTATATCTGGAAAAATGCAGGCTATGACATGGTGCTGTGGCTGTCGGGGATTACAGCCATCTCACCGTCGCTGTATGAGTCGGCGTCTTTGGATGGAGCCGGGGCCCTGCGGTGTTTCTTTCGCATTACGCTTCCTAATCTGATGCCTACCTTATTCACAGCCGCTGTGCTGTCGCTGCTGAACTCCTCTAAGGTATTCCGGGAAGCGTATCTCATTTCGGGCAGTTATCCCCATGAGAGCATCTATATGCTCCAGCATTTGTTCAATAACTGGTTTACACGGCTGGATATTGATAAAATGTGCGCCGGTGCTGTGCTGATGGCGCTAGTGGTAATGGCGCTGATTGGTTTCCTGCAGATGATATGGGGAAGGGGTGAAGGAAAATGAAAAAATGGATGATTGCAATGCTTTTGTCTGCGGCGGCGCTTTTTGTATGGGTGCCCCTGTGGATGTTACTGTCGGCTTCCTTTATGGGGAGCAGGGAAATGGTGCATAATTTGGCACCGGTTCTGTCTGAGAAAGCCGGGTATGCCCATTGGCCCATTCTGCCCCAGTATCCGACCTTAAAACCTTATGTGGAATTACTGCTGGACGCGCCTGAGTTTTTCACAATGTTCTGGAACTCCTGCAAACAGGTCTTTCCCATTGTGGTCGGACAGATTGTGATCGGCGCACCGGCAGCCTGGGCTTTTGCCAGATTCCGATTCCGGGGGAAAGGGGTATTGTATGCGTTATATATTATATTGATGCTGATGCCCTTTCAGGTGACTATGGTTTCCAGTTATTTTGTGCTGGATCGTCTGGGACTGATGAATACCGTCTGGGCGATCATCCTGCCCGGCGCTGTTTCTACTTTTCCCGTTTTCCTTATGATCCGTTTTTTTGCGGCCATACCATCGGCGCTGACGGAGGCTGCCTCCTTAGATGGCGCCGGGGCCTGGCAGATCTTTATCCACCTAGGGCTTCCCCTTGGTGTGCCGGGCATTCTTTCAGCGGTGGTTTTGGGATTTTTGGAATACTGGAATGCATTGGAGCAGCCTATGACATTTCTGAAAGATCAGACCTTATGGCCGTTGTCGCTTTATCTTCCCACGGTAACCGCGGAAAATGCAGGAGCTTCCCTTGCAGCTTCCGTGATCATGCTGATGCCGGCGTTGCTAATTTTTTTGTTTGGCCAGAAATATCTGGAAGCGGGGATTGCGGCTTCCGGAATGAAAGATTAAGGGCGTAGTGTGAGAAGTACTTCTAAAGCTCAGCAGCAGAGGCTGCTTCGTTAAGAAGTACCAAGTCTCACACAGGAGAATGCCCAAAATACGGGCATTCTCCGCATGGATTTGAGTCGCAGCAAAGCTGCACAAATATGAGGTGATTTATGGAAAATACATCATTGACATTAGAACAGGTAAATAAATGGTATTCAGGGGACGTGCATGCCGTAAAAGGGGTCAGTATGGACGTCCGCCCCGGAGAATTTATAGTATTTGTAGGGCCGTCCGGCTGCGGAAAATCCACGACCTTGCGCATGATCGCCGGTCTGGAGCGTGTGGACAGCGGAACGATCCATATGGGAGAGATGCTGATGAATTTGGTTCCGCCAAAAAACCGCGATATCGCTATGGTGTTCCAAAATTATGCGTTATATCCTACCATGAAAGTATTTGATAATATTGCATTTCCCCTGAAGATGCGCCATTGGAAGAAAGAGGATATCCGGCGCCGGGTTACAGAGATTGCAGACAGCCTGGATTTGTCGGAATATCTCTGGCGCAGGCCCATAGCGCTTTCCGGAGGTCAGAGACAGAGAGTAGCGCTTGCGAGGGCGATGGTCCGCGCCCCGAAACTATTTTTGATGGATGAGCCTCTATCCAATCTTGATGTAAAACTGAGAGTGCAGATGCGCCGGGAGATTACAGCTTTACAGAGAAAACTGGGCACAACGACCATCTATGTGACCCACGACCAGACGGAAGCTATGACCATGGGGGATCGCATTGCTATTTTTAAGGATGGCGTGGTTCAGCAGATGGATACGCCGCAGATGCTTTATCAGAAACCGGCCAATCTTTTTGTGGCCGGATTTATCGGATCACCGCCTATGAATATCTGGAAAGAGGGAGAGAAATTTTGCGGTATAAGGCCGGAGCATATCCATATCACCGAGAATCCCGATCATATCAGGGCACAGGTAGTATCGGTAGAGTGGACTGGACGGGAAACGGTTGTTTTTGCAGATACAGAAAATTTAGGTAATCTGGGGATTGTAACGGATGCGGTTTGTTCGTTAAAGGTTGGTGATAGGTGTTATTTGGCGTTGGATAAGCAGTTTATTCATTTTTTTGATGGGGAAACTGGAGGGCGGATCTAGAGGATGATTAAATAAATGAGTTTAGTACCCAAAAGATATTGCAATTCTTTCATGTAAACAAAAGTAGATTTTTTGAAAAAATCCCCTGTTCCTGCTTTTTCTGCTACGAAGGGGGCAAGTACCATTCGTCCTTTCAGCCCCACCCTCTTTACTGGGGTACAATGGATCAGCAGGAGATTGGAGAGGCATTAAGACAGGTGGAGGAAGATAACCGGGAAAACTCCAAAGACGAGTGGGAGGTTCTGAAAGAAATCGCACAGAAATTCCCGGATCTCGGAAACGGGAATATGATTCTGCTGGATGAAAATTATGTTCCTTTCGGGAAAAAGAATTATATGGACAGCAACTACCAAGCGCTCAATCAGCAGGGAGAGCCTTGTTAAATGTAAATATATATCTCCGGTTCTTGTCCAGCAAGTCGCACCGGACAGGGCGGCGCTGATGGGGAAGGGTGACATGAAAACGATACGGGAGGCGGATGAGAGGCGCTTGCGCCTCTTGTTCGGGGAGCCGTATGAGGCAAGGTTCCAGTCCGAGGGAATGGGCTCCGCCGTCCATGTGTATGACGGGAACGGAGACGAGATACTGACTTACACGGCGGGCGTGGGCTGGCATGAGAAGGAGTCGAAGGCGGAGACGCAGGTACACGGGGCTTTGAAGGCTGCCTACTATGATGCGTACCATGCGGCAAGGCAGGATGCTGTTGAAGTGCAGGACGGCTTTGATGCGAGGGCGTGAGGAGGCAAATGTGAAAAAGAAACTCATTATTGTTTTTGCAGTGATAACAGCGGTTCTGTTATTGATTCCGGTCAGAAAGGTTTATGAGGATGGTGGGACGCAGACCTATACATGGAATGGGTGGTGATGGAGTTAAAGCCAAAGGCCGTGCTTGCCATCAAGGGAGAGGGCGAGTACCAT